>NZ_JBLWTN010000011.1:0-140982 GCF_048270125.1 Thalassoglobus sp. | reverse complement strand
AACGCCCACTTGCCACCCAATTCAAAAAACAACCAACGCCAAACCCCACAAGCCAGAAAACGCGTGCGCAATGCAGGCTAGCACTTACTCTGCGCCATTGTCCTCTTTGTCATTGGCATTGTCTTTTACTGTGAGAATCACCTTCAACTGATCTTTCTGTTGAGCGACCTGAAATGCCTTGATGGACTCTTCAATGGGAAAACGTGAAGTGACTAAGCTGTCGACGTCAATTTCGCTCGCAGCGAGTGCTTCAATTGCCATAGGAAACGGACCACAGCGAGAGCCAACCAGATTCAGTTCATCAATCACGATCGGGGCCAAGTTTGGGCTATGATCTCCAGCATAGGTTGATTTCAGAACAATTGTCCCGCGCGGTTTGATGAGGCGATAGGCAGTCGCCAGCCCTGACGGCGAGCCGGTGCAGTCCACGACGAGGTCGGAAAATCTGGTTTCGCTCACTTCGCTTAAGAGTTCGGTATCGATGCCGAGTTTTGTCAGGCGTTCGAGTTTCTCGGGGTGTTTCCCAATCACCAGTGGAGACTTCTTATACCCTTGAAGAACTTGTGCACAAAGGTTCCCGAGTCGACCGTCACCAAGAACGATGACGTTCTGAAAATCGCTCAAGTCGAGCTGAGCCGGGATTTGAAAAGCGGCGGCTAACGGTTCGACGAAGACAGCCTGGTCGTCGCTGACTGAATCCGGAATCGGATGCAAATTTTCTTCCGGAACCCAAACGCGCTCGGCGAAGGCCCCATCGTGATTTAATATTCCAATCACGGTTCGATTCGGGCAATGATTCGGATTGCTCTGAGCACAGCATTCACAATCGCCACATGCACAGTTGATCTCTCCGGCAACTCGCCGCCTCTGGTACTTTCCGGACTTGGCAATCCCGACAAACTCGTGCCCCAAAACTCCCGCAAACCCCATATACCCTTGAATCAATTGCAGGTCGGTTTCGCAGATTCCGGCCTGAAGAACTTCGACTTCAACGGCAGACTCAATTGGGACAGGTTCGTAGTTCGGCTCGTAGCGAAGCTGAGAATCCTGCAGGAGAGTAGCTTTCATGGTTTTACTCTTGACGTTGTCGAATCAGAAAATAATGAGTGCAATTGCCGTCGAACAAGCCATGTTAGCAGCAACGGAAAGAACATCGATGCCAGCACGACATAAAATGTGATGTCGCGTTCAACGGACCAATACCCAATCGCAGAATACGCCGCAGCGATGACCAGATTACTCAGGGATAACGGAAGAAGTAATTGTGTCCAAGGAAGTCGCAGCGAACCGAGCAACAATATCGACGCCTCAGCCAATATCGGAAGTGGCCGAGCGACGGCAATGATCCACAGGGAAATCTTTTTGTTCAGCCGTTCGAGTGACTCCAAATCTTCAGCTTTCGAAAACTTCGAAACCAGTCGCGGACCGAGAATTCGGGCTCCCCAAAAACCTGACAGTGAACCGAGCATCATTCCGACCCAGGAAGCGACAGTCGCCGGGATGAACCCGAGAACCGCTCCACCGTATGTACTCACCGCACTCGAAGGAATCGGGATCGCGATATCAACTGCAAGCAGCCCAACGATGAGTGAAAATCGCTGAAAATCTGACCAGTCCGAGGTAAACCAGTTTTTGATTTGCTCCTCGAACGATTCACCTAATATCAAAAATGGAATGGCAGCGACGACCGCAAACAGAAAGGAGAGTATGAACAGTTTGCGGAAATGGTGCATTTTTCAGAATCAGGATTTAACAGCGGGAACAAGACATCGAACCCCGAGTGATACAGAATAATTCGGAAGGAACACGAGCGGTTTTGTGCAACCAGAAAACAGAGAACTCAAGTTGAGACTCAAGCTTCAGAGTTTCTCGATTGCTCTTCGATCCGTCCCCCTTTGCCCAGCAACCGCATGTTCATATCACTTCTGTTGTGACCTCTATCGTTTTCTGAGGATGTAGACGACGTCTTCGGAGGTCTCGTCGATTTCGATGGTAGTTTCCATTTCATAGCAAAAATCATGGACGGCTGCGATTTCGAGTTCGGGAACTCGAGCGAGAAGCGTTGCCATTTGTTTGGCGGTATAGGTGCGATAATTCATTTCGTCCTGAATCTGCTGATGGCTCGTCGGCGTGTAGATGTCGAGATTCATTCCCAGTTTTTCGTTACGCCCTTTCAAGTCGAGTTCTTTGCACCACATGTGCGAATTGACTTGTAAGTTACCTCGCCGGGCGACCCACGATTCATTTTCCATGCGTGGCCCATCGGTCGGAATCAAATGAACGCCAAGAATGTAGAGCCCCCCTTTTGTCAGACCGTCCGCCATGCACTGAAAATGACTCGTCGCCTGCTTTTCCGTTTCAAGATGGCGGAAGCTGTTAATCATGTTGAAGGCCCCATGGAATTTTTTCTTCACTTTGAAATCACTCATATCTCCCACCACGGCTGACTCATCAAAGCCATACCGCTTCAACCGATCATTGCAATACTTGATCGCATGAGGATTCAAGTCGTTCCCAGCGACGACATACCCTCGCTGTGCCAACTTGATCAGCAGCCGCCCCGTTCCGCAGGCAGGCTCAAAGAGTCGTTGAACTTTGACCTTGGAATATTCTTGAAAACATTGTTCCAGGAAGTCGCACTCGGCTTTCCAGTCGAAGCCAAAGAGGAGGTCGTAATACTTCGGGAAGTCGTACAGACTCCCTTCAATCACATCAGTCATTGTATTTTGAACTTGAGTTGTTTGAGAACTTGATAAATCAACATGCCTGTATGCTGATCAAAGATTCGGGAAACAGGATTTCGCCCGGAGTATTCATGAGCCGTCTGTCGTGAGAGCAAATCCAATATTGGTCTTTAATGTTCTGACTTTGGCGAGCAGTCTATGAAGTCACGAAAGTAAACGACACGGGCACGACAAGCATTGTCAATAAATATAAACGCAGCTTACGTTGCTGGCTTTTGCTTTTCTTCGAGTTGTTGAATCATCTCGCGAATATCTTCGACACGTTGCTCCCAACTGCCAGAAATATGCTCCTGGATTTCTGAATCCAGTTGACTGAGCGTCGCGCTTGGGGCTCGATATTCACCATCGATCGCACTTAAGTAGGCTTCACCGATTTGGGCTTTGGCTTTTTCTGCCGGGCCATATTGAGTTTTCAGAATTCGCAACTGCTCACGTGCTTCAGCATGACGCGAAGAGTTCCTGAGGTACATCATCGCAAGTTGCTCATGAGCTTTCGGAGTCCAAACCTTATCGGTCGGGAATCGATGAATGACCGCCTTAAATGCGTCTTCATCATCATACCGGAGCATTGCATGCTTGTACTGCTCGCGTGCGGTATCCTTCTTTGGAATTGAACTGTCAATCGCATCGGGATCGACTTCAGCTACAGACTTCTGCATCACGAAGCCCATTCCCGCACTACACAAAGCGACAAGCAGGCAAAGCAGCGGCAAGACCAGCGCAGGCTTTTTAACCGGGAATGAAGAATTGGTATTCTCAGGAGATCCAACCAGATGATCAACGGTCTCTCCGGTCTTGAGTGCTTTGGCAATCTTGCGAACGTCTAACAAGACAGCCTGTGCACTGTCGTAGCGATCTTCCGGTTTTTTGGAAGTCATCCGGGCGATCACCTTGCAGAGTGCCACCGGAAGGTCAGAGCGAATTTCCTGAAGAGGCTTTGGCGGTTCGTGCAAATGTTTCACCGCGACGCTCACGGCGTTCTCCCCCTCGAACGGCGGACGACCAGCGAGCATGTGGTAACAGGTAATCCCAAAGGAATAGATATCGCTGCGCTGATCCAGTTTTTTCCCGTTGACCTGCTCGGGACTCATATAGAGCGGAGTCCCCATGGTGACGCCTTCTTGCGTCAGGTTTTGTTCGCCGCCCTGAAGTTGTGCCAAACCGAAGTCAGCAACTTTTGCCTCACCCTTTCGATTCAGCATGATGTTTTCAGGCTTGATATCCCGATGGACAATCCCCCGCTCATTCGCAACTTGTAATGCAGAGGCAACTTGCCGCATGATGGCCAGCGCCACGTTGACTTCCAACGCCCCTTTTTTCTGAATAAAACTTTTCAGGGTTTGCCCCTGCACATACTCCTGAGCAATAAAATACTGACCGTTTCGCTCTCCGACTGTGTAGACCTGAACAATATTGGGATGGTTCAGCCCGGCTGCCGCTTTTGCTTCTGTTTGAAATCGGGCAACGTATGTGTGATCTTCAGTCAGTGTCGGGCGGAGAAGCTTCAAGGCGACATTCCGCTTGAGAGATTCCTGCTCTGCCAACCAAACCTCTGCCATTCCCCCTTTGCCCAACTTGCGAATGAGCCGGAAATCTCCAAGAACTGTATCCGTTTGCGGAAGCCCTTTTTCCTGGGGGTTCTTAGGGACAGGCATCGCTGCGGTCTCCTCACTTCCTGGCTGCGTTTCTTTTACAGGGTTGGAGTCTGAGTGATTCGATTCATCCTCAGGGAGCTTCGACTTGGAGTCGGTCATTCGAGCGCTCTTCAAAACAACTTGTGGTTCCACCTCGTGGAAGAATGAATTCTCTGTGACAACAACCGCGTTTCGCGAATGTGTGATCGAGCAGAACGCTCTCGCATCCTTCCAAACGAGTTTCAGAAAGTTCTACGATATCATGGCAAAGATGCGGATGAGAGGAAAGGTTGGGTCCTCATTTACACATCAATTTTTTCTCCTGTAACATCTTGAGGAAGAAACCCTTAGAACCGACCTGAAAATCGAAACCTTGCTTTCGATGCACTGAAAAGTTCTTCAGAACAGAGGTTTCCAGAGAGGGACTCAATCATTCTGCCGACATTGAATAGAGACGGATTGTTCGATAACCTGTACCGCTTCTACGCAAATGACGTCGTAGACTCAGACTACAGAAATTGAGTCCGGCGACTTGATCGATGACTCTGCTTAGAGAACATAAAGAGGTAACTGCAATGGTTTTGCGCCCACGTACGAAATTGAAAAAAGCACGAAAAACGAAGCGATGCCCCAAATGTGGTGCAATGGTCGGAAACAAAGGGAAACTCGTTCGCTGTAAAAAGTGTGCGAAAAAACTGCTTTGATTCGATCAATTTTGATGTGAGAAGCCCTGATGCTCGAACTTTTTAATCAAATTCAAGAAGCCTGCACAACGATTCGTTCAAAGTGGGACAAAGTTCCACATGCAGGAATCGTCCTTGGAACCGGATTAGGGGGATTCTCCGGGGAAATCGATATTGAAGCGGAATTCGATTACGAAGAGATTCCACATTTCCTCAAATCGACAGCGACCAGCCACCGAGGCCGGTTGATCTGTGGAGAGTTATGTGGAATCCCTGTGATGGCGATGGAAGGTCGGCATCACATGTACGAAGGATATCCCCTCAAACAGGTAACTCTCCCCATTCGAGTCTTCAAAGAGATGGGGGCATCTCTACTAATTGGTTCAAATGCTGTGGGAGGGCTCAACCCCTTCTACCAGTGTGGAGACATTATGGTCATTGATGACCATATTAATCTCATGGGGGACAACCCTCTGATCGGGATCAACGACGACCGACTCGGTCCACGTTTCCCCGATATGAGCGCCCCTTACGACCAGAAGCTGGGTGATTTTGCTCTGGAAATCGCTCGGAAAGAGAACTTTGCCGCTCACAAGGGAGTTTTTGTCGGTATCGCCGGGCCGAATCTCGAAACACGAGCTGAATACCGATTCTTACGACAGATCGGCTCTGACGCAGTCGGGATGTCAACCATTCCCGAGGTGATAGTGGCCGTTCATGCGGGGCTTCGCACCATCGCATTATCTGTCATCACCGACATGTGCTTCCCCGACGCCTTGAAGCCTGCCTGCGTGGAAGAAATCATCGCCATTGCCAATGAAGCGGAACCAAAGCTGCGAGTGATTGTCAAAGGTATTTTGAAACACGACGCTGAAAATGCCAGCTAGAGCATCTTTCGAATTGGTTTGCAGGTTCTGCCTCGTGGCGAACAGCATTTTTACTAAAAAATGCGTCCTTCACGGGCACGACAAGCATTGAAAATGCCCTGATTGACTAGAGGACAACGATCTCACTGGTGACACACGTTCTCCACGAGTACACGGTCGAGCAAGCTGCTCTAGTCAAATTGTTGTAACAAGACGTGCAAAACTCGATGTAACGAGCGGTCTGATGCGAGTCGAATTCCTGGGAACGGGTGGCTTCCACCCAAGTGAACAACGTCACACAGCCTGCCTGATGCTCCCTGAACTCGGGCTGATCTTCGATGCCGGTACGAGCGCATTTCGAGTCGAAAAGCACGTTGAAACAACTTCGCTCGACCTCTTCCTCTCACATGCTCACCTCGATCATATTTGCGGGCTGACCTACCTCATCACACTGCCACTACTCGGAAAAGTTGAGCAGATACGACTTCACGCCCGTACTGAGATTCTGGACGCAGTGAAAATTCAGCTCTTTTCCGAGCAGGTCTTTCCGGTCCCCCCGCCGTTCAAATTTTGTGAAATTCAAGACGAGGGAGAACTCCGACTTCCCTCCGGTCAGAAACTCGAATGGATGAAACTGAATAGCCATCCCGGAGGATCAACTGCGTTCAAGCTACACTTGGACGAGGGAGTTTTCGCATACGTGACCGATACGACTGTAGACGGATCGTACACCGATTTTATCAGGGGAGCCGAAACACTCGTCCATGAGTGCTACTTCCCAGATTCTAAATCTGACTGGGCCAATCAAACCGGACACACACACTCTACTGCCCTGGCAACGTTGGCGAAGGAAGCCCAGGTGGGAAGGTTGATCATCGTGCACACCGACCCCCTAGATAAGACCGGCGACCCGATTGGAATAGAAGAAATGCGGGCCATCTTTCCCGACATCGTAATCGCAGAGGACAAGACATCTCTCGAGTTGGGCAAATGAAAGCCCGTGAGAACCCGTTTCGTGTCGATCGCGTCCACGCCCTCCCCTTTCAGTTCGAAAACGAGTCCTTTGACCTCTTTTACTTGAGGCTAAAAGCAGCTCACTTCCGAGGAGCCATTATTGGACCACATGGCACGGGCAAAACGACTCTATTGAACGAGGTTCAAAACCAACTGCAGCAAGCGGGAATTCCGCACAAAGCCCTCCGTTTAATGGACGACGGACGAGACTGTAATAAAGACCGAATTCAAAAATGGCTCGAATCCTCCAGCGAAGAGATGGTCCTGATTCTCGATAGCGCAGGTCTATTAAATTACTGGGACTGGCAGCGTGTGAAGCGAAAAGCGAAAGGATACGCAGGCTTGTTAATCACCGCACACAAACCGGGGCGACTCCCCACATTGATCGAGCTTCAACCGAGTGTGCAAACGTTAATTCATCTCGTCAGAAAATTAGAGCCAGAACAGAGCATCCCTGACGACAGGCTCCAAGAACTCTATCGAGCCTGCAACGGAAACCTACGAGATTGCTTTCGCAAACTTTACGACGAGTATGCAAAAGGAACGAGCAAGAATTGAATCACCGAATGCTCGAGACGCTCAACAATTCACAGTATGACGGAATTCATGAAACGCTGAATACACGACAAGTGTGATATGGAGTGCTCTGAACGGGTGTTCGCACTCTGCTTCGTGACGAACAGACCAAGCTGCCGCGAAGAAAACCTCTACAGGTCCGGCAAATATTAAAACGCTTTAGAGCAGCTTGCTCTACCGTTTGCCCGTAAAGAACGCATTTCTCTAGTAAAAATACTGCTCGCCACGAGGCAGAACCTGCAAACCAATTCGAAAGATGCTTTAGAACTGGCCTCAAAACTTGCTGTTCACTTCTCCGGCACAGAGAAAGGTTGCAATTCCATAGCTTTTGAGACTGCTTCTAAACTTTCCCGAGAATCAAGCAGGCGTTATGACCACCGAAACCGAAACTATTGGTCATCACGCGTTGAATCGGCATGCTGCGAGCTTCGTTTGGAATATAATCCAAGTCGCATGCAGGGTCAGGATTGTCGAGGTTGATCGTCGGTGGAGCGACTTGATCGCGAATTGCTAAAGCAGAAATCACGAACTCCACACCGCCTGAAGCCCCCAGTAAATGCCCCAGCTGACTTTTTGTACTGGAGACTGCAAACTTATGGGCATGATCGCCATAGACAGATTTCAACGCGTAAGTTTCCGCCTTGTCTCCCAACGGTGTACTTGTCCCGTGAGCGTTCACATACTGAATTGCATCGGGATTTAACCCGGCATCTTTCAATGAACCAGACATTGCACGAGCTGCTCCGCGACCTTCAGGATCAGGTGCAGTCATGTGACTGCCATCCGCTGACATCCCGTAGCCGAGCACTTCTGCGATGATATTTGCACCACGCGCCTTAGCGTGTTCGTATTCTTCCAGGATCGCGATCCCGGCTCCCTCAGCCATCACGAAACCATCTCGTCCCTGGTCAAACGGACGGCTGGCAGATTCAGGATCTTCATTGCGGGTCGACAGAGCCTGCATTCGAGCGAAACCGGAAAGCCCCATTGGGGTCAACGCAGCTTCACTACCACCAGTCACCATGACATTCGCTTGTCCATGCTGAATGAGCCGGTAAGCGTCTCCAATTGCATTGGTCGCTGAGGCACAAGCAGTTGCAACTGCACTGTTTGGCCCTTTCAGCTTCCAACGCACCGAGATATTCCCGCTGGCGGCGTTGACCATCAGCTTAGGAATCATCAACGGCGACACACGAGTTGGGCCACGATCGAACAAAACGGAATGTTGTTGTTCGATTTCGTTGAGACCACCGATTCCACTGCCGACGAGAACTCCGTGTGTATACGGATCGCCAGCCGTGAAGTCGATTCCTGCGTCGTTAATCGCTTTTTGCGCAGCCGCCATTCCAAACTGGACAAAGCGATCCAATCTACGGACCTCCTTCTCCAGCAAGTCCATATGTTCGACGAGGTTGAAGTTTTGAACTTCCCCGCCGAACTTAACCTTGAAATTGGAACAGTCGAAGCGGCGGATTGTACTCACACCACTTTTAGCTGCACAGATTTGATCCCAGAACTCGGAGACTTCGCAACCGAGTGAGGTAACGACTCCCAAGCCTGTGACGACAACTCGCTTGAGCATAGTTTAAGCGCTTTCCCGCTGTTTGATATAATCGATGGCATCGCCAACGGTTTTGAGCGTTTCGTAATCCTCGTCTGGGATCGTTACGCCGAATTCTTCTTCAAACTTCATTCCTAACTCGACCAGGTCGAGCGAATCAGCTTGAAGGTCATCGATGAAATTACTTTCTTTGGTAATTTCATCCTCGGAAACGCTCAATTGTTCACTCACAATTGCAATTACTTTTTCGTCCACGTCTTGCTCCTTCTGGAATGATCGACACCGTCTGTGGTGCCTCCATTTTCACATGACCTGCAAATTATTTCCGCAGGCCGAATGAAGATATAGCGGCTTTTGAACAGTGTGTAAACGTCAATGCGAAAGGTCCCACTTTGGAACCGGATTTAAATGATTTCTGGTGTCCTGACGGACCTGTATGAGTACTTATCTCTGAGTCTCAAGAAGCTTTGCTGGCCTGCTCATCAAGCATTTATGAAGAAATCAATCCAGCCTGAATGAATCATGAGCACTGAATGCTACTGGAGACAACTCTTATGAATCGTTGATGACAGTACAGGGAATTTTACGCTGAATTCGCTTTAATAACCCGGCCAGAACGCGACCTGGACCGATTTCATAAAACTCATCTATTCCTTGATCCAACATCGAACGAATCGAATCTTCCCAGCGAACCGGGCTGATGACCTGACGGACAAGTACGTCTTTCAGGTCACTTGGGTCTGTATGAGTGCTGGCATCGACATTGGAGATCACCGGAATTTCCGGAGTCTTCATCTCGACTTTCGATAACGCATCACGGAGCCGATCATCTGCCGGCTGCATAATCTTCGTATGAAACGCCCCTGCGACAGCCAACGGAACCACACGGGCTTCGGCTGCCTCAGCAATCTCCAGAACCTTTTCAATCGCGGCATTGCTGCCCGACAAAACAAGGTTCCCAGGGCAGAGATAGTTTGCGATTTCGACGACACCGGCAGCTTGTGCCTGATCGCGAATTTTTTCAACTTCAGGCAAGTCGAGCAGCAGCACACTCGCCATTCCTGAGGGAGTGGCATCTGCGGCGTCTTGCATCGCCTGACCACGCTTTTGAACGACTTTCAGACCATCCTCGAAGCTCATTGCTCCAGAAAAAACCAATGCTGTATATTCACCCAAGCTCAGGCCAGCAGCCATTTCACAGCCTAAGACAACATCAGGAGCATCAACTCGAAGTTTTTCCAAAGCCGCCAAGCTCGTCACAAAGATCGCAGGCTGGCTAATGACAGTTGAGTCGAGTTCTTCCGATGGACCTTCAAAACAGAGACGACGAAGGTCATACCCGAGGATTTCATTGGCCTGATCGAACAAAGCATCGGCAGCGGGATACTGCTCGACAAGTTGCTTGCCCATGCCAATATGTTGCGCTCCCTGACCAGGGAAAAGAAATCCGATTCGGCTCATCACTCCGTTCCAATTTGAGACGACAACTGTTGCCTTGCAGGCAAACCTGTCAGCCTTCCATAACTTTTATCGACTCACGAACTCGCTGCTGTTTGCGCTGCGAGAGCCTCTACAATGTGCTGATTAACGTTTCGATTCTTAAACGTCATTGCGGTGTGGAGTGCGTTGCGAATTGATCGTGCGTCACTCGAACCGTGGCTGATCATGCAAACACCATCAATGCCTAGCAATGGTGCTCCACCATACTCATTGTATTCAAAACTTCTTCCGACACGCCCGAACGCTTGCTCGGCAGTCGTCTTTTCTCCGTTCAACGCCCCGAGAACCTGATGGGCCACTTTTTCCATCATCATCGAGGCCATCCCTTCGCTCACCTTCAGGACGACGTTTCCGACAAATCCGTCACAGATGATGACGTCGGCTTCACCTTGATAAAGCCCTCGCCCCTCGACATTTCCAATATAATTTTGGGCAACCGGACCGCGAAGAACCAGGTCGTGCGCCTCTTTTATCAGAGGAGTCCCTTTACCGTCCTCACTTCCGATGTTCATTAACCCGACACGCGGAGATTCTATCTCAAGAATTTCGCGAGCAAAAATGGACCCCATCAATGCGTACTGGGCAAGATGCTCAGGACGGGCTCCCGGGTTGGCACCGACATCCATCAGCACGGAGCGCCCAGAAATCGTGGGCAGGACCACCGCAATACCAGGACGTTTGACACCTTTGAGAAACAGCCGAGTCCGTAATCCTGCCCCAATGACACCACCGGTGTTCCCGGCACTGACAATTGCTTCGACTTCGCCGCCTGCCATCATCTTCCAGCAAACCGCAATCGAACAATTTGGCTTTTGGCGCAACGCATCTGTTGGCTTTTCTTCCATGCCAACAAATCCGTCAGCATGAACCACAGTGAGTCGTTCACCTGAGTAGCCGGATTTCTCAACCAATGAATCAACAGTGGGCGCGTCCCCGACCAAAAAGACTTCCAGGTCTGAAGATGTTTCGAGGGCTTCAATGGCACCGCTAATATTAATCAACGGAGCTTCATCGCCACCCATCGCGTCCAGAGCGATTTTCATCGTTCGTTAATCCTCGGTTTCAACCATGGTTCGCCCGTGGTAATTACCACAATTTGGGCAAACCACGTGTGAAGGAACAGCTGTCCCACACTGTGGGCAATACTGTAACTTCATTGGCTTCAATGCGTTATGGCTACGCTTTTTGCGTGACCGTGATTTTGAATGTCTACGTTTGGGAACAGCCATGAGCCGCATCCCCTTATGCTGTAAGGAGTTCCGATACAAAAATATGACAGGTCAGCCATTCTGCCTGCCATTTTTCAGAGATCGCGTATCGTAAGGCAGCTTGGGAATTTATGTCAAGGAACGTGACCATCTTCATGGCGATGATTTCGTACTCAATCTCACGAGAAATCTCAGAATTCCCTCAGAACTATTCCTGAACCCTGTTTTTGGCCTCTGAAACGTACAAAAATCTTCTTTGGAACAGTTTACAATTAGTGTCAGAAATTTACATTTTTTGACAGCCAGCACTCGAAAATCGTTTGCCGCCTCACCCGCCAATCAATGATTTAACAAAAATTCGCTGCTGTTTAGTAACACCCAGAAAATATCTGCGTAGCTTTCAGGGCGGCTCCCATCAACCTGGTTCGATTTGATATGCTCGAGCATCTTTTGCTGCTCAATTTTTGAGGGTAGCCGACTCAGGGTCGATAAATACATCGCCTCGACTCGTTGCTCGTCCCTGAAGAACGGAGAATCGATGATGGCGGCCAGCGTGCGACTATCGACGATGTCCGTGGCATTACCAACAAAGTCGCCATTCATCAGTGCCAGAGCCTGTAAAATTGTTGACGCCCGATCAGGAGCCGACTCCGGCTGGTTCCCAAACATTGTAATAAAATCTTGTCGTGCCTGATCGTTATTAAAATTGAGCGGTTGCTCCGGATCGAACGGCTGGCGATACCCCGTGGCGACAGCGAGACTGTCAAAGATCTGCTCAGCAGTCATCCCCCGGACAGGCATACGAGCAAAGAGCGTCGGTTCCTCCTGCGAGGAATCAGTCTGCCGACTACTTAACTGATAGGTTTTCGAACCGGTTATCGCCCGAATAAGAAATTTGAAATCGAAATCATTGGCAACAAATGCCTCAGCCAGTTCGTCTAAGAGTTCTGGATGACTTGCTGGATTATTAGAGCTGAAGTCGTCCATCGGCTCCACAAGTCCGATCCCAAAGTGGTACGACCAGATTCTGTTGACCGCAGCCTTGGCGAAGTAAGGATTCTCGGGAGAGACAATCCATTTTGCCAACACGGACCGGCCTCGCGGCTCCCCCTCAGAGATTGCAGCTTGTTGATTGAGAAATGTCGCTCCAACGACACGCTCCAGTTCCGGAATCTTGATCGTTCCGGGCGGTTCCTTCCGTGTGATCATCTCCTGACCGGGAATCTGGGTGGCAGGGATATCCGTGAAGAAAGCTGCATATTTCCAGAATTGATCCTGCTTCCAGCTATCAAATGGATGATCGTGACATTGAGCACAATCGAGGCGAATCCCAAGAAACAGCCGTGAAGTCGCCGCAGCAAGTCGTTCCGGTTTGGATTCCTTGGCCTGATAGAATGCGACCGGAGTTGACTGATTGAGTTGGTTCAAGCCAATCATTGCTTGCTGGTCAAACGGAAGCGTGAGCATTTCCTCAACGATTTCCGCAAAGTTCCGATTCTCCGCAACTCGTGAACGTAACCATGATTCGAACCCCGGAAGAGCGACACGGATTTGCTGGTCGGCATCCGCTTCGGGGATCATCGCTGCCCGCCAGAGATTTGTATAATGGATGATATAAGAGGGACTCGCCAGAAGATCTTCGACCAGTTGTTGCCGCTTATCAAGAGAGTCGTCTGCCAAGAAATCGCGCACAGCCGAAGCATGCGGGATCTTCCCAGTCACGTCGAGGTAAACACGCCGCATGAATTCGGCATCGTCAGCGACGGGAGCGGGGGTGACCTTTTCGCTTTTCCAGCGGGCTGAGATTCGTTGATCGATCAGCGATGATAAGCTTTTGGGATCTGTCGTCGCTTCGGCATGAAGAACTGAGGACGCGAGCAGGCAAAGAAGAAAGCAGGAAAAGGCATGCACCGCAGCGCGTCTTTTCAGCATGAAGAACCGATTGAAGCACTGAGTGCGACTGGCCCTTTGGCCGTGAGGAGGGATGGACTCAATGCATTTCTTCGCGTAGATCACCATCGGACTCGTCCTCGTTCAGGATGTCGGCGAGTTGCAAAATTTGTCGTTGTCGCGAAAGGATTTCGGTATTCGAACCTTCAGCTAAAAACTGCCTGGCATTCAACCATTGGACGCTGGAGTTATTGTCGAGATTCTTCTGCGCAGCACTTCCATAAAGCTCGACAAGATAAAACTCAACAACATCGACTCGTAGTTCCTGCTTATCTGAACAACCATGTGCAATCTCGATCGGAATCTCCAGATGCAATCGCGGAGCACTTGAAACGATATAATCCTTGCCTCGTTCAAGGTTCAGCTGCCAGGCAATTTCTCGATCAATGGATTCACGGAACGATTCATCTTCAAGCCGCTGAGCTTCAATGAGACGGTGATGATCGACAGTTTCGTCATATAAAACTAACCACTTCGATTGATCTTCAAACCAGCGACGAATGAGCGCGATGGCCGTCTGATTAATTGCGACTGGGCGTTGCTGCTCCTGCTCATCTTCCATGTTCATTGATATTTCTTTATCTCGATCTGTCGATCTGTCGATCTGAATGAATTTTGAATTCGCTGCTCGAATCATTGTATCGAATTCGCTCCACGGTTTAACCGTGCCACAGAAAAGATTCAGCCAGAGCTCTCGACTTAATTCTTACTTCTCGGTGCTGACAACTTCGATTTTCGTCCGTCCCAACAGATGAATCATTGGCAAAAATCGAGCTGCAGGAGCGGCTTCATCGTCGGAGAGGCTCGACGTCGTGATCGTGAGATGCCCACATCCTGTCCCTCCATGCCCGAGCGTGGCGTCCAGCGGAACCCATTGTCCGTTCAGCCAGGCCTCTGTCCACATGTGTCCTACGAACGCTTTGTGAGGTGCGGAATAGACGAAGCCAATTGCGACTCGCGAAGGGATCTCTTTGATCCGCAACAAAGCTGCCAACAAAACCGCATGTTCGGTGCAGTCCCCTGCCCTGCTCTGTGCGACTTCCGCAGCCGTTGCCATCGCTGTCGAAAAGTTTTTGTCGGAAACATAATTTTTGACAAATTTCTCGAGAGCCACCGACGTTTCAGTCGCAGACTCCCCCTCTTTCACTTTGCTTGCGAGTGAGACAAGAATTGGAGCTTCACATTCAAGGTATTGACTCGCCTGCATAAATGAATCAGCAGCGGAACTTGATTCTCCTTCGAGCCGAGGATAATTCTTTAACGTTTTCTTGTTGACCGTGAGCTCAATCGTTTCGTCATCGATCACCCGAATTTTCTGATTAGCCGACTCCTCAAAGATCTCCGCTGGATTCGCACCATCAACTTCGATGCGGTAAGTGACACTCTTCGCCTGCTGGACGTTTTCCATTCCAGAAACGCGAACCATGGTATCAGTCGCGAGATCAAATTCGTGCTCGCCAATCGGTGCGAGTGCTTCGTCTTCGGTGGCTGTACGCATCTCCATCTTCAACAACGGCATCGACACTTTGACAAGTGACCAGTCTTGATCGCATGTAACGATCGATTCAATTGGCGGGGCGCCAGCGAATTTCTCCTGCAGGGTGACCTCTCGGTGGAAGGCTCCTTCTTTCGGAAGTGGAACATCTTTGCTGTACTCAACCGTGATCTTCGCCTTGTTCCCGATTTGTGGTTCGAAGACCTCAAACGTTTGAGGCTCGCCTCGCTTGAGCTTACCCTCTTGAATGATGCGTTCAGGCCAACTGAGCGAGAAGACATCCTCCATCCCCGAGATCGTTTTTGTGGTCGATCGGCCGGCGACTTTACTGGTGAGTTTGATCTCGGCCCCTTGCAAAAAACCAGATGTGACAGTCTTGCTGTTCGGAGGATTTTCCATCGTCGAGCTGAAACGGAGGAGCTTGCCATCCTCTGTCTCCTCGACATGCGACTGTTGCCGAATACTGAGCGTTTGACCAAAGCGATTGAACGTCATTGAGAGCAAAGTGTCGGTGACGAAGACTGTTTCACCCTCTACTTTTTTTTCAGACGAGGTGGAGTGCGAGTAACCAACTCGCTGGCCTTGGCTCCAGATTGTCTGCCAGGACTCTTCAAGATCAGACTTTGCAGGCTCTTGCGCCTGAAGCTCCTGTCCCGAAAGAAGAGCAAAAGAAAGTAGCACGAGGACAAAGAGAGCTGAACAACGGAATTGAAGGGAAGGCATAATGTGTCGACTCACTGGTCAGCTTGAAGGGTTAAAAGCGAGGCCAATTCTATCAGGAATCATTTGGCTGAAGTAGTCCAGACTTTTTCCGTACGAGCACCCGCTCCACCGGAACCTGTACCCAATCTGCACATTTCGAAACATGAATCTCAAAAACCAACATCCTCCGCGGCCGAAAAACGAGTGACTCAATTCCGGCAATACTCTTTGACCATTTTTCATTGTCACAGAATACGTGTTCGCGATCAGAAACGCTGGAAAAGTTTTTTGGAATCGCAATCAGACTTCATCAAAGCAGATTTGCGGGAAGGTACAATCTCAGAATCGACTCTCGGCACTGTGGCGAAGAAACCGTTGCTCTCTTCTTTGAAGTGAATGCATATCGCCACCTTGATCGAGAGCCACCCGATCCGAGCGAATTAAGTCCCTCAAAGATGAGTCGGAAACCTTCCGCAGAGAGAGACCTATCTTTGCGAGAGGGTTCCGGGGCGATACTTACGCAGCCACGGGTCACCCTGCTTCTCCAGTTTCGAAACAAGCTCTTTCACCATCGCAGCTTTGCGACTGGCATGTTCTGGTTGATCGGCAAGATTTTTGGTTTCCCACGGGTCCGCCTGAAGGTCGTACAGCTCCAGTTGTGGTCGATTCAAAAACTGTTCGACGGTTCTCGGGCCAATGTGAGTCGCTGCGTTCTTTCGAATCCCGTCCCAGAGTCTCCGCTCGTAAGTGTCAATAGGAAGTGGGTACTCTGCTTGCCAGGTAAGATTCCAGATTAACTTGTATCGCGGATGGCGAAGCGTTCGCATCGGATAGTTGGCGAAGACATCATGACCGACATGACTCAGCAGCGCCGATCGCCATTCCGGAGGATCTTGCTGATTGAGTACCGGAAGAAAACTTCGGCCATGGACTTCACTCGTATCGAAATCCGTTCCGGTCCAATCGAGAATCGTCGGAGTAATATCCGTGAAGGCAACAAGCGCCTCATTGACATGCCCTACTTTTGCATTCGGTGTCCGGACAATGAAAGGGACACGGACTCCAGGTTCGTAATGAGTTCCCATCGCCCCCGGTTCAGACGTTCCATGATCCGAAATAAAGATGACCAGTGTCTCGTCCGCAGTTCCAGATTTCTCCAAAGCCTGCAGCGCCAAGCCAACGCCAAAATCCATCCGGCTGATCTGTTGATAGTACCCGGCAATACTTTCGCGAACCTCCGCGGTGTCCGGAAGAAATCCGGGAACGTTAATGTCATCGGGATCATACTTCAGCGTTTGATATCCCGGGTAATCTCGGACCGCTCCCCAACCGATCCCATCTCGTGAAGTTGGATGCGGATCGGAATAAGAGAGAACAAGAAAGAACGGTTCACTCTCGCTGCTACTACTCTTAATGTTCAAAAACTCTTCGGCCTGCTTCGCCATCCAGACGACATCTCGTGAACTCCCTCTCGGCTTAAAGTCGATCGGATATTTTTCCATCGGCTTGATGTGATCCTTGCCGATCAAACCGGTTCGGTATCCCTTCTTCTTCAGCCTCTCGAAGACGGTCGTCACAGTCGGACGAATTTGCTGATTGTGCTCCGCATGTGGATGTGCGTATTGACCGTTGGAGTGAGTCAAGAGCCCGGAGTAAATCACCGCCCGGCTCGGGCCGCAAGAGGCCGTTGTCGCGAAGGCTTGTCGAAACCGGACTCCCTCCGACGCCAGCCGATCCAGATTCGGCGTGGCGACAACTTCATTTCCATAACAACCCACATCGTGCCAGGTTTGATTATCCGAAATCAGAAGTAACACGTTTTTGGCTTCGGCTCTGGAAACAACCAACGAGACCAAAACAAGCCACAACGACGCCTGTCGCAATTGAAACAACATTATAAGATTCCTTTGCGCGATAGAGATCGGGAAATCATATCAAATCCTGTGTCAATTTCGCGATCACTTTTGTGATCGTAGCGATGACAGAGCAAATCAGAGTGACACCGAAGCACCGCCAAGTTAGGCAATTTAGGAGAAGCTGGAGGGTGTTTTCATCCTTAAAACAGTCTTTCGAGCTTTGGCACACCGGCTGCTTTATGAAGAGTTATCAAACGCAGCACAACACGACTACAACAGAAAAGTAAGAGGTGCTGAGTTGTCATCGCTAAGACAGCGATTCATTCAGAGACATTCAATTTGCACGGAACGAGACGACTCTCGGAAAACAAGATCGCACTGACCTCGTCGGTACGATCGGACTGCAAATCAAGCACTCTGAGCACACAAAGGATGGTGAACAGTTCTGGATTTCACAATTCGTGAAACAGACCAATAAAAAATTCCAAAAGGAATCGTTCACTATGAGTTACTCCACAAATATCTTGACATCCCTGATCATTTTCACCACAGCAACAGCAGCAAATGCACAGGACTTCCTTGGGATTTTCAATCCCTTTAAACCAAACTACAACGTGAGCCAGCCGAATTATGGGGTCACACCGAGCAACTACCAATACTCGCAGCCCAGCCAAAACATTCACCAAACTCGATACCAATACACTCAGCCATCCACGTCCACTCTGCCTTGCCGGACCAATTCGAATTCATTGTACGGCAGCCAGACTCAATACCCGATTAACTCAACGGTGGGACTTCCTGCAGCCTGTGCGAACGGTCAATGCAACCATCCGCTGCACCAGGCAAACGGCCAGTACACACAAGGTTACGTGAACGGACAATATTCGCCAAACATCACTCAGGTGAACTGTGTGAATGGCCAGTGCCGAACCGGAACAACAGGAGTTGGTCAGTACCAGAATGGCTACTTCCCCAACTCGCCACTTTCAGGAGATCGATACAGAACACCCACGAATTACGGAAACTCAACGATCCCGTTCAACAATTCACAGGTCCAGTACAACGCTCCTACCTCACCTGTCTACCAACCCGCAACCTTCCCTGCGTACGGGAACACCATCAATCAACCAAACAGTTCAAACCCTTACTACAACTAGAGCAGTTTGCTCTACCGTTTGCCCGTGAAGAACGCATTTCCCCGGTAAAAATGCTGTTCGCCACGAGGCAGAACCTGCAAACCAATTCGAAAGATGCTCTAGAGCAGCTTCACGGTTGATCTGCAGTAAAATCGCCGCCACGAGAGTGACTTAACTATCCATTGGCCTTTAAACGCTGGTCCCTTGGACCAGCGTGCCCCAAACAGTTCTCGTAATACAAAAGAAGCCCGACCTCTCATCTGGTCGGGCTTCTTTTCGTTGAACCAAAGCTTCGTCGCGACGCATTAACTCGATCAGCGAATTTGACAGCAACCCGATTCCACACCAGTCGTGTCTCTGGATTTACGACTTCCGGCAGAAAGGCATTGAACGTTCCATTCTATAACGCATTTCTCACATTCATATTCAACCTTCTTCAACTTCTTAACGACACGAACCTTTGCACGCAAACTGTTCAGCGGACGTCCGAAAACATCGACATCACTGCAAGGCTCGCATTTATTTTTTCGGAAGAAGTTAAACAGTGGACACTGCACTTCAGGAATGCAAACCGGTTCGCACTCGACTTCCCAGCAATGCTTCTTCACTTTCTCCGTTTTCACTTCCGGGCAGCATGTGTAGCTGCAAGGAGCACATTCGACATTGTCATAGCATCCCGCAGGTTTACATTTCACCGGAAACAAACCAGCTTGAGCAGATGTTGAGAGCGAGACGAACAAAGAAAAGAGCAGTATCGATTGAATGAGTTTCATATGGTCAACTCCCTTGGGGCATCTTTCGAATTGGCTTGCAGGTTCTGCCTCGCGGCGAGCAGTCTTTGAAGTCATGAAAGTGATATTCACGGGCACGACAAACAGTGAAAATGTTTTAGAAATCAACAGCGAAACGAGTTCCCAAGAGGAAATAGTGTCCCCCCGAATATCCACCGACCGGTTCGTGATCTTTGATTTTTCCGTAAGAGGCATCAAACTGAACTTTGGAATACGGAGTCCAGTGCCAGTTCAAAGCAGTTGTCCAGGCCGATCCGATTCCTCCAAGAATGTCGTGGTCGGTCAGATCGAGATAGTCGTATCGCACGGCGACATTCCACGCTCCCCAACCGGTGCTGTGCCCGCCGTAGCAGTTGTCGACCAGGAAGAAGTTCTCAAACGGTTTCACACGGCCGAGGGTTCCTGACGTTCTCGTATAAGGAATGTGTTCCCCGGTCAGGAAATAGGAAAGGTAAAAGTACGCTCCACCGAACTGTAGATCCTCACCTGTCTCACGTTGGAGCCAGGTATGCTGGTATTCACCAACAGCCTGAAACGGACCGACATTAAAGATCGATTCGAGTCCAATAATTTCGTAATTCTCTGCACCAGCAATACGATCGGTATTCAGCCAGCGTCTGTCGCTTCGTGTAGCGGCACGTGTGCGAAATCGGGCTTCATTGAAGTTCGTATCGGAGTCAATCCGGTCACCATCCGGACGTGCATACATTCCAGAAAGTCCCCAGTGAAAGTATCCACGTCCACCAGACGCTTCATCGTACCAGGGGCTCCCAGAGACCCGGGCATTCAAGCTCATCTGACTTGATTGACCGATCACCCTTCCGGTACGGGCAACGCTTTCTAGCATGTAGGCACCGTAACGCCAGTTCAAGCTTTCATCGTCAGTGTGACCATACATCGCAATCCCCGGACGGCGGGCATCTTCGTTGAAAGCTTCAACCACGAATGGTCGCTCCATGAAAACGTTAAAGCGGCTACTGTTCAGATGATCCAAGCCAAGTGGACGTTTCTGGTTACCAATCAGCAACTGCTGATTCAGCGGAAGTTCTTTAAAGCCAAAGTAGACATCTTTGATTTCCGCTAAGGACGGATTGTTAAAATCAACCTGAACTCTCCAAAGCATTGTTTCAAGGATATCACCTTTCATTTCGAGACGAATACGTCGGAACAATGCCCGATCTTCAGGTGGATCTCCATAATTCGGAAGGAGCATTTCCGGGTGTTCAAAATGATTGATTCCTTGCGAGGAGTTTACGAAGTCCCAGTAATCTGCGTGAATCCGCCCACCAATCTGAAACGTTGGCTTCTTGGCTGCGTCTGCTTTCTTTTTCTTCTGAGCAGAATCAAAACTGTTCCAAGCCTCGTCGAGTTCTTTCCAACCATTTTCCAGCGCTGAGAGCCTCTGATCGACATTATCTGAGGTGGTGATCGCTTCTTCAAAAGCAGCAAGTTCCTCTCGTCCGACCGCCGGAACAAACGCCTGTTCCACGTTCGGCTGCCGGACCGACTCAGTTTCCAGTCCGAACTCACTCTGCTCGCTTCTAAAGACCCCTTCAACTTCAAGAGGCAGCGTGCCTGCAGGGACGGGAATCTGGGATGGCTCCTTGGAGGTCTCCGGAAACGGGCGTGCGATCGTCTGTTTCTCTTTGACTTTCGAGAGTTCGACCGTCAGCGATTGTATCTGCTGTTCGGCAGCTTCAAGCCGTTGAATGAGAGCCTGAACCTGTGGATCAAGTTTCTGCGGTTCTTCGGCGGAACTGGAATTGCAGAAGGCCAGACCAGCCACAAGGATGAGAGCAACAATTGCCTTCTTCTCGACGAAACGCATAATCGATCTTTCGTACCTCAGAGGGATACCAGGACGAGACGGCAAAACAGACCCTGCCGAACTATCTGTAATGATCGAATCAATCGCTTCGATTGGCACAACCCGACCCGACGCATGCCGCCAGTCTTAACAATAGAGGTGGGGTGAGTCCGGTTATACCGATTAGGCAAGCATTGAAGCCTATCCCAAACTAAGCATTCTTCGCATTCTAACAAGCACCAAAATGCGGAACTCACCCGGAACCATCTAACGGGGCGATAGAGAGAGCCTCAGAGACTGCACTCACCTGCAAAGATCGCTTCCACGACGAACCTGCTCACTGACTGCAATTCCGAAATTCACGCAAATCTGAAAACGAGTTGGTTCGTATCTGTCTCAGGCCGTCGAGGGGGTGGTCTCTTCCTTACCTGGAAGCCTCCCTGCCATCAGTTCAGCGACAGGTCGGGTCAGCTCAAATTGAAGTAACGCCAGACGGATCGCGGCTGTGATCGGTGTCGCCAGAAACATCCCGACAATCCCCCACAACATCCCCCAAAACATCAAGGCCAGGAGAATCACAATGGGATGCAAATCCGATTGCTGTCCCATGATCTTCGGTTCGATCACATTCCCGCTCAGAAATTGAATCCCAAACGTCACGGTGATGGCCATCCCCATCCACAGCAGAGTCCCATTGGGAGCCAGCAGAATCAGCGGAAGCGGCAACAAGCTGGCGATAATTGGGCCAATGTTTGGAATGAAATTGAGCAGAAAGGCGAGCATGCCGAAAGCGACCGCCATCGGGATTCCAAAAAGCCAAAGGGCGAATCCAAAGGCAGCTCCGGTGAACAGCGAAATGATCGTTTTAAGAGAAAGATACGTTCGAATTTGTCGATCAAGGTCTCTCCAAACCGGAGAGGATGTTTGGCTCGCAGGAGCTCCAAGTAACAGGAAGAAAACATAAATCAACACAATCAAGCTTGTTGAGATCATCTCCAGGAAAACTTGAGAAAGTTGGAAAACGCCCGACTTCAAAGTGCGAGTGACAAAATCTTCGAAACCTTCGATGGGATTCCTTGACTTGATCGCATTGAATTCATTCGAAACTGCACGATCGAATGAATCACTGACAGTTCGATGCCCAGAGTTGATACCACCATCTGCCTCAGACAGAGTCACATCCAAATGGACTGGAATCTCAAGTTTGTCCGACGGTTTATCCGCCGACTCCTCGCTGGGTGATGACGCAACTTCTGAGGGCGACGTCTCCTTGATCGTAATTTCTTCCGATGGGGGCTCCTCAACTGGTAGCTCTTCTGTTGAGTCCGCTTTGACCGGAGATGATTTACCTGTCGCTGAATCGCCTTCACGCTCTCCGCCGCCCTCGACTTCAGCTTCACCTTCAGGGTTCTCAGGAGTTGGAGGTCGAGGACTCAACAGCCTCTTTCTCTGCGATGGTTCTTCTTTCGAATCGGAGGTTTCCCAGGGAATGTACTCATGCGTCTCCGCGATGAGCTCTTCTACGCGCCTTTGATACGCTCCGGCGTTCTTCGCCAAATCAACCACAGACGCCCACAAAGCTCCCATCAGAAGTGCGATAAGCAAACATCCGACGAGGAAAGCAATCGCCGCAGCCATGAGTCGCGTCGATGCAACTGAACGTTGCAATGCTTCGAGAATGGGTGAAACGCCGCTTACAATGAAGACCGCAACAACGAATGGCACCAGTACCGGACGCAGCCAATATGCGGCAAACGATGAAAGTACAGCGACAATAAATAGCAGGCATGTCGTTTGCAGACGTTGCTCGGAGACGTTGATCATTGTCGACTCTTTCGACAGAAACTGAGATTTGATGTAAACTGTTCGTCAGAGTAACTCAAACGGAGACCTCGATAAACAGATGTGCCAATTTTGAAAGCTGTGGATCAAGGCATATCAATGTAAGTCCTGAGAATCCAGCGAATTCACGCCACCAACAGAGTCGATCAGCGTAGAATAAGATGATTGTTGCAAAGTTTTTTTGTCGAAGGAATTTATAAGCGGAACACAAAGATGCCGAAAATTTGTTTTGTTGCTGATTTACATATGTTCGCACGCCGTTCGAGTGCGGAGCGTTACCAAGATCAAATCATCAAAACCGCACGCGAATCAGAACTTTGCATCCTGGGAGGAGATATCTTCGACTTCCGCTGGTCAAAGTATCTCACCGAGGATGAAACGGCACATGCAGCTGTGGAATGGTTGCGCGAATTCGATTATCAGACAAATCATTGCCAGGTCCATTTTCTGCTTGGGAACCATGACGATCATCCAGAACTGCTTGAACGACTTCCGTTTTTAGAGCAGGAGATGAAAACCTTTGAATGGAGTCGCTACTACTATCGCTTGGGAGACTCGTTATTCCTGCATGGAGATGTTGCTGACAAGACCATGTCCGCAGCTTGCCTGAAACTTCAGCGAGAACAGTTTGCGCATGGCTCAAGAACAGAGCTTCACAACCGGCTGTACGATGTCGCGATCAAGGCACAGTTGCACCGTTTAGCTCCCCCAGCAGTCTACCCCTGCAAGCGCGTTGCAAAGCGAATCTTAAAGTACATGGAGAACATTGGGCATGGACGCGAGACAGGCATTAAGCACGTCTACTTTGGACACACACATCGCCCGATGGACCATTACCTTTATCAAGGAATTCACTTCCATAACGGAGGCGCACCAATTGGAGATGCCCCGTTTCGAATTCTACAACGGACTGTTTCCTTGAATGACGGTGAAAATGGGCTCGAATCGAGAATTCGAGAGTAGACCAGTCGCAACCAGCAAGGATTGTTGTCCAGATAGTTTTTACATCCTGCCTCGTGGCGAGCAGTCGAGGAATTCATGACAGGAAGCGATGAAAGCGACCTTCACGGGCACAAGCAAGCACTGGAAATAACTTGGCGTTCAACCGCCCCCAATCACCAGATCCGACTGTTGCGGGGAAACCAGAGAGATCTCATTGTTCTGCACAGGTGATTGGAATAAACTACTCCTGACAAACATTTTACGCAACTCAGTCAGGCGCAAAGTGGCGCTGCCCAGCTAAGGATTTTTGATGTCGTTGAGAGTGGTAATGATGGGCACGGGAACGTTTGCACTTCCTGCCTTTCAAGCATTGATCGCTTCAGATCATGATGTCGTCGGACTCGTCACACAACCTGATCGAGTCGGTCGAGGGCATCACAATCATGTCAACGAAATGAAGGAAGCCGCGATTGCCGGTGGCGTTGAAGTCTTTCAACCGGCGAACGTCAATACAGAAGAATCGCTGCAACAGTTAGATAAATTTCAGGCAGATATTTTCGTTGTTGCAGCGTACGGTCAAATTTTATCCAGCGAACTTCTCGATCTCCCACGGCTTGGAGCGATCAATCTTCACGGTTCGTTGTTACCAAAATATCGCGGAGCCGCTCCGGTTCAGTTCGCAGTCTTAAATGGAGAGACTGAGTCTGGCGTCACCATCTTCCAGATCGAACCGAAACTGGATGCCGGCCCTATTCTGGGTGTCGTCAAAACCGACATTGGTCCCAAAGAAACCAGCGGAGAACTTCATGACCGCATGGCAGAACTCTCCGCCCCGCTGACATTAGAAGTTCTCGATGGCCTGGAATCCGGAAACATTGAGCACCTCAAACAAGAGCCAACTGAAGTCACCCGGGCTCCCAAGATTCGCAAGGAGCACGGGGCAATTGACTGGTCAAAGCGAAGCGAAGAACTAGGCTGGCACGTCCGTGGAATGCAGCCATGGCCGATGGCCTTCACATTTCTTCACCTCCCAGAAAAAAAATCGACTCGCATTTTGATTCTCGACATCGTAGAACTTTCAGAAGATGAAACGGCATCGATGCAAAACCTCCAACCGGGAGAAACTTTGCAAGTCGAGAAGAGAATTTTCGTCCGGACCGGAGATGGTGCTGTTGATATTCTCAAACTTCAACCTTCGGGAAAACGTCCCATGTCAGCAGCCGAATTCTTGAATGGAACGTCCGTTCAATCGGGAAAGTTCGGTCCTGAAAATTTGTAATCGAAAAATAGAATCGAAATTCACAGGAAATCGTCGTTCGTCCCAACCAACGCAGCAGTGAACACAACAGTGACCTCAGTCGCTTTCCTTTTGAAAGCCAATAGGCGTTATGTCCTCATCAGCCGAGAAGTACCTGAAACCCGATGTGATTCGGAATGTAGCCCGGCTCGATCTCCGTGCAAAATTCATCGTCGAAGGTTTTTTGTCCGGACTTCACGCATCCCCCTTCCAGGGATTCAGCGTCGAATTCAGCGAACACAAACGTTACGCACATGGAGATGATCCGAAGGACATTGACTGGCTCGTTTATGCGAAAACGGACCGTTACTACGTCAAGAAGTATCAGGCGGAAACCAATATCACTGGTTACCTTCTGATGGACCTTTCAGAGAGTATGGCCTACACCTATCGTCAGGAGTTGACCAAATTCGAATACTCAATCTGCTTGGCTGCGGCACTCGCTTACATGATGGTGCATCAGCAAGACCCGGTCGGACTGATTACCTTTGATCAAAAAATCCAGGCGAGTCTTCCCGCAAAAAGTAAACGTTCGCAGCTTGCCAACATCCTCGCGGTCCTCGCAAAAGCGAAACCGACCGGACCGACCGAGATCGCCAAAAACTTGCAGAAGTTCGCTGCAATGGTCAAAACCAAAAGTCTGGTGATGTTGTTCTCAGACTTGTTGACTGACTCCAAGCCGGTCATCGACGCCATTCGCATGTTGCGCTACGCTGGACACGATGTCATTATTTTTCATGTCCTCGATGAAGCGGAAGTCCACTTTCCGTTTACGGGGATGTGCGACTTACGTGATCCGGAATCCGACCAGAAGATGCTGGTCGATGCAGCTGGAATTCGAAAAGAATACCTTGACGCACTTCACGAAATGCGCGAGACCTACAAGAAGTCCTGTCGAACAGTGGGCGCCGACTTTGTCGAGTTGGACACCAGCATGAGATTTGACACAGCTCTCGTCGAATATCTCTCACAACGACAAGCACGTTTTTAAAAATGCGTTCTTCGCAGGTACACGGTAGAGCAAAATGCTCTAAGCAATCAGTTCCTTGATGACTTCTCCGCCGAACTGACTGAGTTGTTTAAAACGTCCACCGTGGAAGTATGTCAGCCTGTTATCGTCCAGCCCGAGAAGTTTCAAAAGAGTGATGTGTAAATCACGGATGTGATGAACATTTTCAACAGCTTCGGCTCCCGTTTCGTCTGTAGCTCCAATGGTGTGCCCTGCTTTCACGCCGCCGCCAGCCATCCAAATCGTCATCGCCTTGGGGTTATGATCTCGTCCATAAGCGGTTCCGCCACGTTGCCCGTTATCTGGTGAGCGTCCAAATTCTCCACACCAGACGACGAGCGTGCTTTCTAAAAGCCCTCGCTGTTTCAGGTCAGCCAGAAGCGCGGAGATCGGTTGGTCCACTCTCTCAATCAGGTTGCTGTGAGCCCGTGCAATGTAGTCGTGTGAGTCCCAGGAACCGGCGTAGAGTTGTACGAAGCGCACACCATTTTCAACCATCTTGCGGGCGAGTAAACACTTCTGCCCAAAAGCATCCGTCGGTTCCTTTCCGATGCCGTAAAGCTCTTGAGTTTTCTGGTCTTCATTGCGGAGGTCGACCAACTCTGGAACTTCTGCCTGCATTCGAAATGCGAGTTCGTATGACTCCATGCGTGCAGAAAGTTCATCATGTTGCGGATGTTGTTCTAAGTGCTGTTGATTCAATGTTTTCAACAGGTCCAGATTCTCACGCTGATGCTTGCGAGTCACATGCTTCATCGGCAACAGGTCAAGAATCGGTGCTCCTTTAGAACGAAGAGGAGTCCCCTGAAAATGTGCTGGAAGAAATCCGTTCCCCCAATTCGCTGCGCCTCCTTGAGGAAATGAGACTTCCGGCAAAACGAAGTAGCCGGGCAGGTTTTGATTCGTCGAACCGAGTCCATACGTGACCCAGGAGCCGATGGCTGGATCGCCACCAAAGCGATTTCCGGTATTGAGCTGATACATCGCTGTTGGATGATTCACGGAGTCAACCTGACAGCCGCGATAGAAACAGATGTCATCAACATTCTGTGCCAGGTGCTTCCAATTAGTAGAGATGTCTGCGCCACTCTCACCCGCTTTTTGAAATTCAAACGGACTTTGCACGTAGTACCGCTTCCCGGATTCCATCGCCGATTTCATCTCGCCGCTACGTTGAAATTCCTGCAGATGCAGGTCATGCAGCTTCGGCTTTGGATCAAACGTATCGATGTGCGATGGTCCACCTTCCATGGTCAGGAAGATGCAGCGTTTTGCCTTCGCTGGAAAGTGCCCTTTTTTCGACGTCAGCGGCCCCGTCGATGCTGTTGCCCCCTGCTCTTCAGCCAGCATTGATGAAAAAGCCAAACTCCCCAGAGACGCACCAAGACCGTACAAAACGCTGCGACGCGGAAGAGTATTTCGAGATGAGATGTCGTTATTCATTGGATTCAACAATTGTTATGAGCCTGAGTTATGTTTCGGACAGAGTGACTTTCATCGCACTGACATATCTCAGCTAATAGACGTAGAGAAACTCATTCGAATTCAAGAGGACAAGGCAGACCTCAGCCAATGCACGAGTGCGAACATCGACATCAGCAGCATGAAGGTCTGGGACGAAGTTTTGATAGAACTCCAGTGGTTTGGTAAACCGAAACTTTTCTCCGGTGTTCTCTTCAACAGCTTCTCGTTCGACCTCTGTGGGATATTCGATTCGTTCGATCTCAAGTGTTTGATGCCTCTTGGTCATTTGTTGCCAATGACTCAAGCAAGCATTCAATTCCAGATCAACTGGATCACGTCCCAGCGTTCGCTGATAAATCGCTTGAATGATTTCTGAGTCAGAAACTTGTGGGGATTTTTTGAGGGTTGAGTTTGCCATCGCCAGCCCGCGTGCATAGGTCTGTTCGTTGTTCAACAACGCAAAAACCTGCGGGGTCACAGTCGACGCTTCGCGTTTTTCGCAGGAAAGATCAGAACCGGGAGAGTTAAAAACTTCCATAAACGGATCACCCAAACCGCGAATCTTCAAAGAGTAAATCGAACGACGATGCCGTTGCTGTGGTAAGACAGAAGGTTGCCATCCTTCAGCGAATGTCCCCATCACCTGCCGCGGTTGCAAGGCAGCTTCGAGGTTCATTTCTGGTCGTGATGGAATCCCGCCGATTTCAGGATTGAGCTCTCCTGAGACAACAAGCATTGAATCACGAATTTCTTCAGCTTCGAGCCGTCGCGGAAGAAAGACTGCGTAAGTTTCTCTCAATGGATCGAGAGCGTTCAGTTGTTGTGCGTCAGAATGATTTGATGAACGGCAATACGCATCCGAAGACATAATTTTCCTGTGCATTTGCTTCACAGACCATCCAGAGTCCATGAACTCACGTGCCAGGTGGTCGAGTAGTTTTGGATGAGTTGGCTTTTTACCTGTTGTCCCAAAGTTGTTTGGATTCCCAGCAATTCCTTGACCAAAGTGTCCTTGCCAGATCCGGTTGACCATCACTCGTGCAGTCAGCGGGTTCTCTTTGGATGCAATCCAGTCTGCCAGGTCCAATCTCCGGTCATAAATTGACTCTGTCCGACTTACGTTTGAGTCCGTAAAGCTGACGGCACTCAGAATTCCGGGTGTGACCGGAAGAGAGGGCGAGAAGGGATCACCACCGGTTAAGATGAATGATTCTTCAAGCTCTCCTTGCCCACGAGGATCTTTGGGCATGCGTACCGGAGCGTTGACTGATTTTCGCTGAAGCGTTTTTCCGTTATAGACACTCAACGCATAAGGATCGTATCGATCCAGTCTCCACAGGAGTCGCTCAAGCCCTTTGCGGGCGACTCGTTCTTTGCCAAAATCGACCGGCTGAAACCCGACGTGTCTTGGAGGAATCAGGCTGGGGTCGACCTTCGCTTTCTGCATCGCAGTCCGCACTTCTCCCACATTGACTTTTTCTTCGCCCCCCTTCTTTTCAACGAGCTTGTTAAAGATCGCCTCAAAATGGGAGGAGTCCTTCTCTTCATCTCGATACCAGTCACGCGCAGCCTGAATCGTTTTTTTCTTGTCGAGATCATTCAGCATCGCCAAATAGTGTTTTCGTCGAGCCAAAAGCAATTCACGCTCGTCGAAACCTGAGACGTTTTCATCCTTCATAAAATCGACATGACGTTCCACAAGTTGAGTCGTCGCGAATGCTGCCTGGATCGAGTAATAATCTCGTGTCGGGACGGGATCGAATTTATGGTCGTGGCAGCGGGCACATTGCAACATATGTCCGAGAAACGTTTGTCCGACAATATCGGTCACGTCATCAAGAAACCGCTGTCTGGCGACTTTCGGGACTTCCATTCCGGTCAGTTCCCAAGGCCCCATCCTGAGAAACCCGACAGCTATCAAGTTCTCTGGATTGGTCGGATCGATTTCATCACCGGCGATCTGTTCGCGAACAAACTGGTCATACGGCTTGTCTTCATTGAATGAACGAACCACATAGTCGCGATACCTCCAGGCATTCCCACGTTCGTAATCATTTGCAAACCCGGAACTGTCTGCATACCGAACCACGTCGAGCCAATGCTGCCCCCAACGTTCTCCATAATGCGGAGACTTAAGTAATCGTTCGACGACTGTTTGAAACGCCACGGAATCCTCAGCAGGATCATTCAGAAAGTTCTCGATCTCCTGAATCGTGGGCGGAAGTCCGATGAGGTCATAAGTGGCTCGGCGAATCAGCGTTCGCCGATCCGCTCGCTGAGATGCGGAAAGTCCGATTTCGGTCAGTCGATTGTTAATGAGAACATCGATCGAATTTGCCTGTGCAGCTTTCAGGATTCCATCAGGATCAGCCCAGAGTGGTTGATACGCCCAGAGATTTTCGGTTTCGTAACGACGATTCGTCCAGTCGGCAGAAAGCCCCCCGCTAGTCTGAATCGGGATGCCATCCTCGGCGTCCCATTGAGATTGATACTCTTCGCGAATCTCTACGATCCGCTTCTCACTCGGCCAAACAGCCCCTCGTTCGATCCATACCTTGATCGCAGCAACCTGCTGCTTTGTGAGCGCATCATTCTCTTTGGGTGGCATGGCTCCGACGTCATCGCTGTTACGAGTCACTGCCAGATAGAGCAGGCTGTCGTCCGGCTTCCCAGCAACCACCGACGGATCTCCACTCTCTCCCCCCTTGAGCAAATCAACTTGAGTTTTGAGATTCAATTCTCCTCGTAATTCTCCTTCATCATCACCGTGGCATGTGAAACATTTCGTCTGCAGCGTCGGGAACACATGACGCACGAAATGCACATCTGCCGGCAATTCTTCAGCTGCGAAAGAAATCGCTTCGCCGAAGTAAACCACAGCAATGGCAATGAGAACGATACGAGGAAACTGGGAGCTCTGCATAAATAGAAGGCTTCTTAATGGACCGGTTCAAACCGTATTCATTCTACGCAACCCATTACTTCCATTACACCCCGAACACCTCACTTCAACAGCGATTCACTGTTTCCCATACTTAAAGGGCATGTACCAACAAATGGGGTCTCACTAGATCAGCTTGCTCTACCGTGTGCCCGTAAAGAACGCATTTCTCTAGCAAAAATGCTGTTCGCCACGAGGCAGGTCCTGCAAACCAATTCGAAAGATGCTCTAAAGCCAAAGCATGCACGGAAGCCAAATCCGGCATCGATCAAAGATTCACGGTCGTTCGCAAGACTGCTTCCGCTTCAACTCCGATTGCAAGATGCTCATGATGTGCGGGTGAAAAGACCGCGTACGTTTCAAAGTGCCTTCGATCAAGAGCCATACGGATCAGGTCTTCTGCTGCCAAGGTCCAGCGACCAGCGCGCTTGGTCAACTGAAATTCGAAGCCGCCGACCTGTTCATAGCTGCGATAAATCACTTCGGTGCAAACAAGACGATCCGAACGATTGAAATCGAAGTCAAAATCGTACGACTTCCCCTCATGAGAGAATCCTCGTGCAATCGCTTTAGAGATTTCATCGGGAGCAAGACGTGGACGCAGCACAGCCAAAGCATCAACCCCAAACGGAGATTTGATCGACCGAACATGAACCCCATCCTTCATTGCCTCCAGAACTCGCAAGGAATCATCTGCGTCACAGTGGAGCAACTTCTCCCAGCGTGTTCTCACCTGCTCAACGTTGGCCAGCCCGAGCTGTTGGAGCTGTTCGGAAGTGCCCAGAAACATTGCAGCATGAGGCCAGTAGCCCGGTAAGAAATAATTCGTCACCGCAAACTCTTTTCGGGTGATCAGAACATCCCCCGGTTGCAGGAGCGTCCGCAACTCCTGAGCGACATCGCTTCGCAAGACTGGAATGTGATCAAACTTCACAAACAGATTGGCCGTCAGTGAAGCGACTGCTTTTTGAAGGCCGTAGAGGGCTTGCTGAAACAATCCCATCCCCGCAGTGTTGTCGAGTGCTCTTGCGCGCGACCGGACGCGTGCGAGGGCATACCGATCCAAAGTAATGTGCAATCGATCCTGCATCCTCGAAACAAGTTCAATCACCGGACACAGCGCAGGATCGGTGATCTGCTTTATTTTCTCCCAGTGCTGGTTGAGATACTTCGCAGCGTGATACAACCGCCACGCATGGATTGGATTGGTCAACGACTTCTGAATCTGTTCATAAGTGTTCGCTTCAATCCCGAAATCGGCAGCCGGTTCATTCAGCTTTCCTCGAACAAGTGGTCGATGGTGAAACTCCGCCCGCAAGAAGCGAGCTGCATCAACGAGAACCAAAGCACCGGCATAGGCGACTAAAAAAGAAGAGTGCTGCAACTCCTCTGACAAAGTTCGATCCTGTTGATGAGCGGTGACGAGTTCAATCAACGCATTGCGAGACTGCCAGTACGAGACCAGCAAATGCTTGACCTGTTCATCTTCGGACGGCGTGAAATATCCTCGCGTCGAAGCATTCGACGCCTTCCCCAACTCCCGCGCTCGATCCTTCAAGCGGTCGAAATGTTCCGCCACATCCAAAACAGTCCGAGCGTCTGATTCAATCTGAGGAGTGATCAACGTGTTGTTCCCGATAAAATTCGAAGGATGGAGTCCCTGAGATTTCGCTTTCCTTGCAAGGCGTGGTGAGATAGAAATCATCACGAAAAAAATCTGGACGATTCAACGCATCAGCTGATGTGCAGAGTAACTCAACGACGTTTCGCCGGACACTTCAAGTCTCCGAATCATCTTGACCGTACACGTTTACCATGGTTTTTTCTGTGAAATTACTCTGCGAGACTGATTTCAGTTGAAATCCATCAGTTGCAAACGCTAGCCTTTCGTGGTTCGGACATTCGGTTCCGATCGCTCGACTCAAACAAATCCAATATAGATCTTTACGTACGACTTCGTGTCAAGCAGCCTATGAAGTCATGGAAGTGATTTTCACAGGCACGACAAGCGTTGAAAGTGCTCTCGAGAAATCCAATTTTAGATTGATGTTCTGCCTCGTGGCGAGCAGACTATGAAGTCATGAAAGTGACCTTCACGGGCACAGCAAGCATTGAAAATGCTCTAATGAAAACTCAGTACCACTATCAAATTGCGGATCAAGTCTACGGACCGGTGACGTTTGATGAATTAGTGGTCCGTGTGCGTAAAGGGACTCTCACCCCAGGTACGCTCGTCAACACTCATACGCAAACTGAGTGGATGTACGCTGCAACCGTTGAGAATCTATTCGTGCAAGCTGGGCAACTTGAATTGCTCGAACAATGGACAGCAGAACAGAGCGACATCTTAAAGATGAGACCGCTCACGCCAGAGGAATTGCTGCAAAAACGTGAACGCGATGCCCTTGAAGAGCAGCGAGCAAGAGAACGCGTCGACCTCGCACTGGCAGCTGCCAACGAGTTAATTTCAGAGAAACGACCCCGACGACGAGCTGGACCGATTCGTCGCTTCTTCGCAGGTTTGTTTTCACGATAGAGCAGTTTGCTCTACCGTGTGCCCGTGAAGAACGCATTTCTCTAGTAAAAATGCTGTTCGCCACGAGGCAGATCCTGCAAACCAATTCGAAAGATACTCTAGCGACCGGAAATACTGCTCACTTCTGCTCAGATCCACGTTCTGTGGACACTTGAAGGTGTCCAGCTAGCGTTCATCTATTCTTCAGTAAGCATGTCTCACTCAATCTCCCGCCGTACTTTTATACACAGGGAAACCGGCCGATGATGGCGACGACAGACCAAATTGGTGCCAGCAACACGGAAGGTCGCTCAAAAATTCCGGGAGCTTTCTGAAGAGCCGGATTGATTGCCCTCGACTTCAAACATAATCGAGACAATGGACCGGCCTGGGATGATGCAGGCGAAGAAAACTACAGGCACAAACCTGTCGGCTGATTGCGACTGATGCCGGATGGTTGCCTGAAAAATCCCGCAATCGTCTCACTTACAACTCGACAGAAACTTCCTCATGGCTGCTCTCCTAAATTGAGCAACCTTGGGCAGAAGGCCCAGAGCGTAATTCCGAACGATCAAATTGTTAAAAAAGAAGTGAAATACCTGAAGGCTGACGTAAGATCTTCTGTTTCAGTATCGTCAAAATATTCTATTTTGCAGAAAATCGCGAATAAATGGGTTGTGATCCGCAATAAACTCTGCACGATAAAAGTCTTCAATCAGAACATCTACGGAGGAGAATGTGTGTCTTCGACTGCCATTTGTGACAACGTTTCAACAAGCTCATTCTTAACAGATGTGCTGCGAGGACTTTCTCAAACCGAGAAAACACTGCCTTCCAAATACTTCTACGATGAGGCTGGTTCACGTCTATTTGAAAACATTTGTGAGTTGGATGAGTACTACCCCACTCGCACAGAACTCTCCATCATGCAGCGCCATGCTCAAGAAATGAGCGATGCAATCGGTCCCGATCATGTCGTATTAGAACTCGGCAGCGGGTCCAGTTTGAAAACGCAATTGCTCCTGAAAGCAATGCAACGACCGGCGGCTTATGTCCCGTTCGACATTTCACAATCGGCACTGAATGAAGCTGTCGCACGACTTGAGCAGGATTTCCCATCCTTGAATATCGCTCCTGTCTGCGGCGATTTCATGTCGGAAATTCAACTCCCCTCGAAACTGGCTGAGTATCGTGGTGTGGTGACATACTTTCCCGGATCAACGATTGGGAACCTAAACCATAAAAACGCTATTGCCCTGCTGGAGAGAATTCGCCGAGTTAACGCGGAGTCGGACCTGTTAATTGGAATCGATCTCGAAAAAGATCGCCAAATACTCCTCGATGCCTATAACGACTCGGAAGGAGTCACGGCTGCTTTTAACCTCAATCTGATCAAGAGGATCAACAACGAACTCAATGCCGATTTCGACCTGAATCAGTTTCAGCATCGAGCCATTTACAACGAACAGGCTCACCGTATTGAGATGCAACTTGTCAGCCAGGTTCAACAACGGGTCACCATTGGGGGACAAGTGATTGAATTCGAAGCGAATGAAACTATTTGCACAGAACACTCCCACAAGTACACAATTGAACGTTTTGAAGAACTGGCTGCGGAAGCGGGATTTAAAGTTGCAAACTCCTGGGTCGATGAAAAAGACTGGTTTGCGGTCCTTCTGCTCACTCCAGCTGATGCGACTTCCTGAAAAGAAATTTCTTCTTTCGCTGCACTCAAGTTCGACTTCCAATGTCATTTCTACGCATGCAAGAAACCGCACACAACAGACTCATCGAGCATCTCCTCGATGTTCGAACGTTCTCAGAAACGATTACTAATCCGTTAGAACAAGAAGACTTTGTTATCCAGTCGATGCCAGACGTCAGCCCGGCAAAATGGCATCTGGCACATACGACATGGTTCTTTGAGACTTTTGTTCTGGAAACAGCCGTCCCTGATTACCAGCCTTTTCATCCGCAGTTTCGGTTCTTATTCAACTCTTATTACAACGCAGTTGGGGACCGTCATCCGCGGGCTCATCGTGGGATGCTCTCTCGTCCGACAATTGATGAGGTCCGAAAATACCGAACTTATGTCAATCACGCTCTGGGAAAACTGAATGTCGAGGAACTCTCCGGCGAAATTCGTTCAATCATCGAAATCGGAATTCATCACGAGCAGCAACATCAAGAGTTAATGCTCACAGATATCAAGCATGTCCTGAGCATCAACCCGCTTCGCCCCGCGTATCGATCCGATTTGACGCTCGCAGAAAACAGCGATCGACAAGCACTATCCTGGAGCGACTTTGAGGGTGGGATTCATCAAGTCGGTCACGCTGGTGACAAATTTCATTTTGACAATGAAGCTCCACGACACGAAGTTTTACTGAGAGATTTTCAACTCGCGAATCGACTCACATCGAATCAAGAATATCTCGAATTTATTGAAGATCGTGGTTACCAGCGACCGGAACTCTGGCTCTCTGAAGGTTGGGACGCGGTACAACAACTTGGCTGGACTTGCCCACTCTACTGGGAACGAGTCAACGACGAATGGCAGACGTTCACACTCGCAGGGATGAGAGACCTCAACCCTCAGGAACCGGTCACCCACGTCAGTTTCTTCGAAGCCGATGCATTTGCCCGCTGGAAAGGCTGCCGCCTCCCAACAGAATTTGAATGGGAACATGTCGCTCAAACCCATCAACCGGCTCTGCAAAGCAATTTCGTCGAAGAAGACCTGTTGCATCCCCGAAGTGCCCCGAAATCTGGCGACCAGACGAGTCCCGTTCAATTATACGGGGATGCCTGGGAATGGACCGCAAGTCCATACATCGCATATCCTGGATATCATCCACCTGACGGAGCAATCGGGGAATACAACGGGAAATTCATGAGCAGCCAATGGGTGCTGCGTGGTGGAAGTTGTGTCACGTCGAAATCACACATCCGACCCACCTACCGCAATTTCTTCCATCCCGAGAAACGCTGGCAGTTCACTGGAATTCGTCTCGCTGAGTGAATCTCTGTTTCGTCAGTTTTTCTTCTCAAGAGTCCGAACATCTTCGCATTCGCTCGACTCATCTCATAAAACTCGTCAAACTACCCTCTTCTCTGACTTGGAATGACACATCGCAACAGTCGATGCGCACGCTCGATAGCGTACTTGTCGGATATTGACGATCCGTCAAACCGAGTTAAATGGAACCACCTGTCAAATTCGTCAGTCTGTTTAGTCAGTGTGTCAGGCGAGAGTATGACACACCTGAATTACCCGTGCCCTTAGTCCCTCGACCCTAGCTCATCATCAATGTCCGAACTGAACAAATACTCATCGAAAATTACTCAACCACGCTCCCAAGGTGCCTCTCAGGCGATGCTGTACGCCACTGGCCTCACCGAGGAGGACATGAACAAGGCACAGGTCGGAATTGCCTCCTGCTGGTACGAAGGTAACTCCTGCAACATGCACCTGCTTGACCTGGCAGCCAAGGTGAAAGAAGGTGTCGAAGCCGCCGACATGGTCGGTATGCGATTCAACACGATTGGCGTGAGTGATGGAATCTCGATGGGAACCGACGGGATGAGTTACTCGCTTCAGTCGCGTGACTTGATCGCTGATTCAATCGAAACAGTCATGGGAGCACAATGGTACGATTCATTGATCGCACTCCCAGGTTGCGACAAAAACATGCCCGGCTGTGTGATGGCAATGGGACGACAAAACCGTCCGTCAATCATGGTTTACGGTGGTACGATTAAAGCGGGCTGCGGATTGAAAAACGAGAAGCTCGATATCGTCTCGGCGTTTCAATCTTATGGAGAATATCTGGCAGGCCGCATCACCGATGAAGAACGCCAGGAAATTGTGAAACGCTCCTGCCCCGGAGCCGGAGCCTGCGGCGGAATGTACACCGCCAACACGATGGCTTCTGCGATTGAAGCAATGGGAATGTCACTCCCTTATTCGTCTTCAATCCCAGCTGAAGACCCTGCGAAACTGCAAGAGTGTCTCGACGCCGGAAAAGCAATTCGCATCCTTATGGAAAAAGATATCAAACCGCGTGACATCATCACGCGCGAGTCCCTCGAGAATGCCATGGTCCTCATCATGACTCTCGGCGGTTCCACAAATGCCGTATTGCATTTAATCGCCATTGCTCGCAGTGCCGGTGTGGAACTCACCATCGATGATTTCCAAGCTGTCTCAGACCGGATTCCTTACCTCGCCGACCTCAAGCCTTCCGGTAAATATGTCATGGAAGACTTGCACAACATCGGGGGCACACCAGCAGTTCTGAAGTATCTGCTCGGGAAAGGTCTGATCAACGGAAACTGCATGACCGTCACCGGAAAGACGCTCGCAGAGAACCTCGAATCGGTCCCTGCTCTGGAAGAAAATCAGGACATTGTTCACGACGTCGAAGAACCGATCAAGAAAACTGGTCACTTGCGCATCATGCGGGGAAACATGTGCCCCGAAGGAGGAGTTGCGAAAATCACCGGGAAAGAAGGTCTGATCTTCACCGGGCCAGCTCTCTGCTATGACAGCGAAGAAGACATGCTTCACGGTCTTGAAAAAGACGAGATCAAGGGTGGCGAAGTCATTATCATTCGTTACGAAGGTCCTAAAGGGGGACCTGGAATGCCGGAAATGCTCACGCCAACCTCAGCGATCATGGGAGCTGGCCTTGGTGACAAAGTCGCACTTCTGACTGATGGCCGTTTCTCTGGTGGATCACACGGTTTTATCGTGGGACACGTCACGCCAGAGGCTCAGGAAGGTGGCCCGATCGCACTCGTGCAAAACGGTGACGAAATCACACTCGACGCGGAAGCAAACGAAATCAACATCGGTGTTTCCGATGACGAACTCGCAAAACGCAAGGCAAACTGGACTGCTCCCGCATACAAATTTACACGCGGGACACTCTATAAATACATCAAAAATGTGAAGAGCGCCAGCGAAGGTTGCGTGACCGACGAGTAATCGAATTCGCCGACCTCTTTCATCATTTGAAGTTGCCCCGTCAAAGCGAACATGAGACCATCATGTTCGCTTTTTCTTTTGGAACGAAGCCATGTCACAGCCACTCCCTTCACTGCCTACTCGACCAAGCGACGGACACAAAGGAACCTTCGGTCGCGTGTTGATCATCGGTGGATCAACCGGAATGAGTGGGGCGATTTCCCTTTCCGGAGTCAGTGCATTGAGGAGCGGAGCCGGGCTGGTTTCACTCGCTCTGCCCGAACCAATCTTACCGATCGTCGCCAGCTATGAGCCTTCGTACCTCTGCATGCCTGTTCCGTCTGAATTGAACGGTCGCATCTCAATCGAGGCACAAGATGTCCTGGATGAGTCACTCCTCAAAATGGATGCTGCTGCAATTGGCCCCGGACTTGGGCGATCTGAAAATTTGAATCAGCTCGTTGCACATCTCTATCAGAATACAAATCTTCCCGTGGTTTTTGATGCAGATGCACTGAACGCGATTGCAGATCAAAAAGAAATCCTCGGCCAACAGACCGGCCCACGAATCCTCACTCCGCATCCCGGAGAGTTTGCACGTTTGATTGATTCAGAAACATCACACATTCAGAAGCACCGGGAAACTCTCGCTGTCGAGTTCGCAGCCAAGCACAAAGTCATCCTTGTTCTCAAAGGAGCCGGAACCATAATCACCGATGGAAAGACAACTCGAGTGAATGAAACTGGAAATGCAGGCATGGGAACGGGGGGAACAGGAGATGTTTTGACCGGAATCATTGCCAGTCTTTTAGGTCAAAAAATGCCTCCGCTCGAAGCAGCCCAGCTCGGAACTTACCTTCATGGCCTTGCGGGAGATCTGGCAGCTGAAAAGTTCACACAACGGGGAATGATCGCCAGCGACTTGTTGAAAAAGATTCCAGACGCGTGGCGAATCATGCAAGCGGAATAGCGGAATAAACGGCAAATCTGGCACGACAAGCAGGCCACAAAAGTCCGCGACGTACTTGCAATTTGAAAGAACACCCCTGTCGGTCTCAGTACGCTGGAACAAGACCTGACAGATTACGGAACCTGCTGACTCTCACTGGAATTCGTATTCTCCCGGTTGCAAGCTTTGCGCATCCAACCCAAACTAGCTATTCGTAAATTCTTTCCTCAGATGACAACTCACTCACTTTTGGGTAACGATCTGCCGAACTATTCTACGTAGCTTCACCAGACCCACTCTCTCAAAATCACAGATGCATTGAAACCGCAAGATTTGGAGAGACTATCAAATAGAAAGATCGCCCCAATGTCCAGCGTTGCCAAAACGTCGGATGGAGCCTCAACTTCAGATCAACGGACTGATCAACAACCTTCAGGTCCCTACCAGATCGATGAAAAACAGTTTGAGAATTGGGAACTGCGCTGGAATACTAAACAAGATGTGATTGACCACTTTCTCCAGGAACTTGAAACTGCAATGGTGCAAGGTCAAGTTCGTAAAGTCCCTACGTTGCGTCTCGTGTCCGACGAAGATGACGACTGATCTGCAGTGATGTAGTCCGTATCTGACGCGACGTTTTGGCCTGAAAAGAATTTGCATTGACAGCTTTGGGAACCGCTGCGACAATTAGTTGGTTCATAACAACTAACTCATTCCCCCGAGACTCTTCTGGTTCGTCCGAGAACGATTTCTGATCAACAAATTCTGGAAGTCGCTTCAAAGTGTTTTCTAGAACGAGGCCCGTCTGTATCGACAGATGTGATTGCCCACGAACTCGGTGTAACCTCGCAGGCACTGCTCAAAAGATTTCGCAACAAAAAAGAGCTGCTTATTGCAGCGATGAAACCGTGCCGATCTGCTCCGTGGCTAGACATGGTCGAAGAAGGACCAGACGACCGCCCTGTCGATGAGCAATTGACAGAGATCCTGAGGGAACTTGCCAGCTTCTTCTCGGAGATCGTCAGAAGAATGGAAATTCTTCAGTGGAGTGGAGTCTCGATGAAGGAACTCATGGCGAGTTTCGACGAGCCGCCTCCGGTCCGGGATATTCGTGCAATTGCTGGATGGCTGCGCCGTCTGTATGAGAAGAAAATGATTCGCAAGATCGACTTCGACGCGACAGCGATGTTCATTCTGACAGCGATGCACGGCCCGGCAATGCTTACGCAATTTCTTGGCAAACCTCCGACTGGACACACGTTCAACGAATATATTTCTCAGTACGTCAACATTTTACTTTATGGCCTTCTTGATTCCAGCAATTCCGAGATCGAGCAATGACGACGAACTCTCCTCGACGTTCATTTTATCCTGCAAGATACTTCCCGATGGTTTTACGCGTCGTCGTTTCCTTAGGCATCCTGACTGCAGGCGGAGTCTCCTATTTTGTCTTCGGACAAAAACCGGAAATTCCCACTGATGATGGCTCCGGAAAACCGGTCGGGACACTGGTTCAATCAGTCACTATTCAGGAATACAACAAGCCGATTATGGTGAAGGTCGATGGTGAAGCGACCACGTATCGAGTGATCTCAGTCGGCGCTGAAGTTTCCGGCAGAATCGAAAAGAAAGCCGACCGTACTCGGAGTGGACACTTCGTCCAGAAAGGTGATCTGCTTTTCAAAATCGATGATGCAGAATACAGAATTGAACTGGAACGACAGCAAGCATTGCTCGCGCAAATTGACGAAGAACTCCGTGCCATCAATGTCGAACTCGACAACTTGTCGTCACTCATCGAACTTTCAGCGGAAGATCTCAATCTTCAGCGAGGCCACTTAGATCGAGTTCGCAATCTTTTTGATCGAAAAGCGACCAGCGAAACCGACTACGACAACGCGCGCCAACAAGAGTTGGCCGCCCGCAACGCTTTGCAAAAGCTCAAAAACGAACTCAGTTCGAAAGAACGAGAACGCGCGACCACCCTGGCTCGAAGAAAAGTTGAAGCCGCGACCCTGAAAAGAGTCGAGCTGAACCTTGCTCACTGTGTGATCACATCCCCAATTTCAGGACGTGTTATCGAGGACGAGTTTGAAGAAGGAAACTTTGTGACCACCGGACAAACATTGGTTCGCATCAGTGATGCCAGCCACATGGAAGTTCGATGCCAGTTTCAACCGAGTGAAATTGCCTGGGTCTGGCAACAGCAAGTCGAAGCTGCTCTCTCCTCTCCCCGTTCTACACCACGTCTTGATCCCATTGAACTCCGTCCTGTTCCATGTCAGGTCGTTTACGAATTCTCCGGAATTGAAACAACCTGGAAAGGAACACTTTCTCGATTCGATGGAATGGGACTCAGCCGTGAAACTCGTACTTTTCCCGCACGCGTCATCGTCGAAAACCCCGAAGAAACAACCTCAGTGAGGGTTGGTGATGGTCCCATTTCAATTGTTCCTCCAACATTACTCAGTGGAATGTTTGTCTCGGTACGCATTCCCGTTGAGCTGAATGAACCACTCTTGAGCGTCCCCGTCGAAGCCGTTCGCCCCGGCGGAAAGCTTTGGATCAACGATCATGGCAAACTGCAAATTCAGGACGTCGCTGTCGCAAAAATCGTCAACGATCAGGCACTTCTCAGGCCATCGTCCAGTGTCAATGCAGGACAAAAAGTGGTGGTCTCACCATTGCCTGCAGTCACCAATGGAATGATCTTGCGGGAAGAATCTGACGACGCGCCAGTTGTGGCTGACTCAACGAACAGAACGGATAAGGTTCAGCCATGAAGTCTATCGTCAAATGGGCGATTGAACATACCCCGGCGATGAATACAGTGATGTGTACCATCTTGCTGATCGGGGCTTTCGCCGCTTATTCGCTACGACGCGAAGAGTTCCCGCAGTTCGACCTGGAAATCATTCTGGTCTCGGTCCCTTACCCAGGTGCCAGCCCGGAAGAAGTCGAAACCGGGATTTGTCAGAAAATTGAAGAAGCGGTACGCTCGGTCGATGGTTTGAAAAAAGTGACATCGGTCGCCATGGAGGGGGCGGGAAACGTCATCATCGAGGTGAAGACAGATGTCCCGAGTGTGCAGAAAGTCCTGAACGAGATTCAATCTGAGATCGACCGCATCCCCAGTTTCCCCGATCTCTCTGAAGAGCCTGAAGTTCGACAAATCACAATTCGAAATCCCGCAATCACAATTGGTGTGGTGACGAACGGGTCTGAGGGTGAAGATGCGGAACTTCAACTGCGAAACATCACCGAACAGATCCGGGACGATCTGCTGCAAATTCAACAAGTTTCAGTCGCAGACATTGTGGGTGAGCGGGACTATCAGATCGATGTTCAGATTTCTGAGCATACTCTTCGCGAATACGGTCTGAGTTTGTCCACAGTCGCAGAGGAAATCCGCAAGAGGAATCTGGAACTTCCCGGGGGAAATATTCGTGACGACAGTGAAACGTATCTACTGCGTGCTAAAGACAAACGCCTTTCAGGAAAAGAGATCGCAAAAATTCCGCTGGTCACCCGGCAGAATGGAGTGGTGCTGACGGTCGAAGATCTTGGAACTGTACATGACGAGTTTGTGGACACGGTATCGATCAGCCACATCAACGGAAAACCAGGACTGGCGATCAGAGTGAAGGCTGCGAAGGGTGAAGACCTGCTAGCGCTCACGAAAGCAGTGAACGAGTACGTTGAAAAGAAAGATTTACCCCACGGGTACGAAATGACCACCTGGGGAGACGTTTCGATTGATGTGAAAGACCGACTCGAACTCTTAACACGAAACGGCCTGCAGGGTCTGGTGCTGGTGTTCGTCATCCTGGCACTGTTTCTGGAACTCCGCCTGGCGTTTTGGGTTGCGATGGGAATTCCGATTTCCATCCTGGGCGCGTGCGTCGTTCTGTATCAGTTTGACCAGACGCTGAACATGCTTTCGATGTTTGCATTTCTGATCGCTCTTGGCATTGTTGTTGATGATGCAATTGTCGTCGGAGAAAATATCTACGCCCATCGCCAAATGGGCAAGCCCTTTAAGCAGGCAGCGATCGAAGGGACCTTCGAAGTCGTCCCATCGGTGACAACTTCGGTGACCACCACCGTTTTTGCATTCATGCCGATGTTCTTTGTCTCCGGAATTATGGGGAAGTTTTTCGCAGTCTTGCCGGTCGCGGTGATCGCCATGCTGGTCATTTCGCTGTTCGAAAGTGTCTTAATTCTGCCATGCCACTTGGCACATGGATCAGAGAAGCCGTTCTTCCTGACGGCGAAGATCAATCGCATCACCAATCGGCTCCTCGATTTTTGCATCTACAAGCTTTACACACCCTTAGTTCGACTTTGTGTCAACAACCCGCTGATCACTGTCAGTATTGCACTCACGATTGTGATGGTCTCTGTAACGATCGTCAAAAATGGAACCGTCAAAAGTGATTTCTTTCCCAAGCTCGACGCCCCTGAAGTAATTGCTGAAGTGGCCTTTCCTGATGGCACTCCCAGCGACGCTGCATCGATCGCAACTTTAAGACTGGAAAAGGCTGCACAGGAAATCAACGAGAAATATTCGACGAAGGACCACCCTCTGGTTCTCGTGATACACCGCATGGTCGGAACAGGTCCAGACAATCAGAACCCTGGCGCCGTCGGCCCCACCCTCGAAGGGAGCCACTCCGGACATGTCCATGTCCAGCTCGTTGATAGTGAAAACCGATCGATCACCAGTGATGAATTTGCTCAGGAATGGAGAAAGCGAACCGGGGAAATCGCTGGCGTCGAGTCTTTAACATTCGGATCACAGGCAAGAGGTCCGGGAGGAAAGCCGATCGAATTCAAACTGCTTGCTTCAGCGGAAAACATGGAACAACTTGAAGCAGCAGTTGAACTCGCTAAGGAGGAACTTGCGAAGTATCCCGGAACTCAGGACATCAGCGACGATTCTCAACCAGGGAAATGGGAGATTCAGCTGACTGAAAATGAATCGGGAATCCCATTAGGTGTCCCACTCGATTTCATCGCCAGAACCGTTCGAGCCTCTTACTACGGTGAAGAAGTGATGCGACTGCAACGCGGTCGACATGAAGTGAAGCTCATGGTGCGATACCCAGAGGAAGACCGCCATTCACTCGCCAGCCTTGATGAAATTCGAGTCGATCCAGGTGATGGAACGAAGCGCCCAATTACAGAAATCGCAAATGTCAACGTGAGTCGCGGCTACTCTGAAATCAACCGCGTCGATCAAAAACGTTCCATCACCGTCTCATCCGATCTCGACACCACCGTTGGAAATGCAAAGAATATCGTCCAGCAATTGCAAAAAGATTTCATCCCAGGATTGCTGAAAAAATATCCCGGCTTACAGATTCGCTGGGAGGGCCAGCAAGAGCAGGATACCGAATCAGTGGGAAGCTTAGCGGTCGGCTTGGCAATCGCGATGTTTGCAACCTTCGTATTGCTCACGATGGAATTCAACTCTTATGGGCAACCGATCATCGTGATGTCGATCATCCCGTTTGGGATCATCGGTGCAATCTGGGGCCACTACTTTATGGACCTCCCCCTGACGCTCTTCAGCACATTGGGACTTGTTGCATTAACAGGCGTTGTCGTTAACGATTCGATTGTCCTCGTTGATTTCACCAACGCACGAACTCGCACTGGAATGTCTATTTACGAGGCAGCCATTGAAGCGGGACAAAGACGCTTTCGTCCGGTCTTATTGACGTCCCTCACAACAGTGGCAGGACTGTTGCCGATCCTGACTGAAAAATCGTTTCAAGCCCAACTTCTCATTCCGATGGCGACGAGTCTCTGCTTCGGATTGATCTTCTCCACACTTCTCGTACTGCTATTGGTGCCAACGTTTTACACAATGTATGCAGCTCTCTTTGGAGTAAAAACAACTGAAGAGATCACAGGCGAAGAACCTGCTGAGGAAGAGAACGACACCGACCAGTTCGAATTTGCTGCTACTGATTCTGTATTGAATTGAGCCCGACTGCTTTCCCGTCCAGCTTCCATTTTGGATCAATCTTGACCCCCAAATGAGTGAGAGCCGTCACGGGCAAATCGACCAGGTAAGTCTGCTCTTCTATCTGACCGGTCATCGAGTTCGCTCCGCTGACAATCAGAAAAGTGTTGCGAATCTCCGGCTTGTCATGACCGTCGCCATGCCCGGTTCCGACACCACCATGATCAGTGGAGACAATCACTAACCAGTTCTCTTGATCGTAATCTGTACGAGACTTCATCGCTTTCAAAACGGCTCCAACGTGTCCATCTACGGTTTCGATGGCGGACATGTATTGCTTGACGCTCGGATGGAATCCGTATCGATGTCCAGTTTCGTCTACGGCTCCAAAATACACCATCACAACATGTGGTTGATCCTCTTCCAGAAACGCGACAGCATCCTTCGCGATCTCTACATCCTTTTGGGCGTACTCGTCAGCTCCTTGGGAAGGGTAAACTTTCCGCACGTCGGCGTCGCGAACGATGAACTTGTCGATCGGCTCCCAATCGACAAAAGAACCTGTTCTTGCCTTGGGGAACTGCTCCTTCACACGCGAGAAAAAGTGTGGAAATTCATCGTAGTTCCGACCCTCGAAACTATTATCGTGAACTCCATGTTTATCCGCCCAGACACCAGTCAGGAAACTCGACCAGCCCGGCCCGCTGATTGTGTTATTCTTTGAATATCGTTCCCCAAGAATTTCAGTATTCTCGGAAAATGCTCCCTGCTTGATCAAGCTTTTAAGGTTCGGTGTTTCTGCTTGCAGCAAAGCGTCTCTTCGAATTCCATCAATGCCAATCACCAGAACACGATTACGCGGGGCCTCTTCTGCTATAGCAACCGTAAATGAACAGAGCACTACAAGGCTAAGTTGAATAGAGGAAAGAATCGTCTTCATAGCAGCCCCTGAGTAACAAAGATTTTATCGAACAGATTTTCTGTTTCATCAGCAAGAGATGAGACACTGAGCATGGCTATTGTGAAGAGAAATTGTCAACCATCAAGAACTCAAAGCTCTATAGCATTTTGGAATTGGTGTTCAGGTTGTGCCCCGAGGAGAACGCGCACTACACGGGCATACGGGCGAGCAAACTACTCTTAAACGAACCTTCAAAATGAGTCTCTCTAATCGTGACTGAGCAACTGTTTTTTGAATAAAAATTGACGTCCGCCTCAACAGGCAATCAATCAAACAGCTTTCTAGGAGACGGTTTCTTTGTGACGACTGAAACAGGGTCCGTAAGTGGCTGAGAAGTTTGTCCATCCGGGTTCCCCGCTTCGGTAACCATCTGCTCAGCCTGAATGCTGCCTTCGCTATTCAGACTGAGACGATAAATACGGTCAGCAAACTTTTCGAAAAGAGAGCTTTCGTGGTGGCTGATCATCAACACTTGAAAGCCGAGTGCCTGGCCGGCCTCCTGAACCATTTTCACCAACCCGGGAACAAGATCTGGACGTAACCAACAATCCTGTTCGTCGAGTACTAAAAATCGTCGATGCTCTGTCTCATCGAGCGTCATCAGCGCAAACATCCGCAGACCAACGCTCAGGATATTCGCAACCGATCCCCCCTGCCCTCGTAGAATATCTTCTTCGTAGCCTTCACGTTCCATGTAGAATTCGACTGTCGCAGCCCCCCGTTTGAAGTCAGGACGTGCGCGAAACTTGACCGGCTGATCCAGAATTTCCTGCAAAGCAATGGTCAATTTTTCTTGAACCATTCCCAGCAATTGTTGAAACAACTCTTCACTTAATTGTTCCAGAGCCAGTGAAACATCATCAGCGATATCCAGAAACGCATTCAACGCACGGAAACTTTTGTCCAACTGTTGCGACTGCAGTACACGTTCTTCTCGACGGTCGATGAGCCGATCTGTTCGTCTTCGGACCGCTTCAGGGGATTGGAGGTCCTCAGATTCTGACTTTACATTTGTCAAATCTTCGGAACTCATTCTGAATCCTCAGCTTCAGTGCTGGCAGTTGCCGCGTCCGCAAATTTCTCGTCAACCTGCGTCAAGTCTTCTTCGATCCGGTCCAGACTTTCCTGGTACTCACGTCGTTTGCGTTCGTTCTCAATCTTCATCTCTTCGAGTTGCTTTCGCAATTCTGCAACATCATCCGTGCCATATTTTTCACGAGCTTGCGATTTATGAAGCTCCAATTGCTTCTGCGAATGTTCCAGATTCGTTTCTGCCTGAATCTTCCGTCTACTGAGATCGCTGTAGCGTTTCTGAAGTTCTTCGATGTCTTGGTCTTTGACTTCACTCTGTTCGTTTTCACGCTTCTTACTCATGAGTCACTTCCTCTGCCAGTTTCCAGATTTCGTCTGCAACGTTGGGTTCAAATTGATCAAGATTCTGTTTCAAAAACTCTTTTAGTCCTGCCCCGGTGCTGGTCCGTCTGGATTGCAACTCTGAAAGTCCCGCGACAAATGCCGACGACCCGGAGTCCGGAACTGTTTCAATGACCGCATCATGAAACACATCTTCAAACGCAGAGTGCGGAATTTCGACGTGATTCGCCTGCCAGTCATCATCTGCAATGTCGATTCTTAAAACCGACGGAATATGTTCCTTGGTGGCATCGTTTCGCGAACGACGTGAGATATTTCCAGGAGTCAGCCAATGCGTCCCTCCTTTTTGAACAGTTTCCAATCGCCGGTGAATATGCCCGTTGACGATGACATCGATCCCCGGAATTTCACTGGGCTTCACACGGCCTTCGTCGTACCCTGGGATTAAAATGTCATGATGCGTTAGCCAGAAAACAATCGGGGTTTGTTCTTTGCTTGCCACAAAACTAAGCGGATCAAACTTCTTCGGAATCTCCTGACGATAAGATGATCCACTCACAATCACTGGATGACCATTGACGACCCCGACCCACGGATTGTCGGCACTGACCATCCGTAAACAACCAGCTTTAACAAGCAGGCTCAACGAATCATGCTCGGTCAGTTCCGGTTGATAGTGGACGTCATGATTTCCATAAATGGAGAGGATTTCCCCTTTTAAAATTTCAAAGAGTTTCCCAATCACCCAAGTCGGATTGTCGCGAGGCTTATCGAAGAGATCTCCCAGAATGATGGGTAAGAGATCGTTCTCCCGCGCATAAGACAGCGACCAATCCAGCTTATCAAGAATGACGTTCGGGTAGTCATCTTTACGAAAACCGGGTTGGCGACCTTCAAGATGGGGATCCCCAATCATCAGCAAGCCGTGGTAACTGGATTTGCTCATAGCGATGCCCTCTCCGCTTGCTCAAGAAGTCTCTCAACGTTGAGGTTGCCACCGCAGACCGGACAATTCTGATCAGTCGCAGCTTGCTTAAATTCTGCGGCGACAGCTTCAAGATCTCGCTGGAATTTTGAGACCTCTTCTTCCCAAAAGTCGACTTCTTTGAGACCCTTCTCCAGCTGCAAACTAACTTCCTCGAGGTGACCTGACTCATCCACAATTGATGGTGATTCAAATGAACTCAGCAGGTTCAGTTGAGCCTCATATTGCTCACTTTTTAATGATGCAGCCTCAAGGTCGCCCACAATCCTTGCAAGCAAATTGACATCTTCCAACTCCAACGGTTTCACTTCCTTCAAAATGGAGGAGTGCTGTTGATACTGATTCACTTGAATCTCATCTCTCGAGAGCTCTGCGATCAGTCTCTGAAGTGGCTCCGTTTCATCAAACGTTGGCACGCTCTGTAGCTTCGACAGCGATCTGTGGCAATCAGATTCGTAGGAGACCCGCTGAGACGATTCGACAATCCGATCCATCAGACTTTGAAGATCATCTGTCGACGCCAAAGCCGGCGGGGAGACGAGGCCTCCGAGAATCCTCTGCACCTCTTGTGACGCCTGGAGTTCCAGACTTTGCTTTTCAATCTCACAAATTCGTTTCTCAAGTGACAAGACATCGCTGATCTCGGGTGGAGCTGCAAGCTGTTTTAACGCACTCAACTGCTCCGAAGAGCGAGCGACGTCAAACTCCAGATCAACAACCTTTTGAATCACCTTCCCGAGCGGTTCTGTTGGAGTAATAACGGGAGGAGTTTGAAGGAGGCTGAGGGCTTTCACCTCTGCGCTGTAAGCTGCGAAGTCTCGATTCTGCCTTTCTAAGATCGATTCCAGTTGCGTTAGCTCTGTAACTGTTTGTTCGAGTTGTCGCAGTGCCGAAAAGTCATCTTCAAGCTTTTCGACACGTCGTTCGATCTCAACCGCTGGATCGAGGGCAGCGAGTTCTGCGTTGAGGCGCTTTGATTCAAGATCAAGTCTCACCCGCTCTTTCTTGGCATCGCGGAGCTTCTCTTTGTGCCGCTGCTGCATCGCCACTAATCGAATTGCATCAGAGGATGACGCAAAGAATCTTGCAGCGGTCGCACCCGACTCATCCAGGAGAAAGATCGGTGATTTTTGTGAACCGAAGTGAACATCGAATTCATCGGCCCCGCTCCCTTTGACTTTCGGAAGTTTTAAGACCTGATGGAGTTCGTCGGGGGTTCCACTTCTTGCAAGGCGGTCGAATTTCTGACCATCGATTGTGTAGCTGGGTGACTTCTTGCGTCGCCATTCCACGAGATGCCCGTCATCCGTTTCAACAGTGATGGAACAATCTTTGGTTCCATGCCGCATCACATAGGTAGAATTGTCGTTGTAACACAAAATCTGTAATGCCGCGATGACCGCACTTTTCCCGACATTATTCGCCCCGATCAACACCGTCAGCCCCGCCGCCGGTTCAATGACGGTGTGCTCGTGGGACATGAAGTTCTTCAGCTCAATCCGTTTGATCATGGCGAAATAAGGAAGATTGGTCACGTGAACGGGTGTCAACTAGAGACTAGGTTAGCGACCCCACACGCAGTTGCCAACTCCGGAAACGAAATGACTCAAATTCTTGACATATGAATCGGATGGTTTGCGATCCCGGCAGCAGCCACACTGGCTGAGGACCAGGCCCATTGAAAGTTGAAGCCACCAAGACGACCATCGATGTCGAGTATCTCGCCGCTCAGAAACAGGTTCTCACAGCATCTGGATTCCATCGTCGACGGGTTCACTTCACCTAGCGGGACGCCCCCCGCAGTTGCTTCCGCATATCGAAATCCTCGGCTGTCCGTGACTGGAAGTCTTCGTTCGGTCAAAGCATAGACTAAATGTTTTCGCTGCTCTTTTCGAAACTGCGAGAATGTCATCTCCTTCGGGATATGAAGTTCAGCCAGTAAGGTGTCGACAAAGCGACCTGGCAACCGTTGCGACAAAAACTTTCTGAGTGAGCCTTTCGAGTTCTGCTCCGCCGCCTTCAGGATCTCTTCATGAATCTGTTGCGGTTGAAGATCTGGCAGGAAGTTACAAATCACTGACTGCGTCGCCCCGGTGTTATGGGCTGCGTGCCAATGTCTTGAAAAGTCGAGAACGACCGGTCCGCTGATTCCGAAGTGTGTCCATAACATCGAACCGGAAAACCGTTTTGGTTTCTCATTCTGAACATCCAGAGTCACCTCAACCTCTTGCGCGATCCCGGAAAGCGCTTCGTGGAAGTGGCCATCAAGAAGCATTGGAGCGAGTGCCGGAAATGTTGGCAGAATGGAATGCCCAAGCGATTTCGCCAGCTCAAAACCAAAGCCATCGCTCCCTGTCTTCGGGACCGACTTCCCCCCTGTGGAGAGGAGAACAGATCGAGCCTGAAACTGACTGAGTTCGGTTCCAACGCGGAATAACCCTGAATCCTTGTTGATATGATCGACGCGATGATCCGTCAGAATCTTCACCCCGTGCGTATCGGCCTCGTTGATGAGAGCGTCCAGAACGGAACGTGCTTTATTAGAATCCGGGAAGAGCTTGCCATGTTGCTCTTCATGAAGCGGGACGCCGAGCGACTCAAAGAACTCGACGGTTTTGCTGGCTGAGAAAGCTTTCAAGACCCGCTTGACAACATTACGACTTCCACCGTTGAAATCTTTAGCGGTGACAGCTTTGTTCGTCACATTGCACCGCCCTCCCCCGCTGATCAGAATCTTCGCCCCCAGTCGCTTCGCTCCATCCAAGACTGCAATACTTAGATCTCCACGCAGGTGCGCAAGCTGAATCGCTGCCATCAATCCGGCAGCTCCCCCACCGATGATGGCAACGTCATATGTTTCCGGGGCGATTTTCATTTTGAAAGGCAACTACAATTATAAGCAGAGCGAAGACTCGATGAGGGTAACGCCGAAGCTGAGACTGATGTCCGAAATCTTTTGAGGTCGTTGCGGAGGTCGTTGTGACTGGACCGTCGTCCCGTCGGACAATTTTCATTCAGAAGACTCTGATGCACATAGCGTCCCGGAACGACTAAGAACACTCCAGCGATCAGTCTCAGGTTTTGCCAGAACTTGTTAAGTATCTCGTAATGATTGGCCAGCCACCATAAAAGCTGAAGACGACGAGTAGCACTCCCAACAGCATCCCGTGATCTGCAATGGATTCGAGGCCATATTTGTATTGAAACAAGCCTAATGCAATCGCTGTGCAGAAGAACGAATACGCAATATTTGCGCGGGCACTGTAGCCAAACAATCCAAGGATGCGTCCGTCGAAACGACCGATAAGATAATGTGGCAGTGCATTCGCTGCAAATAGACCAATCAGAAAATCGATGAACATCGTCGAAGCTTTGTCAGGGCAAATTGAATTCGTTGAACTATGAGTGACTTCACGTCTTATTCAGTTTGAGTCGACGCTTGAGCCGCTCGTTTGCGGCGATCTTCTTCCCAGCTGGGGAGCGGTTGACTCATGTCGATTGGAAGAATCTCGACTTCCTCGGTTTCTGTATCAAGCACAGCGATTGTCGGAGCGTTAAAGGTCCAGCCCGAGGTCTCTCCGGGGTTAATAAACAGGCGATTCTGATCGTCTCGTTTAACATTGGGACGATGTGTGTGCCCATAGATTGCGATATCGAACTCTCCGTCGAAGCCGTTGAGTTGACGCTCCATGTGCACAATGACAACGCGTGTCCCATCCTGCAATGTGTATTGAGCAGGAGCATCCTGGATTTCTCCCAAGACCCGAAACCCACCTGTCAGGCCAGTTTTGTTTCCTTCATTATCTCCGAAACAACCATACATTCTGCAATTGAGCTGGCGAAGCGGAGGGACCGCGAACGTCGAAACAAGGTCCCCCGCGAAGAGGACCACGTCGACTTTGAGATCGTTGAACATCTTGACCACCCGACGAATGTTATCGAGATGATCGTGCGAATCAGAGAAGATTCCTACCTTCATTTGTGGACACCTGCTGCATTAAATATTTTGGAATCCGTCCGAAAACCTCTGGAATAGCCGCCTTTCTCAATGTTTGAGAGAGCAATTTCAAGTTTCAGGACCAGTTCTAGTGTTCTAGCACGCTTTCTTAAAATGATCGAGAATGTTGTCATCAACGCAGTATTTTCATTTCTGCCTCAATCTCAGTTTCCGAGAGCAGTTTGCTCTACCGTGTGCCCGTGAAGAACGCATTTCGCTAGTGAAAATGCTGTTCGCCACGAGGCAGAGCCTGCAAACCAATTCGAAAGATGCTCTAGTCATGAAATAAACAGATCCAGCAAAGTATTTATTCGTTACGAATTTCATCCGTAGAAAGTCTATTTCTTCGCAGCAGGCTTGAGCACCGGGACTTCAAACTGCCGCGTCTTTGCATCAAAGATCAGCACGAAACGTTCGGGGAACAACAGGGCGACCTCGCTGAGTTGTTTACGGTCTTTGAGTCTTGCGACAAGAACGGGACCATCCAGTTGAGCTGAGTTGGTTACGAAGTCCATACTTCGATCCGCCTCATCTGGAACAACGAAGACAACCACATTTTTTCCATTTCGCAATGTTTCAATTTGATCATGAAAGCTCTGGTACAACTGACGGGGAAATTTCAGCTCAGCGACTCCGCGATCCAATCGTGCTGGCCAAACAGGTTCGATTGTCCAGAGGTTGGTGGAAACTGCAACAGCTATGAACAGCCCCCAGCACCGCTTCATCATCCACCGACCTGAAACGTTCCATTGGACAAAGAGGCGGCGGGTCACTTCAGCGAAGATCAAAAGCCAGAGCGGAGCGGTTTCGAAAACATAATGCCATCCCATGATGCCGTCGAACCAGTACGGAATGTGTGCCAGATGCAGACTGAGAACCGCAAGACCAATCAGCCCCCAGCGATGATCGCCAGCACGAAGAGTCAACAAAAATATCAGACCGGCAGCTAACAAAGGGACCACTCCCAAGGTCCATCGCCAGCTATTGAGAATACGGGTTTGAACATTTGCAAGAGCGAGTTCAGGTGTCAGATTTTTAGCCCAGCGATCATAGTTGTCGATCACCTTCGGTCCGAGATTCTGTTCACCTCTTTCGACGTTGTTGAATCCGTAAACATGTCGCGGAGTGTAGGTCTCTGTATAAACCTGATACGGAGTTTTGAAAGCGCTTCCTGTAATTGCCAGATTCTGAACGAATATCAGCACGAAGCCGAGAACCAGCGGGACTCCCATCACGACGAGACGCCCACACCGTCTTACAGGTGATTTCATTATAGCTGCAGAGTTTTGTATCCGCATAAAAGGCCAGCAACCTGTGACTCCCCACCAGACGAAGCAGACTCCAAACGGCAAAGCGAATCCGGCGGCCGTCATCGGTCGGCAGACCATTGCGAACGCAAGCCCAAGCCCGGCAAGCAACGTAGCCAGAACTGAATTGGTCCGCATCATTCGCAAGAAAGCCCATAAAAAGAGAGTGAGACCGATGAGTGTCGGATGGTGAGCTAACAGAAGATTGCTGAAAAGAAGTAGACCGGGCGAGAGAGCAAACAACAGTCCGGCGAGAAGTCCGGTTCCACTGTTGGAGAGTTCTCGACCACTCCAGAAGAGCATCATCGCTGCGAAGCCCTGAGCCAGTTGGTGCCCCAGCCATGGAAGCCCCAGTGCAAAAAACGGGGCAATCCACAGTCCGGTTCCGGGAAAGTATCGACTCGCAAACTTGCCTTCATTCAAGACATGCATCTGGTCAAAAAGTTCCGGCATCGGCTGAAAGCTTGGAGAAGACCAACGCCAGTTTGCGAATGTCTCGGCCTGAATTAAATAGCTGTATTCATCATGATAGGCAGGTGGCAGTCCATCGAACTTTTTGCCGACGTTCCAACTCATCCCGAAAGCGACGATGAAGACAACCAGCGCCATCGACCATGCTCGGAGTGGAGAACGATTCTCCGAGACCGGCGACTCTGCCAACCAGCGTTTCTTTTCTTTCAGCCCTGATGCATCCGTTCGGCGACGAAACCCAATCCAGCAAAACGGAAAGAGCACTAAGAATGGGATGAACGGAAACCAGTCAGGATCATTCCCCGACATCCAGCCGTTGAGGCGTTCGACTCGTGTCTGTTCATCCAGCCAGACCGGTAACTCGAACCACATCAATGCCCCAAACGTAACGACATACGCAACCGACTGAACCCAGGCGGGAGCCGTCGACATTTCAGGCTTTTCTGGTTTGAAGTTCGTCACAAGAAATTGGTTCTCAAAGTCGCAAAAAGGTACGCTGAGCATCGCACCAGACAATACAATCTTCGTATGTTCGTTTGCGCAGATTTGCTTCAGGTCATCAACTACGAAATGGAGGACGCTCAACGAGTGAAGAATCGTTGATCGTATCAGGTTTGTCGAGAACCCCCTTGTCAACTTTGTGTAACTGGAGAGAAAATGTTACCCGGAATCAAGCTCTTTGATATGACTGGCCGTGTCGCCATCATCACTGGCGGATCGAAAGGCTTAGGCAAGGCGATGGCAGAAGGACTTGCCAGTGCAGGAGCAAGCGTTGTCCTCGTGAGTCGAAATGAAGCTGAAGCACAAGCAGCAGCCGAGCAGATTCGCAACGAGTATGGAGCCGAAGCAATCGGATTCGGAGCCAATGTCACGAAATCGCAAGAGATCCAAGCTGTCGTCGATCAGACGATTCGCGATCAAAATCGCATCGACGTTCTCATCAACAGTGCTGGAATCAACATTCGTGGATCAATCGAAGACGTGACACTTGAACAGTTCAGAGAGGTTCAGGAAACAAACGTCACCGGAACCTGGATTTGCAACAAAGCTGTCATCCCCCACATGAAGAAAGCCCAGTACGGACGAATCATCAACCTGGCAAGCACATTGGGATTGGTCGGTTTAGCGAACCGAACACCTTACACATCGAGCAAAGGGGCTGTCGTGCAAATGACACGTGGCTTGGGACTCGAACTTGCTGATTTCGGAGTGACATGCAATGCCATTTGTCCTGGTCCATTCCTTACCCCTATGAACGAACCGATTGCCGATTCTGAAGAGGCCAAGAAATTCATCGTAGGGGCAGTCGCCTTGAATCGTTGGGGCAGGATGGAGGAAATTCAGGGCGCAGCCCTGTTCCTCGCCAGCAATGCATCCAGTTACATGACCGGCAGCATGGTCACCGTCGATGGTGGCTGGACCGCCCGATAAGACAGCGCGCAGCCACCTGCACATCCTCTCGCCAGAGACTTCAATTCTCCTCAAAATTTCATCGTATGGAGAATGAACTCATCCTTGGAATCTCAACATGAACATTGATCTCTCAAATCGAACCGCTGTTGTCACTGGAGCAAGTAGCGGAATAGGAAAGGCGACAGCAATTCGTCTTGCCAAAGCCGGAGCCAACGTATTCACTGGCGATGTCCAGCTTCGCGACGAGACCACAGCAGAATTTCAGTCGCTGGGAATCCATGAACAGGTTTGCGATGTGACAAATCTCGACCAGCTAAGGTCTCTCATCGACGGTGCTGTGAGTGCCACCGGTCGGCTGGATATTCTCGTTAATAATGCGGGGATTATCATGGTGAAACAAATCGATGACGTCTCAGAGGAAGACTGGGATCGCTGCATCGACACAAACGTGAAAGCCGTCTTCTTCGGGACGAAATTCGCTATTCCTCACATGCGGAAAGTCGGCGGTGGAAGCATCGTCAACACGGCCAGCAATGCCGGAATCCTGCCCAGGGCACACGACCCGGTCTATTCCATCAGCAAGCAATCAGTCGTGGGAATCACGCACAGTCTGGCATTATGCCATTCCAAAGATCGCATTCGCGTGAATTGCGTTTGTCCCGGACCAGTCGGAGAGACCGAGATCATGGAAGAAGGACTCCGCGAATTTTCCGACCGAGAAGCAGCAGTCCGAAAGTTTATCTACGCCAGTCCCTTAGCTCGCGCATTGGATCGCATGATCAGTCCAGACGAGATCGCGCAGTCGATTCTGTATCTCGTCAGCGACGCTGCAGAAATGGTGACCGGAACTTCCGTAACCATCGACGGCGGTAAGTCTCTGGGAGTTCCCCCGGAAGCTTGAACTCAAGCATTTACAGTGTAAGTGTATTCGTAGCTATGAAGATCGCTTACTCAATACCGCAGGCTCCACGCTGCGAGGCAGATCGCGAATGACAATTCAAAAAATGCGAGAGTTCAGAGCACAAAAAAACTCTCTCCTCAACTTGAGCAGAGAGTTTTTCCTGTGTTATCAGTGAGCGAACTCAGTTGAGTTCATGTTCCTCAACACGCATGTTACGTTTGGGCCAATAGTCGCCACGGCGAAATTCATAAGCTGTCGGTTCAAACTCACCGACGATATCAACGTTTGTTCCGGTCTCTGGAATTTCGTTTTCCAAACCTGTGAGAGAGTACGCGGCATTCACAAGAATGCGACGTACACCTTCGTTGAGAAAATCAGTTGATGAGCCCATCGTGGTGTTGACAACTTTTCCTTTTTTGCCGTGGGGAAGCTCGTATGTTTTCGTCCATACGACTGGCATCATGGGTGAGTTTTTACTCTTGTCGGGCTCGGTATCTGTCTCTCGCATTCCGTAGAGTGGGTCACCTTCCTCGGCATCTCCTTTGCGATTGACGACTTGTCCAAGTACGAGCGGTTGAGAGTCCCCCGGGAGAGGGAGTCGTACACCATAGACGTCGGTTGGCCCCCAGATCTTTCCAACACCTTGCAGTATTGGGTGATCTTTTTGTTCCTCAACGATCACTCCTCGAGTACTTTGAACTTTGTGTTTTCCGTGGTGACTAATCCAGTGTTCGCCTAGAACAAGACGTCCGAAACCATCTTGCCACTCTTTCATCTCTCCATTGTAGTAGTTGCCGTAGTGTGCCCACTTGCTCTCTTTGGGAAAGTTGAAGGCATGTGTCGACGTGCGCATCCCGATGACAGGCTTCCCGCTCTTCAGATAGTTATCGATGTATTGCATCTGGTCATCCGGCAATGCGCGGAAACGAGTTAAAATGATCATCAAGTCCGCATCTTCGAGAGCTTCCAGCCCAGGGATGTTCTTTCCGTAATTCGGATCAATCCGTCCGGACTCTGGATCAATGGGAAAGACAACGCGGCAGTCAAATCCGTGTCGTTGTGAAAGAATTTTCCCGAGTTGCGGGAGGACTTCTTCCGACCGGTACTCTTCATCACCCGCGATCAGAACAACCTTTTTCCCCTTCCCCGGTCCCGCTTTGCCTTTGTATTCAACGTACTGCTTGCCCTCTTTTTGCTTGTCAGCTTTTGCGATCTTCACTTCTTGCAGCTTGATATTCCGCCAACGAATCTGCTTTCCGACTTTTTGTTGATCTTTACCAATTCCATGAACTTGCAATGCAATGAAACCAGAGGGGGTCATATCATCTTTCAGATCCGCAGCTGGAACGCCATTGATCCACGTTTTGATCGAGTCTCCGATGGCTGCGACTTTGTAATGATTCCACTCGTTTTGCTTGAATGCTTCCCGCGCAGGTTTGTTCTTTTCACCTTCGAGATTGTTCAGCCAACCACGCCGTCCTTCATCGTAAATCCCACCCGACCAGGCTCTTGGAGATGGGTCAATCTCAACCTGGTATCCATGGACACGACCAGCTGCGACTTTTCTTTTTCGAGTCTTCCCGTCTGAAGATTTTGTTTCAACTTCACGATCTTCGTCGTACACGTTGCTGCGAATTTGAACCCCCGAATTGAGTCCGGGATCGACTTTAAATTCGACTTCCAGAATGAAGTCGCCGTAATGCTTTTCTGTACAGAGAAAGCTGTTTGGGGTATCCGGAACGGACGTTCCTACGATCACATCACCTTCGATTGTGTACTCCGCCTTGCCGCCATGTTGCACCCATCCATCGAAATTTTTCCCGTTGAACAGGTCGACAGTTTCACCACCAATCGAAACCGATGTTGTAGCGATCAGGACAAAGCAGGCGACTAGCGCATCGAGCTTGAAACACGGAAGCATATTGGCACTCCAAAGGATGAATTGATCGATCTCGTTCCAGTTTAGCTGCACACTTCAAGTGTGCAACCCGCTCCGAACTGTTCGGTGAATCGCCGACGTTGAAATTGAATCAAGCCAAACAAAACGCAGGGGAAAAGACTCGGCATACAAAGCACGATTGCGACCATTAAGATCGCAGCCACTCAAGATCGCAGCCATTGAGATCAAACGCCGTTCCAAAATGGGTTTGGATTGACTCCCTCGCAACGCTCAGCCCATGCAGTCGTGAAAGTGATCTTCACAGGCTGGTTTTACTCAGATCGATGTCGCAGTGGCTCGAAGTGACAATCTTCGGCGCCGCGATAGCGAGCACGAGGACGAATCACTTCGTTTGTTTCGCACTGTTCGACAGCATGGGCACTCCAACCGGCGATCCGTGCTGCTGCGAATAATGACCGAAACAGGTCTCGCTCCACGCCAAGATAGGAGAGCAGCCGACACAACGGCCAATCGACATTCGGTGGAGTTTTACGAACGTTCCAGACAGCTTGTTCGATTGAATCGGCAAGTGTTTCCATGTCCATGCGCTGACACGCACTCGCCAGACGCTCACATTCGGATTCCAGAATCGTCGCGCGAGGGTCGCAGTCCTTGTAGACAGGATGACCGAACCCGGGAATTGGAGTTTCCGGATTGAGACCTTCCACCCAGGCTTGCGCGTTCTCCGGGCAACCGACTTCATCAAGAACATCGAGTGGATGATCATCACCACCACCATGCGACGTCCCGATAAACGCATCCATCGCAGCCAGAATCGGACCGTATTGATTGCTGCGCGTCGACCCGACGATTCTTGCGACATAGGTCGACGGATTAAATTCATGCTCAGCACACGTGATGAATGCAACTTCCAAAGCACGCTCAAACAGTGCGTTGGGAACATTCCCAGTGAGCAAGTAATACATATTGCCGATGTAACTGAGTTCCTGCTTGGCAGCGAGGACCGGCAAACCGAGTCTGAGTCGATGCCATGCTCCAATCACCAGTGGTAATCGGGCCAGCAAGCGAATGGTTTGATCATGCCCGGCAAGCATCAAGTTTTCACTCGACTGCGGATCGAAATGGCTCAGCAGGCCAACTCCCGTACGCAGTACTTCCAACGGAGGTACGTGGACAGGAATTCTCTCGAAGACTTCTTCAATGATGCTGGGGAGCTTTTGCTCTTCAGCCAAGATGCTCAGAAAATCTGCGTATTGTTCTTCTGAGGGAAGCTCATCGAACAGAAGTAAGTAAGCAACTTCAAGAAAAGTCGCACCTTCAGCTAAGTCGTGGAGGCAGTATCCACGGTATTGAATTCCATCTTCAAGACGACAGATTTCTGTCTCACCAGCGATCACCCCTCGTAAACCGGGATGATAAATTTCCTGAGACATAAAAAGATCCCTCCATGGCTCAAGGCGACTCCGTCCTTAGCGAGCATGCTAACCATACTCATGGCCATTTGTCACGCGACTTGAAGAGGATTTTTTTGAACACATGATTTAGATTCCGGAATTCATTCTGACTCACCCACAATTGGTCAGCGGCAACGAAGAGAGCTCCAAACTTGAGAACCGAAAGAGTCTTCGCATGTTGAAAAATCAAGAACATGAATAGCGGGGATGAAACAAATCGACACGGTGACTTTCTCAGTGATCTCAAAGAGACTTCATTCCGTTTTTTCCTGTCTCTCTTCCAGCTTGCATCCCTCAACTATTGTGTAAGAAGTTTCCGATCAATCTTTCCGGCGAGTAGCCTACAAACCAATTCCTGAACACGATCGATTCGATTTCAGGACTTCTTCTTCGGAGGTTTTTTCTCTTGAGGCAACCGTCCTGCTTTGCGTAATGCATCTCGCAGAAGAAAGTCAAGTTGAGCATTCGAGCTGCGCAGTTCATCATCCGCCCATTGACGCAATGCGTCCAAAATTTTTGGATCAGTCCGAAGGAGAAACGATTCACGCGTCATGAAAAACCACTGAGTCCATTGCGTTCACAAAAGAGTTGAGCCCGCCATTCCTCACTGCCCAACCTGACGGAATCAAACAAGATTAATTGTAGAGCGAACCTGTATTGATCACCGGTTGTGTATGCCGATCACTACACAAAACGACAAGCAGATTGGAAACCATCGACGCTTTCCGTTCATCATCCAGCTCGATAATCTTGTCTTTTTCAAGATGTTCGAGTGCCATTTCGACCATTCCGACTGCACCGGCAACAATTTGAGTACGAGCTGCCACGACGGCCTGAGCCTGTTGACGTTGCAACATCGCAGCGGCGATTTCAGGTGAGTACGCTAAGTGACTGATGCGAGCTTCAATCACTTCCACGCCTGCCTGATCCAAACGCTCCTGAATATCAGTTTGCAACTGATCGCATACTTCAGAGGTGCTTCCTCGAAGTGAAATTTCATGATCTTCACTATCGTACGGGTGCCGACTCGCCAGAACTCGCAAGGCAGCTTCACTCTGAACTTCAACGTAATTTTCGAAGTCATCAACTTCAAACAACGCCTCAGCGGTATCAGTCACTCTCCAGACAACGACCGCTGAGATATCAATCGGGTTTCCATCACGGTCATTGACCTTCGAAGGCTTTCCGCCTGAACGCCTTCCCTTTTCAATCACCATTCCTGCGTCGTTTTTCTTGTCATGTCCCTGGCTCGAACCAGTCTCAAAGTTACGCACTCTCAAGGAGAGTTTTTTCTTGGAGTAAAATGGATTCACCCAAAAGAATCCGGAACTTCGCACAGTTCCTTTGTAATCGCCGAACAAAAGCAAGACCCGCGAATCATTGGGAGCGACTGCAAGAAACCCAAACAGGGAGATGAACGCGAGCAGCATCATTCCGATACCAACAAATATCAATGGAACGATGACGCTGTACTGATTCGCATTCCAGATGATCAGCCCCACTCCTCCAAAAAACAAGGCAAAGACTGCCACCAACATCCCCCAGCCCGGATTCGGTTTGAACATTTTTTCTTTGATCATTGCAGTGATTCCTACCCAGAAAACGCTTGCGAAAGAGTGATAACATAGTGATATCACTTTGATATACCTTCGTCAACGGCGAGAAAATCATAACGGATCAAAGATTTCACGATCAAAAGAAATGAAAAAAGAAAATTTCTAAAGCATCTTTCGAAGTGGTTTGCAGGTTCTGCCTCGTGGCGAACATCATTTTTGCTAGAGAAATGCGTTCTTCACGGGCAAACGGTAGAGCAAACTGCTCTAATCGCCTCACTGCAGAGACGGGAGTCTCAAACAGACTCAACCAGTGCAGTGAGCAGCAAAGAAGTGATCAGCCCCTTAAGCCGAATCGAGAATCCAAAGCGTGCGTAATTTCGGCAATTGCATTCACATCGTAATCTCTGGACTCGCTCAAATTCCCCCAGACAGGGCTTGGCCAACACGAATCATCCGGTGACCGCCCAATGACATGCAAGTGCATTTGTGGAACGAGATTCCCGATCGCACCGAAATTCAACTTGGGAGAACCAAAATGATCACGGACGAACTTCCCGATCTCTGAGCACTCTTCCATCACTCGCCCCAACTGCGAGGTCGGCAAATCGAGAAGATCAACTGCATCAGTTACCGGAACAAGAATGAACCACGGAACAACCGCATTCCGATGCAGCAGCACAATGCATTCTTTGAACTGCCCCAATAAATGACAGTCAGCCACAAGCTGAGGATGAAGGTTGAAATCACTGGAATTCATAGTTGCTCGATTCGCCACAGATGGTGGATCTTTCAGATCAAGCCCCATCACTTGATGAGGTAAATCTTCCCGCGGAATTTGACGAGTAATTCTTCGTCCTCTTCCTGAAGCGTCAGCACTTCGTTTTCTGCGGTGCTGTTGGCATCGGTCAGTTCGAAGTACTCTTTCGAATAACGTTTGATCTCGATGACCTTGGCTTTGTCTTCTTCCTTCTCCAGGTCGAGTGAAGCCGTTTCCGGAGTCACCAGCAACTTGCCACGTTTGTAGACAGTTTGCGTCCCTGCCTTGCGAACGATTTTTTGATAGTCCACAGGTGCTGTTTCAGAAGTTGGGCTATTCACTTGAGCGCTACTGCCAAATCCAGCACCGCCGCCGCTCGGAGGTAACGGGCTCGAAGGCTGCTGTCGAGACAATGAACGTCCGGGGGCCGGCCCCGATAACGTTCCTCCGGAGGCAGGTCGGGATTTGAATTCGTCAAGAGTTCGCAGCGACTCAGAAGCGTCGGAAGCAGAGTTATTTGCGTTTTTGAATCGTTGCTTGATCCCTCGCTGCAGGAATCCTCCACGTCCCTCAGCCTCTTCCAAATCACTCAAATTTGAAGTCGTCAGTCTGCGGTTACTGCTCGAGGCCAATTCTGGCCGGACCGTTTCATCAGCCAGAAATGAAGTGTACGGCGTAAGAATGCCATGTTTCGTCGAGAGCATCACCAGTTCATTGACGAGTTCTTCGTTCTTCCCTTTGAGATCGAGTTCATCGATGATCTCCCCAATCCGCCGCGTTGCCCAGAGCTTTTCGATAAACGAATTCGATGAATTTCCAACCTTCTTGGTGAATTTGCCCTCGAAACTCAGCGTCTCCTCTTTCTCTTGAACAGTTCCCGTCAGTTGAATTTTGGCAGCCCCAAACTCTCGATAGCGGCCCACGATCACCAGCTGTTCTCCTTCGAACAGGTCAACATCTCCACCTGGATAAACCCGATTGACCGGTTTTCCCGGCTTGGACTTATCGAACTCGTAAGAGATCTTCACATTCGTCATCACTGGCGAACTGATGCGATTGAAGACCTTCGCAACATGCTCTTCGATATCCTGATCAGGCCGAACATATTCACTCAGGCCATGATGGTCACTCGAGATCCGGTCCAGCAGACGACTGTTCACATCGTACCCTACACCGAAACTCATCACGCGAGCACGGACCCCGTTTGCCTGGCGGGCAGCCTCTGCGATCAAAGCTTCTTTGGTCTCACCTGAGGTTGGTCGCCCGTCAGTCATAAACAGGACGTAGCTCGGTTGTGATTTGTCTTGCAACCCAGAGAGCGCCGTAGTCAGTGCCTCATGAATGTTTGTTCCACCGCCAGCAAAAAGAGAATCCACATACGCCAGGGCCTCTTGACGCGAACGTTTGTCGAAGACCTCCAACTCAGGCAAAAACGATTGCACCTTGCTGTCGTAAGAGACGATGTTAAAGAGATCTCCCTCATGCAGGTTATTGAGAATAAACTTGGCTGCGTCACGAGCCTGCTCGATTTTCTTCCCGGCCATGCTGCCTGATTTGTCGACAACGAAGATGACTGTCTTCGACTGCTTCTTATCTTTATCCGCTTTGATTTCCGGCGTCGCCAGAAGCAGGAAATAGCCATCCTCATCCCTCTCTGGGCGATAGGTCAACAACCTCGCACTGACATCCCCCGGCTTTGCGTCATAAAACAATCTGAAGTCCGAGCTCGGGACGATGTTCTGTTTCTCATACTTGACAGTTGCCCTTTTCCCGGTGGGACGTTGAATGCTCACATCGTGAGTCGGGCTGTAAATGTTCTTGATGTTCGTGTCACTTTCGATTGCGAGTTGGACACGTACTTTCTTGACCGAAGTCGATGTGTATTTCGCTGTGCTGAGAGGGAACAGGAATTCCGTCAACTCATGATCTTTGCGAAGAAGTTGGCTGTAATGAATCGAAACAGTTCTGGACTCCCCTGCCGGGATGGGAAAGACGCTTGTTTGAAACATGCCCGTGCCGACCCATTCAAGTAGAGCGGGATCTTTCTGAGAGCGAACAATTGACTGATACCGATCGCGGGCTTCGTCTGCTTTCATCAGCTTCGCAGGCAATTCTTTTCCGTTGACCAGCAGAGTCATTGCATCAATCGCTCCATCATATGGAAGAGGGAACACGAACTGTGCCTGAATCGTCCCCGTTCCAGAGTTTCGAAAGGTTTGCGAGACCTGCACATCTGCCAGCTGATTCTTCAGCGTCGCTTCGACGACCACTTCATCCAGCGAATAAGAAATCGGCTGCGGGCGCGGTGTCGGACGGGGGAGTCGAATATTTTCGTTCGTAATAACGAGCACTCCCTGTGCCTGCAAAGCCCCGGGAGTCAACAACGCTCCAGCCGAACTCGCGACCAGACAAACCGCATAAGCTAATGATCTCATCGCTCTTATCCCTCAAGAAACGGTAATTCCCTCCTGAGTAGACGATGATAAACGATCAGAGTTCCAGAAATCACGAAGAAAGTCTCAGAGAAAACAAGATCCTCACAGGAATTGTAAGTTCCTGACAAAATTTGACAGATGAGCCCTCCTAACAAAACAGGGCTTACTCACGACGCCTTGAAACTATTTTTCGTTGCCAACGATCCCAAGTACCTTCTGCAACACGACAACGAGCAGAACCATTCCGAGAAAAACTTCAAAAACAACAAGACATTGCCCGATCGGCTGCTCAGGAGAATAGTCGCCATATCCAAGAGTCGTGATCGTCACAAAACTGAAATAAAGCGGTTGAAGGAACAACTCGCCTGGGGGAGGCATCCGAAAGCTTTCGCCTGTGGACCAGATTGCGATCAGGAAGAAAGAAGCGAATGCAATGACGACTTCACCATAGTGCCAAAGCACATTCACCAAAGCCCGCATCGGCTCTCGCCTTTTGTAGACAGCTTTAAAATGGAGTGAGGCGTTCGATGAAAAGACCTCGTACATGCGAATCACAGGGATCGCCAAAGCGAGGATTGTCTCTCCCGACATGATGTGAACATCAAAGCGCGATGGCTGAAGAGTGAACTCACGCAAAATCGTAAAGTAAGACCACAACAAGCCAATTGTCCACGCAAACATGTACAGGTCAGTCGCGAGTCGCAATGTTTCGTGACTCTGCTTTTTGACATCCACTCTTTCTGGTTTTCGACAAAGCCAGACGAGGCATCGGCCGCAACACCTCGAGCGACAGATGCAACTCTTTTTCCGTCGACATTTGAAATGCCGGTTCGCCAAGCCTCTGCGACACCGGGTAGAGATGCATTTTCTGAGAGAACAACAATTACCAAGGCACAATAGTGACGCCAAAACGTACATGACGCCAAAGTAGAAAAGATGAATCAGCACCGACGGAAGAAAAAAGAGCCGCATGAAATTGATGAGCAACCCCTGCTCACGGCGCAGACTCACCTGCTTCATCGCATTCTGAAAATTTACAGAATTGGCCTCACAGACCCCTGCCAGAAGGAGACGAAAGTTACGACATTCTAAAGAGATCTTTTTTCTCGTAACCGTTTTGAGATTGCCCATCTTTATTCAATGCTGAACAGACGCATGAGAACGGAAGTGAAATCTCATCTTATTGAGCATCTCGCCTGTTTGACCAGTTTGAACCGTATTTGATAGAACCAATCTGTACTCACTGAGCTTTTGTAAACGTGGACCACATTCAATGCCCTGGATTCAGAAACAGATTTCACTTCCGAGTTATCCGCGCGGTTTTCATATTGTCACTCGACATGTCGTGGATGCGATTCCCGAACTCAGAGAGTTCAGCGTTGGGTTGCTGCATGTATTCATCAAGCATACGTCTGCATCGTTGACAATCAATGAGAATGCCGATCCCGATGTGCTGGTTGATATGGAGTCGTCAGTGAATGCCATCGTCCCGGAGAACTTCCCGTATGTGCATACCTGCGAAGGACCGGACGACATGCCCGCACATGTCAAAGCGTCGATGATGGGAAGTTCCGTCAGCATTCCAATTTCAAACGGACAGCTCAACCTGGGGACGTGGCAAGGTATCTACTTATGCGAACACCGCAACCACGGCGGTTCCAGAAAACTCGTCCTCACGCTTCAGGGCGAATGAGAATCTTCCTCCTGCTTTTCGCTCGATCTCGCAGAATCCTGGTCGACCAAGATTCATCACGATTGTTCACGGCTGTTCACTTCACACTTGCAGAAGATCGCCGCGCGCGGTGAGCCCGGCCTTGGCGGCTGATGAGTTCAAATGTGTGCTGCTCCAATCTCATCTCGGCAAGTTGGCGACACGTTTCACTCTGCTCCTTGCGAAGCTTGAAATCTCTCCTTGCTTCGTAGCCGTAAAAGAACAAGGCGATTGCTCCAGCCAAGAACGCCTGAATTTCCAGGCCAAGCGGTAACGACTTGCCAATCGCCATGCCGAGGATCGTGCAGCCGAGAATCGCGATGGAAAATCGGGAAATGATTCGAGTTTCAGTGTGTCGGTATTGAGTCTGTTTTCGCATCGATGAGGCTCATCAGTAAGGAGAGTCTTTCCCCGAAAACTTACCCCCACCTCAAATGTTGTCATTTTTGGCCATCAATTTTTGCCGCCATTCAGCCACAACACTCAAGACTGCGAAGGCTCCAGCCAGCACAATCGTCATCTTCCCCCAGTATCGTGGACCAAAGATGATTGTGGCGTTCAAAAACATAAATGCGAACAGCCCCTGAACTCCCCAATAGTAGAGTCTTGATCGATAGGCCCAGGCAGGCCCTTTCACCCACCAGAGGACCACATCCGCCACCCAGAAAACCATAAAGGCATGATTCACATAGATTCCGCCACCCCAGTGAATCCCGATGACAGCAGCCGTTCGCTGAGCCGTGTGCTCGTACGCAGCTGTGTGGCTCAAATTGTGGACGAGGGCGAAAGCACTCAAAACGTGGGCGAGAAAGCAGCAGCAACCGACCGTCCAAAGCCGTCGTGCAATCTTGGCAGAATAGTGTGGATCTCCAGAACGCCAGCCTCGAAAATCGACCCATCCTCTCAGAAGATAGAGAATGAGCGCGAGTCGCGCGGTCCAAAGTACGATCGCTTCGTTCAATTCAAATACCAATATCATGGCTCTGCCCGTTCTCGGCCAGCAGATGGAGGATTCGGACGATTATTTCGGACAAACTTAAAACGGAATGATATTACATCTCCACATTGTAATCCTTGCACAGAATTCAGGTTAGGGGAACGAACCGGGCCGCAATCGCTGCCGATTGTTCAGAAATTGTGACGGCATTCTCTCAACACAAGTTGACATGTCTCTCGGTGGGGCAATACAAACGGAGAGCACGATGACAGCTTGCACAGACCATATTCGGACATCAACATGTGTCGCATTTTATGCGATTCACTTGATGGCAATATGTGGATGTGCAGAGTCGCCCCAGAAGAAACAGCAGGAGGTTTCTTCAGCTTCGCCTGTCATCGAAGAACAGACCTATCTTGATGCAGATGAACCGATCCGGACCTGGAAATACATCGTCATTCACCATACAGCAACGAGCTCTGGGAGTGTCGAGTCCATTGATCAGGAACATTCACTGCGTCGCGATGCATCAGGCAACCCGTGGCGCGGAATCGGATACCATTTCCTGATCGGAAATGGAAACGGCATGGGAGACGGTGAAGTTCAGGCGACGTTTCGTTGGCGTGACCAATTGAGCGGAGCACATGCAGGAGATCGACAATTTAACAATTTCGGGATCGGCATTTGCTTAGTCGGAAACTTCGAAGAGAATGGCCCCACACCTGCTCAGGTGAAAGCGGTCAGCGAACTCGTCAGCCTGCTGAAGTACCAGTTAAGAATTACAGAAGAACAGATTTTGAAACATGGTGACCTGAAGGCCACCGCATGCCCGGGACGGCTGTTTCCATTTCGAAAAATTGCCTCAATCCCCCCTGCAGGACCGCAGCTGGTGGAGGGAGGGAAAAGGAGTCGATTCGTTCCTCTCGAATCGAAACACACGGAGGGTATTCATAATGTGGCAGCGATCCAACGGTCGAGATCAAAACAACGTCCATCAACAAAAAGTCAAACCGATGGGGCTCGTTGAAAACCATTCGAGTTCAGTTTTCGTCGAGCATCCGGTCTCAACATGTGTGACCGATGTCCTCTTCGATTCCAGCTACTCGCTTTACATCACAGAGAACTTCACAGAAACCTACTCTTATCCACTGGTTACCTATCTCCACGATGGGTCCCGGTCTGAGCGAGATTTGTGGAACTGGTTCCCATCGATCAGCGATCAAAATTATCTCGGTCTTGGCGTTCGTGCCTCGTTCCCGCATCCGCGTGGATTACCCGGACGATTCGACTGGAAACTTCGTCGCCCCGATGCCTCAATGGCCTCAATCCGTGACGCGGTTTTCTCTGTGGACAGAGACTGGGCGATCAACCCGCAAAAAATCTACCTGTTCGGAGAAGGTGACGGAGCGATCGTGGCTCTACAGCACCTGGTGCTGCAACAGTCACTGGAATTCGAAACGATCCAAGCAGCCGGTGCGATTTGCCGTTCACTTCCAAAGAACTGGGCAGACTGGTTGCCGCATATTACGAATCAACTCCATGGAAGAATCCTCTTCCTGGATCCGATCCAAAACCCTGACGAACAGGCTGCGATCGACGCTTTATCTGAAGCGGGATTCGAAATCACATTCGCTCATGCCTCGGAAGGAGTTTCTCCTCCCCAGATCATTAACCAATGGATCATGGCTGGGATCAATACGGCTATCTATTAAGTCTCCCTCACAAAGAGGCAACCGCTTGCTCTACCCTCTGCCCATGCTGAACGTGAAGACCAATCTGAAAATGAGATATTGAAACAACTCTGAATCGATCGGATTCCAATCACCCGGGCGAATTCAGTAGCTATCAAAAATAACTCAAAAGCAAAAATCATCGCTACGCTGAATAACTCGGCATAGCGATGATTTTTTTAGAGCAGTTTGCTCTACCGTTTGCCCGTGAAGAACGCATATCTCCAGTAAAAATGCTGTTCACCACGAGGCAGAACCTGCAAACCAATTCGAAAGATGCTCTAGTAGTGAGTGGTGAGCAATGTTTTCTCTGTCGCTTGCGGTTGAAGCTTACTTTGAAACGTCTCCCCGGATCTTCATGCTAAACAAGCGATCCCCGGAACGGGCGATCACTCTCTGACCAGTCAAGACCGCTGCGTACAACGTATTTCCCCCACCTGGTGGAGCATCATCAGCTTTCTCTGCAGGTTTCGTAGATGGCTCTTCTGAAAACAACTCTGCTGTCTCAAACATCTGGAACTTCGGCCCCGAAGCGACGGTCGTTAGTTTTCCATCTTTTAAAGGCAGAAGAATTTTTTGCGAGAGAACAATCGGTGTTGCCCAAAGACTTCCACCCACCCGCTTCGCGTACTGTTCTTCACCGGTCATCTTGTCGAGACAGTACAGGACTCCGGTGCGATTGGTGAAGTAGCAGTAATCCCCAGAACAGATTGGAGAGCTGAACGAACTGGTCGCTCGCTTTGAATGCCACACATAAGCTGCGGACCAAACTCCCGCATCAGATTGTTCAACCGAGATGAGTCCGTTGGACTCCGCAGCCCGTCCCGATTCTGACTCCCCTCGACCAACCGTTGCACCGATCAGAAATGTTCCTTCTCCAACCGGCATTGGAGTCGGCGTCGAGTTCCCGGAAATGTCATCAAACTCCCATAAACGCTTTCCCGATTGCAGGTCAAAACCGGCGAGCTTACCAATCCCGCTGAGTACAAGGTGTTCGCCACCTTTCACTGGAATCACCCGAGGACTTGCCCAACTTGTGACGCCAAGGCCGGGAACCTTCCACAGATTCTCTCCCGTCTTTTTATTGATTGCTAACAGGTAAGGATCGGTTTGTCGTTCGACCCAGACGAAGGCAAATTCACTCCGCTGCTCCAACGATGCAGACAGACCATGACGTGCATCAATGGGACCATACTCTTCAACCAGATTCCGTTGCCATTGAATCTCACCGGAGTGAGATAATGAGAACAAGTTGCCACCTTCGAAGAAACAGATGATTCCTCGTTCATCAACAACCGGAGACGGAGCTGCCTTGCTGATGTAGTTGTTGTTTTCCTGAGGCGTGGCGTTCGTCGTTTCATACTGCCAAAGCTCTTTGCCAGTGGCAATATTGAACGCCGTCACCAGGCAGTGTTCTTTGTTCGGCCCGGAAACCGAAGTGATATAGACTTGATCTTTCCAGACAAGTGGACTTGATTGTCCGTATCCCGTAATCGCAACCGACCACTCAGCGGAGAAGCCGAGTTCTTGTTCATCAAAATTGATCTCTCCACCATTTTGAAACGATGTCCATTCATCAGCGGCATTGGCTGCTTGATCCGTCGAGAAAATCAAACAGGAAAACAATGTGATGCTGAGGGCAACCGTTCTGATGCAGACTCGATGATCGCCGCTTCGATGTTGCAATATCTTTTGCAAATGACTTCTCCGCTAAATGTCGATTGTTCTAGAGCAGTTTGCCCTACCGTGCGCCCGTGAAGGACGCATTTCTTTAGTAAAAATGCTGTTCGCCACGAGGCAGAACCTGCAAACCAATTCGAAAGATGCTCTAAAGCAAAGCTAGAGGTGGTCCTGAAACTTGAAATTGCTCTCTCAAACGTTGAGGAAAGCGACGATTTCAGACGTTTTCGGACTGGTTCTAAAATTGGTCTTTAAGTTCTGCTCATGGTGAGCAGTCTATGAAGTCATGCCAGTGATCTTCACGGACACGACAAGCATTGATGAGAATGCTTAGAGGATTATTGAACCTCTAAGATCTCAACTTCATCAAACTTTCCGATTTCCATACTTGCTCCGCCGACAACGAGAAGATGGTTTTCGTCAACCGGCAACATGCGATGGAAGAAACGTGGGGTGGGAGTTTCTCGAAGCAATTCCCAGGATTTTCCATCTTCAGCGAGTCGTTGCAGATCACCTTTGATTGTCGTGACGTACAAGTTTCCACCGGTTGCAAAGGCCGATGATCCGAATCCTGTCATCCCGTCTTCACCGAGAATTTCCGAAATCGATGACCACTTACCGGTGGCTGGATCAAAGACATCAACTTTGCGGGTCGGGCCACCTTCCTTCTGCATTCCGCCGATTGCATAAATTTTTCCGTCATGGGCAGCCAAGGCCAATGCTCGGCGTTGGAACGGTGGAGCTGGCAACTTGGACCACTTTGGAGAATCGGCGTTCGGATCAAGCACCCAAGCTGTTTCATGCCAAACGCTCTCGGCATCGCCAGCCATCGCCCATCCACCGACTACGTAGATTTTTCCATCCAAGACAGCAGCATCAAATGAAGAACGAGGCTCTGGCAACGCGGGCAGTTCTTCCCAGGTTTTTTTCTCCAAATTGTAAGCAGCGACGGCATCCTGCGACCACAAATCGTGATCTTCTCCCTCAGCATTTTTTGCAGTGAATCCACCGATTCGGTAAAGTCGTTTTCCGTCAGAGACCAGTGCCAAACCTTGTAGACCTGGACCTTCCGCGATGCTCTTCCATTCTCCAGTCTTCAAGTTGAGTTGTTCGAGCGTATGTCCTTGTGCATCGTGAGAATAAGAATGAGCCCCACCTGTATGACCGCCGTACACATACAAGTTCCCATTAAGAATCGCACCACCAAAACTCGTCACAGGCTTTTTGATCGGCTGAAGGTTCTTCCCAAGTGACTTCGAAGAGTCGGACGGCACTCGTAATGCTAGCGTGGTGTAATGTCGAGTTTCAGGATACTCTTTTCCTTCCAGCGTTCCCGATTTGGCTTCGACATGCTTGGCTCGAATTGAGAACAGGCCGGGCTCTTTGACAGGAATCAAAATTGTTCCGGACTCTCCAGTCGTCCCTTCGAATTCGTCGAGACCTGGACCACTCGCTTTTACTTCACTTCCTTCGACAGTCTTTCCGTTGAAGAGAACATGAAGCAAGATACCTTCCGGAGCTTCCTCAGGAATGACGTCGAACTGAAGTTGCTTGGAGCAATCAATCGATTCCCAAGATTTACTTCCAGCAACGGGACCAGTTTTTGCGTAATACTTCAGACGAAAATGGCTATCACCACGGTCCATGACACCCAAATCGTGAGTTGCGACAACAAGCCCCTGCAACTGAGCTGAGTTCAACTGAACAGAAAGATTTTCTTTTGTTTTCTTGAGCTTAAGTTCCTCAGCCTTGTTCCCGTCTAAAACCGCCCAGGCTTTCATACCGGAAACATATTTCAGCATTTCCGGATCGTCAGGCGAGGCGTCTTCTCCAAAATAGACTTCAACAACATTTGCCTCTTCCCCTTGTTCGGGTGCGAGCCAAATGAAATGAGCCTGTGAGGATTGAGACATCATTTGAAAGTTAAAAACGAAGGTAAGGAGTAAGAGAGTCTTTTGTCTGTCAAGCAGTTTCATTGTAAAAGCTCCTGTGTTGAGAATGTGTGAAACCGGTTAAGGAATTTGAGAAATTTGGAACGATTTGCAGCGTCTGCGAAGCGAAGCCCAGATTTAAAGATCAGTTCGAAACGCTCGCTTCGACTGAGATCACGAAAACCACTTAAAGTGAGTTCGAGCCACTTACCGTTTTTGTTGACTGCTCAGATCAAATTGAAATTCGTTTGGCGTATTGAGTGAAACAGTCTTCTTCAATGTGCTGCGGGAGTTGTAGACCGCAGGGACTTTGACAACCCGAATCCTTTTGACTTTCGCCTTGCGAAGATCCTGTATCGCTTGCTCGTCATCCATGGCATAGCCGCCATCATCGGTCGACACGATCTCGATACGGTGTTCACCAACAAGTGGACCAGAGCGACTGTCAATTTCGAATCGCCCTTGCTGGACTGGTACTGACGTCTTTGGCCCCTTCGTCTCCCCTTCGGGTACAAATCGAATCACCCCCTGTTGAAGAGGTTCACCATCGAGGTTAATAACCCCTGAGACAGCCGCCCTTTGAGGCCCATCGTCACCTCCACCGCATCCCTGCAAACCGAGTACGACTAACATCAAACTGAGAGGAAGGATAAATTTCCGAACGGCTCGCGAGCACTTTCGCGCTTCCAGTTTCCGCGAAGAATGTCTTTTCTGCGAGACATTGCTCATCCTTACGAGACCGTTCGCGTACTTCGCTTCCGAGAAGGTTTTAGAAGTCACCGACGACCTCCCCTCCGCCTCGTGTTGCCAGACTGTCGAGCAAACCAGCGTCTATATTTTCTGAGAGGAAGTGAACTGAACCATCAGAGAATGCGAAATGCACACCCCCGACATGATCGCTGCGGAAGGAACGTGTCCAGTTGCTATCGAAAATTCCGTCGTCAGCGAAGTCGTGTGGGTTAAAGTCATATTCCGTTGTCGCCGCCGTGGACCCCGGAAATGGATTGGACCAGTAAGTGAAGGAGTAGCGAGGTTGCCCCATGCAGTCTCCAGAACTGAAGACGTAATCTGGGAGATTGTACGCTGTCTCGCCGATCATGATGGTGTTGCTTGTTCCATCCGTGAAATCTCGAAACTTCGTTTTTCCCGGAGAACTATCTGTATAAACAATCGCTCCATCTAAGCTTGGGCGAGACATCCCGTAAAAGGACCAGTACTGATTGAAATCCTTGGTCCCGATAGAAACCGCGTAGTTCCCCGGAGCTCTCCCATTGTCGGCATCACAGCCAGGAACAGGCCGTCGCAATGGAGATGTCGGGCAAAGATAAAAGGGAAGCATCTGCCCCACGACTTCTTGATTGGCAGGGGCTGAGTTCCCTTGGTTGAAGTCATACTGCTGATAAGCACTTGCTTGCTCGATCATTGGCAAGATACTTGTGAACAGGCTTGATCCCTCAAGACTGGAGTAGCTCATTCCCCCGGTGTTAGCGTTGGGGAACTGGGAGTACACATCGTGATAGTTGTGTATCGCAATCCCGATTTGTTTGAGGTTATTTCGGCAGCTCGTTCGCCGAGCAGCTTCTCGTGCCTGTTGAACTGCGGGTAAGAGTAAAGCGACGAGAATCGCAATGATCGCAATCACGACCAAGAGTTCGATAAGTGTAAAGCCGAAGCTTGGCCTTCTTTTGAATGGCGTGCGCATGAGTGATCTTCCTAGCACCAGTGAAACGTAAGTCCAATTACCCCATGCAATTGGAGTCGGTCCTCAAGCTTCGCTGGCTGCCTTAGAAAGATTCAATCAGTGGCTGGCTACGCTCTAGATGAGACTGAGTCTCAATCTCATAACATGCTACCAGCGCGAAGGCTCCTGTCAACGCAATTCGACTGAGGAAATTATTTTTTAAAAAGTGAGAACAGGAAGCCGCCTGAATAGAGGAAAGCGTTTCCGAGAACCTTTTCAAGAAAGGAGGTGTGCGTTCGGCCTCGTCGGGACATACGACTTCGAGAGAAAAACAGTTTCACAGGCACAAGAAATACGAACATCTTCTGTCCGATCGAGCGACCGCTTCTCAATCAGTAGTCGATGGAGGGTCGAGCTTGGCAGGCTTGCAGAGTCGCTTCTTCTTGTTGGCAACCCGCTTACATTTCTTGCAGAAATGGGTTGGGTTCACCACATAGCACGCATAACCCTCGGGGTCTTTCTTGAGCATCTTCTTGAGATCGCACAATGTTTTTGCCATGTCCGGGCAGCCAGGTTCAAGAGTGTATCGTATGAGACTGCGACGACTTTTGCAGAAGTGTTTCGTGACCACGCCAGACGCATTGACGAATTCACGGTTTAGTGACTTGAGTGCTTCTCTTTCTATTGTTCGAGCATTTTTGAAGAAGTAAAGTGAATAGAAACTGTAACTGGGGAGATCGTTCAGATGTCAACCAATTCGTTACAACTGAAGCAAGCGAGTTTTGACGGCGACATCGACACTGTCCGTCAACTTTTGGATGCAGGGGCTGATCCGAACTCCACAGACGAATACGGTTCAGGAACTCTACTCACCTTTCATCCAAAAGTCATTCAATTCCTGCTTGCACGCGGGGCCGATCCCGATATTCAAACGAATAAAATGGGAAGACCTGTCCTGATAGGTTTGACACACGGTGACCATCTGGAGTGTGTCCGCTTGCTGCTTGAATCGGGTGCGAATCCCAATCGTGCCTGTGCCGTTACTGGAGAGACCGCGCTCCACGGAGCAGTCACGAACAAAGAGCTTGATCGTACTCAAATTGTGAAGTTATTGCTCGATCATGGTGCTGACCCGAACGCGAAAACCAAACCAGGTGTGACGAGCGAAACATTTTGGCGCGATGCAAGAACTCGGTCCGAGACTCCCTTACATCGGGCTGCTGCCTACTTGCCAATGCATATCATTGAGATGCTGATCACTGCGGGCGCAGACACCACCATCCGCGACATCAATGGCGATTCTCCATTAAGTTGGGCAAGCTGGCATCTCCGCAGCCGGGACATTATTGACCTGTTGAATGTTGACAAGAACGGGAACAAGATTGCATAGCTCCTGCTGAGCGACGTGTGACGAACTGGCTGACCGTAAAGACCACCAGGAAAATTCTCGCCCTGCCGCGATTGTGTTATTCATGGCCGGTATCTAGAACATCTTACGAATTGGTTTGCAGGATCTGCCTCGTGGCGAACAGCATTTTCACTAGCGAAATGCGTTCTTCACGGGCACACGGTAGAGCAAACTGCTCTAGAGCATCTTTCGGATTGGTTTGCAGGTTCTGCCCCGTGGCGAACAGCATTTTTGCTAGAGAAATGCGTTCTTCACGGGCAAACGGTAGAGCAAACTGCTCTAGAAGTGTACTCTGAGAATCCGGGCAGAGATCCTCATTTCCTCAAGCGAAGCCAGAGCACAGATGTCAACGGAGAAGACAGATGCAATAGTCATTCGGCAGGCCGATTTCAGTGAATCGAGTCGTGTTCTCACCTTATTCACGCGTGACTTTGGAAAAATTTCCTGCCTGGCAAAAGGGGCAAAGCGGCTAAAAAGTGCCTTCGAAGGCTCGTTGGACCTGCTTTCCGAATGCCGGGTCGTCTTCATCCACAAGGCGACTTCCGGCCTCGACTTGCTGACGGAAGCTCAGCTTATCAAAAGATTTAAGCCTTCACCGAAAAGTCTGGTTCACTTGTACGGCGGCTATTACATCGCGGAGCTTCTGAATTCGCTTACCGAAGAAGGTGATCCTCATGACGAACTGTACGAGGCTGCTACTGCAGCGCTGGCGGTTCTAGGTTCCGAAGCTTCCCCAGACATCGCAATTTTCCGCTTTGAGTTGATGACGCTGCGCGAAATTGGGCAACTTCCGGACTTCGAAACCTGCACGATCTGCCAGTCGCCGATTATTCTGGGGGATAGCAGTCGTTTTTGGGTCTCCGAGTCCGGATTGATCTGTTCAAGATGTGGCAATTCCGAGTATCAACACACTGAGGTTCAATCTGGTGCGATTGCTGTCATTCGAAAGCTGATTGAGAGTGATCCAGCCATGTTGTCCCGACTGACAATCAGTGATCAACAACGGCGAGAGATACGCAAACTGTTAAACTCGGTTGTTTCGGCAATTTTGGGAAGACGTCCCAAAACACTGAAGCTCCTTGGGTATTAGCTTTTTGCCACGATCCGTGACCTGTTGTTCACTGAACGCGACTCTCCCAGTCCCGTCCGTCCCCCTTCCGAGTGCAAGGTCCTTCACCTGATGCACGAGGGTGTGTGATGATTATAGAATATAAAAAACACAAAAATTCCTGGCAGAGAATTGCTGCATCTACACTTATCGCTGGAGCGATCACGCTTTCCGGCTGTGGGAGTTTGTCGCTATTTTCTCATCGTGCAGTCGCAGATGATCAGCCGGATGCAAAAACACGTTCTCCCCTTGCAAAAATCATGGGGCCAACCGAACGTGGACTGAAAAGTGTCTCCTTCACCAAGGAGACCGAGTCTGTCCAAGGCGGGACAGAGGTCGATTTGCAAATGGCGTATCAGGAACTCAAAGAGGCACAGCTCCTCTTTGATAACGGTCGCTATGCAGATGCTGAGAAGGCGTTCAATGCTATAGTCAAGCAGCGACGTGTCCGCTACGAAACGGCCGGATCCCGCTTCAAAGACTTTTGGGGAATGTCTGATCTGGCGAGCAAAGATCTCTATAATAACTTCGGAGACCCAGTCGAAGAAGATGCGCTGTACATGCGAGCCGAAGCTCAATTTCATCAGCGAAAATTCACACGTGCTCAAGACTCTTACGATGATCTCCTGAACCGATATCCATCGACGCGGCACATGGATCGAGTCACGAAACAGCTCTTCCGAATCGCACGTTACTGGCTCGACTTCCCGAACGACCTGCAACAAGACAAAAAAGCCAAATCAGAAATCCAACTCGCTTCCAAGGAAGAAATCGATAGCGTGGCCACCGCTCCGCCAGCAAAGAAGCCAGCTTGGGACCTTCCAATCATTCCGAACCTGACAGACAAAACACGACCAATCTACGATGCTGATGGTCGTGGGTTACAAGCCCTTCGGTCGATCTGGCTGCATGATGCCACGGGACCCTTGGCAGATGATTCTCTGATGTTGGCTGCGAATCACAATTTACGCACGAAAAATTTTGTCGAAGCAAAACGCCTCTACGAACTCCTGCGTGATCAGTACCCCGACAGCCCCCATCTCAAGGATTCCTACCTGCTGGGATCACACGTGACACTCGCTTCCTATGAAGGCCCCGAATACGACGGAGCGGCATTGGATCGAGCTCGAGATTTGAAGCAAACAATGCTCCAAATTTTCCCAGAGATGACCGCTGAAGAACGCGGAATGTTGCAGTCAGAAATTGATCAGCTCCACAATGCGGACATCGACCGATTGTGGCAACAAGTGATCTACTATCAGGCCAAGAACGTTCCAGAATCGATTGCACTCCACTGCCATTTGATCATCAACCGGTATCCCAACTCGCAGCAAGCCCAGAAGGCGCGGGAAGTCCTGCGAGAGCTCGAAGCGAAATCAAACCGCTCGGGGAATTCTTTATGGGTTTGGGGAAGTGGTCAGAAGCCAGCTCCTGCACAGTCGGCCCCGCGTCGAACTCACGTTCCCGATGCACGTATGAAAGCAACTCCTGACTCTGCCCGAACTGCCCCCGGTGGATCAGCGAGTCGGCAGCCTTCAAACACTACGAAACCTGAGGAAGATGAGAAATCGAAACGCAGTATTTTTGGCTTCTTAAGAAAAGCAGACGAGCCACCTCAGCTGAAACCGACCCCTTCAGAAGAACAACCAGGACGTGTTGAACTCTAGAGCGAATACAATATTAGTCTTTACAAACTGCCTCGTGGAGAACTGTCCATGAAGTCATCAAAGTCACCTTCGCGGACACGACAAGTATTGAAATACCCTCAAAGATTTTCACAAAAGATGTGCAGATTCAGTCTTGCGGAGATCAGCGTTTTTGCTGATAAAAACGCCCCTTCACGAGCACTGAAAACAGAAGTTGCTTGAAAGCGAACTTGAACTTTAGCTGGAACCAGTCCGAAACCTCTGGAATAGCTGCTTTTCTCAACGTTTGAGAGAGCAAATTCAAGTTTCAGGATCAGTTCTAAAATGTTTGACTGACTTGAACAGATACTCAAACTCAACACGACGGACTTTCGCAAAGCTGCTAGTCGCGGTGATGGGGACGGTCTGTCTATCGGGTTGTGGATATGTTGTGGGCAGCCCCTTTGGTTCGGAAGTTCGCTCGGTTCACATCCCAACATTCACGAACGACACATATCGCCGTGGGTACGAGCTCCAACTCACCGAAGCTGTCCAGAAAAAAGTTGAGTTGACCACTCCGTTCCGGATCAAAAAAGGTCCAGAGGCGGACACTCGATTGATCGGAAACATTATCAGTATCGATAAGCGGCCTGCCAACCAGAACCGCTACGACGACCCTCGCGAACTCGAACTGGCAATCGGGATTGAAGTCACCTGGATCGACAATCGCACCGGCACAGTACTCGCACAAAGAACGACTCCGATCGGTCCGCAACTCTCACATGCCATTGCACACACCAGTTTTGCTCCCGAAACGGGACAATCGCTAGCGACTGCAACTCAGGACGCTGTCGACCAACTTGCCAACGAAATCGTCGGTATGATGGAAGCTCCCTGGTAATGCTCTTGCGAGCGTGCTCTACAACAGTTCAGGCTGCAATCCTGATCCGATGCTGCTACGCAATCATCGCCTCAAGGGACAGATCAAGCTGAATGAAACAACAGCCTTTGAGCGAAGCTGACTCCTCGCTCGTTGTTCTCCTTCTGCAGGTTGTTTTTCTGATCGCAACAGTTTCAAATAAGAACTATCAGTCGAGGCCATACTCGCAAAATTTCGGAGATCACCCTCCCCTGACACCTCGACCAATAGTCAAGATTTCTCCACCTTGGTTGTGGCCTCGCAGATCGCGCACGACATTTTGAAAGCAAGTTATGTTCGGAAAGTGGTTTTCACGTCAGCCATTTGATGATGAAGAGTATCTCAAAGCCAAGGACTCGGTGCTGGAGAAAGCTCCAATTCCAGTGCTTTGGCTATTCGGGAAAACCGGGAGTGGAAAATCGTCAATCATTCGAGAATTGACCGGTGTCGAATCAGTTGAAATCGGAAGCGGATATCGACCGCAAACTCAATATTCCTCGCTATATGCGTTTCCAAATGAATCCGAACCGATCCTGAAATTCCTGGACACTCGTGGATTGAGTGAAGCAAACTATGACCCGATCGAGGATATCGTCGAATTTGAAGACCAGGCACACTTGATGATTCTGACAGTTCGCGTGATGGACCACGCACTCGAGGAATTGCTGGCAGCCCTGAAGACGATTCGAAAATCTGCACCTGACCGACCAGTTATCCTGGCTCTCACGGCACTGCATGATGCTTACCCCGGTGAACAGCATCCAGAAATTGACCCATTCGATGAATCGCGAGCCCCACTGCCAGAGAACATCAATCCCAACTTAAAGCGATCACTCCAGCAACAGTACGAGAGATTCGAGGGCCTGTTCGATTGTGCGGTGCCACTCGATTTGACTCCGCCGTACGAAGGATTTCATCAACCGACGTTCGGAAGTGATCGCCTGAAACGAGCAATCGTCTCTGCCCTACCCGCAGCGTATCGACACCAGATTTTGCAGATGGACCGAATCCTTGATCCATTAGCAGACATGGTCAAGAAGAAAACAATGCCGACGATACTGGGAATGTCAGGTCTCGCAGCGACGGCGGCAGCGGTCCCGGCTCCCTGGGTCGATATCCCGGTGGTCATGGGATTGCAAAGCCGTTTGATTTACAAACTCGCCAAGCTGCACGGGCAGTCCATTGACGGCAGAACCATTGCCAAGATCAGCGGAGCATTAGGAGGACGCGTTGCAGTTCGAATGGCCCTCCGGGAATCATTGAAATTTATCCCTTGGGTCGGAATGGCAGCCAATGCAGCAGCGGCATTCGCTATGACGTACGCAACCGGAATGGCCTGGAACTGGTATTTCACTGAAGTGAACAAAGGACACGCACCGACGGAATCCGAACTCCGAGAAGTCTTTCAGGACCAGTTCAAACGTGCAGGCGACCTTTGGAAAGTGAGCCACCAGCCCGATGCGGTGAAGGCGACTGAGTAGGCTTTGCAAGCCAGCTTCCTCAAAGAAAAAACCGGCCGATTGTTTCCAATCGGCCGGTTCAAAAAAGTCGAGTGAGTGACTGCAAAAAATCAGTTCACCGACTTCAACACAACAAACGCTGCACCACCGTTTCGTTTCACATGGAGAACAATCCCCTTGGAGAGTGTTAGATTCTCAATGGCAGCGCCGAAGCCTTTAATGGAATCGACCGGCCTTGTGCCGACTCGCTGAATCACATCACCGACTGATAAGCCTGCTTGTTCAGCTGGACTTCCCGGTTTCACGGAGCGGACGACAATCCCGGAATCGGATTCATCCAGACCAAGTTGCTGAGAAATTTCGGCATTCAGCTCGACCACTTCGATACCTAATGAATCCATTGCAACGTTGTCTGGATCGGCTTTCGATGGCGAACTTTTGAGACCACGTTTAAGCGCTGGAGTGTAATCACTCGGCATTTGTTCGAGTCGAACATTCAGTTTGACTCGCTTTCCATCACGAAGGATCTCTGCCTGATACGACTTTCCTGGCTTCGATTTTTCAACAACGTCGACAAGATCGTCTCGGTTTGAAATTTTCTTGCCATTAAACTCCATGACGATGTCGCCCGGCTGCAACCCTGCTTTTGAAGCTGGACTGTTGCTTCCAACATCAGAAATGAGCGCTCCCTGACCGAATGGTACTTGCAGTTGTTCTCGAAGATCGTTCGAAATCTGCTGCAATTGAACCCCCAGATAAGAGCGTTTCACGACTCCACTTTCGATCAGCTGATCTGCAACCCAGCGAACCATTGTCGATGGAATTGCGAAGCCGATTCCGTCATACCCTCCGCTTCGCGATGAAATGGCGGTATTAATTCCGATGACTTCACCATGCAGATTGACAAGCGGACCGCCACTGTTTCCGGGGTTAATGGCAGCATCTGTCTGAATGTAATCTTCCCGTTCATTGATTCCCGGGGCACGCTGAGTTGCACTGATAATCCCCGCGGTCACTGTCGTTCCGACATTGAGTGGATTACCCAAAGCCAGCACCCAGTCTCCAATATGCATCGCTTCACTTTCACCAAGTGCAACGAAAGGGAGTTCTTCATCCACATCGATGCGTACAACAGCGACATCGGAACGCGGATCAAAATTCCATGATTCTGCTTCAATTTCTCGACCGTCGGAGAGTCGTACGGTCACACGGTCCGCCCCCTCAACAACATGAGAGTTTGTGAGAATGATCCCACTTGCATTGACGATAAACCCAGAGCCAGCCCCCATCCGTTTCGGAATTTGTCTTGGCTGCTTGAACATTTCCTTGAACCGTTCGTCATCACCGAAGAACCGGCGGAACATTTCTTCTTCTGGCGATTGAAAAGTTCCCGCCTGGTCGAGTTGTCGAGCCTGCGTCTCTGTTGAGATCGAAACAACAGCTGGAAGAACCTTCTCAGAAACTTCTCGAAACGCGAGTGACAGATCACTCGGTGAATGTGTGACTGGCGGAGCAAGTTTGGAAACAGTGGCTTGCTGCGAAACACCGATCCCCGCAACTCCCAAGCAGATACCGACTGTGATTGCGCACAGCACCAATATCTTATTTTTGACAGTGGACATATTTTGACCTCCTGATTGTGATATGAAACCTTCTGGATCTGAAAGCGAAACCACTTTCATCCCGATACAAATAAAATCATCTGAGCATTTTCATTGCTCTTGTTGTCAGTAAAGACCGCTCTCCCGACTGTTCACCCTTCTCAACAGGGAGCAGAATGCGTTCATCCTCTTCAAAAATGCTCGCACATTCTGTTGATGCCGAAACAACTCATGCCTGAACAACGTCTCCTCGAAGCCTCCGACAGAGATGTTGGGCTGCTCATGAAGCGTCGCAAGGTGTCGATTCAACGAAAACGGACTACATATGATTATGTTGCCGCCAGACTGAAAAATCGTACGGTAATTTATGAAAATTTATAAATTCACAGCGAATGTTGATCCTGAGTTCATGCACCACATCGAAAACAGTGCTGCGTGCCAACCCATTTAACACCAAACACTTACGACGCGAGAACTTGAGCCAGGATAAGATTGGGAAGGCCGATGCCCAGCACTTCAAGACGACCGACATATCCCTCCGCTTCAGGAGTGAGCAGTCCGGGTTTCGCAGCGACGAGAGTCGCCGTGATTCGGGCCTGAATCGTTGCGTCAGGCGTCGGCCCCTGATCACAATCCAACCCAGACGGAACATCGACAGCCAGCACAGGTTTTCCGATTCCATTCACAGCATGAATGATCGTCAAGTATGGTTCCCGAATCGCTCCCTGGGTCCCTGACCCGAGCAAAGCATCAACGATCCAGTCCGAATTTTGCAACTCAGAAATCAAGCGATCCAGATTCTCAGGCATCGACAGGTTCAGTAACGGAAGTTTCGTCTTCTGAATAATTTTGAAGTTCGTCGCTGCATCACCGTGATAGCTGTTCGGATCGGTACAGGTGATGACAGTCACTTGAAGCCCGGCGATAGCAAGGTGCCGGGCAATGACGAAGCCGTCACCACCATTGTTCCCGGCCCCGCACAAAATCGTCACACGCCCTGTCGCAGATTCTTTCAAAAGAAGCTCAGCGATCCCCCGCCCGGCATTCTCCATGAGAACGATCCCCGGGATGCCGTATTCACGAATTGCGATGTCATCAACTGCCCGCGATTGACTTCGAGTCAAAATTGTAGAACCCATCGACTATCACTCCTGCCCATGTGAGATTGAGTCGAGCAATTACAAGCATGGGAAATAGGCCCAAGCCCTCTGACATTACCAGCAAACGCCCAACTCTTCTTAATATGCCCTTTTATTTCCGAGATTGATAGTCACTCAGTTCATAACATCACTCAGACCGGACATTTTCGCGAGATTTTATAACCTGTTCACAATCTCGGAAAGGGCTTCGAGGAATGCATCGACTTGCGTATCGGTCCCGACTGTAATTCGTAGACCGTCCACTCTCCCGGTTGGGTTTGTTGTTGATTCAGGAGCCGCGTTGGGGAAGTTCATGTAGCGGACGAGGATCTTCCGTGCTTTCAATTGCTCGTAGATCTCATGATGTGACAACGCCGGATGTGTTGTCCAAACAAAATTTGCCTGACTCGGAACGGGATCAAACCCCAGAGTCTTCAAGGACTCCGTAAGCCGCGAACGTGTGGAAAGGATCTTGGCTCGATTTTCCAGCATCCACGCCTGATCACGAATTGCTGCCTCCGCAGCTGCCAGCCCCAGCGTGTTACAGTTATAACTATCTTTCACCTTTCGCATCCCGGCAATGAGGTCCGGGTGAGCGATGCAGAACCCGAAGCGTAACCCGGCAAGGCTGTATGACTTGCTGAAGGTCCGCGTCACGACAATTTGCTTCCCCACCTCAGAGTGCAGAAGCTCCAACTTGTGAGGTTCGTCGACAAAGTCGCCGTACGCTTCATCATGTACGAGAACTCCATTCGGCGGAACGATCGATTGAATCACTTCTCTATCCCAATGATTTCCGGATGGAGAGTTCGGGTTCGGAACGAACAAGAGCTTGGCCTGATCGATTAGAGGTCGATTGATCTTGATATTCCAGGACCAGTCAGGTTCGAGTCGCAACCGCGCGTGACGCGTACCCTGAATCTCGGAGAGAGTTTCGTAGAGGATGTAGCTGGGATAGGGATAGGCGATAAGGTCATTTTTGTCAGCAAAACTCCTGACCAGAATCGTGAGATTTTCATCGCTTCCATTGGCTGGAAGAATCCAGTCTGGATCAAGATTGAACAGTTCAGCGGCAGCTTGACAAAATCCACGTCCAAGTGGGTCCGGGTAGACATTCAGCCGACCTTCAGCAGCCTGTTGAATCGCACTAACGACTTTCGGCGAAGGTGGATAAGGATTCTCATTCGTGTTGAGCTTAACCCAACCAGACTCCTGCGGTTGTTCTCCGGGAACGTACCCTTGAAGGGCTTCAACATCGGGGCGAAAAAGGGACATAAATAAAGGGTGGTCTAAGGTCTAGGACAAGAGTGTGTGAACTGTGAGGTGTGTCGTGAACGAGAGTTTACTGCCAGTCTTTGCGAATTGCTTCGATGCGAGCAGTTAGTTTTTCAACAATCTCCGGATGTTTGGAAGCGACGTTTTTCATCTCTCCTGGGTCGTGATCAAGGTTACAAAGAAAGACACCATCCTGCGGGCCGAGTTCTCCTTTCTTGCTGCGATCCTGAGGATTTATGAGAAGTTTCCAATTGCCTGAACGAATCGCCAGTTGAGGTTTCTTGCCAGCTCCTAGCTGCCAGAACAATTCCTCATGCGGGGATTTATCGTTCTGCAAGAGCACGGACTTGATGCTTCGCCCATCGAGGTGATGTTGCGGGCGGTCGATTTCGCACAAATCTGCGATCGTTGGATACCAGTCGCACCCCATCACCATTTGCTCTCGAACTTCTCCTTGCGGCAATTTTCCAGGCCACGAAATGAACGACGGGACTCGTAGTCCACCTTCGAACAGGCAGCCTTTCGCGCCGCGGTATGGACCGCTGTTCCCACCACCGAAGAAGGCACGTTCCTCGGTAGAATGACCATGGTCTGACTGAAAGATCACAATTGTGTTCTCGCGCAGTTTGCTTTCCTTTAAGAAGTCGAGCACTTCGCCGACTTTTTCATCCATGGTTGAGACGAACTCCGCATACATTCGACGGGGTGATTCAAGATGTTTGTAATGCTCTCGCCATTTTTCCGTCCCCTGCATCGGGTAATGTGGAACGTTGATCGCCCAATACAGGAAGAAAGGTGATTCACTTTTCTCTCTGATAAATTTCTTGCACTCATCAACCATTAAATCGGGAAAGAATTTCCCATCCTCCCAGATCTCCGTTCCGTCTCTCCACAAGTCATGCCGGTTGGGGCCATTCCAGTAGAAGAAATGAGAGTAATTGTCGATGCAACCACCCATGTGACCGAAGGAACTGTCAAAACCTTGAGCGTTCGGCATCGTCTGGTCGTTGTATCCAAGATGCCACTTCCCAACATGTCCCGTACGGTATCCTGCGGATTTCATCATCTCTGCAAGGGTCACTTCCGATGCAGGCATCCCGGCCTGCCCATAAGCAGAAGAGACATTACCCGGAACCCCTGCCCTGGCGGGAAAACGCCCCGTCAGCAAGCCTGCACGAGATGCAGAACAGATTGCCGAAGGAGAGTACATTTGCGTAAACCGAATCCCGGTCGCTGCCAGATGGTCTTGCGTTGGGGTGGTGAGATCTTTTGAGCCGTAACAGTTGGCATCGAGCGATCCCTGATCGTCAGTGTAGATCAACAAAACGTTTGGCTGCTCTGCTCTTGCGACGGAAAAAGTTGACAGAAGGCTTGCAAGAAATGCCAAAGCGAGAATTCGTAAAATCATTTTACTTTTCATTTTCATGTGTTACTTCGCCGGGCACTGCAAGTCTCTGAATGCAGAATCAGTCCCAGCGCATCCCGAGTCGCAGGGTCACCTCCAGTGTTTCACCATCACGAAGGACACCAAGCTTGACTGACCTTCCTGGAACTTCTGCGCCAACAAGATCAACGAGTTGTTGCATGCTGGTTATTTTCCGAGCTTGAAACGTGAGTAGCACATCCCCTTCAAGCAACCCGGCTCTGTCAGCGGGATCACCTGGATAAACCTTGGTCACTTCCATGCCTGGAGCTCCCTGTTTCACTACTCCGGAAACCCCGAGATAAGCTCCGCTGTGAGTCCGAAAATCTTCACCGGCGACCAACCTCTCCCAGTCACGGGTATAGGCCTCAATCGGGACGTGGAAATTCAGGTCGGTGCTTTCACCAATCCGCGTATTGACACCGATGACCTTTCCGTCAATCCCGAAGAGCGGACCTCCGGAGTCTCCACCAACGAGTTCACAGTCGGACTGGATCATCCAGGGATTCTCAAGAATCACTCGCCCCAGTCGCAGCACCATCCCACGTTCTTCCTGATACCCTCCCGGGTGGGCCACAACCATGCACCAGTCTCCCGGCTTACTCGCTTCTTCCGCCATAGAACAATACGGCCAGTCCGTGCGGTCGGACTCAATTTTCACGAGGGAGGCATCAAGGACTTTATTCCGTCCCAGCGACCGCGCCCGATAGCGATTTCCATCAGACATGATCACGGACAGTTTTCGGTCTGGTCGCCCGGAAACATGCGCCGCTGTGAGAACATGGCCTTCGGGACTGACGATCACTCCACTTCCCTGCGCACCGCCGACCTGCAGATTGACCGTGCATTCCTTTAATCGCGGAATGAGCGAGGTCAGGTGGTCCTGCATCTCTTGCAGATCCTTGACCGATTCTGGCACGGGCTTTGTGAACGCTTCCGGAATCACTTCCACGGAAACCGGGTAAGTTTTCGGAACGCTCTCTTCAGCGGTAACTATTCCGACAAAAAGAGACAACCAAAGAAGAGACGCACCTGGAAATATTTTCATAGGAGAACCTATTATCATGCAGGGTAGACTCAAAAATTATAGCGCACATCACTGACAATTCTCCAGCGACTCCTGATTTGCTCTCACAATAACTCGACTCAAGAGCGTTTGATGCAACTCATTCCCAGCGGAAGGGTTGCTCGGTCAAACGGTGAAATGCATCAATATACTTGGCACGAGTTTGAGTCACGATTTCCGCAGGTAATTCAGGAGGAGGACTATTTTTGTCCCAATCTGTCGATTCCAGCCAGTTTCTCACAAATTGTTTATCGAATGACGGTTGCTCCTGCCCCGGCGAGTACAAATCTTCTGGCCAAAACCTCGAACTGTCTGGTGTCAGCACTTCGTCAATGAGAATCAATTCTCCCTCAGCTTGCCCAAATTCGAATTTTGTATCGGCAATGACAATTCCCTTTCCCCGAGCATAGTCGGCAGCTGACTGATAGATGTCCAAAGTCCGCTGACGGAGTTCCGTCGCCAGATCCTCGCCGACCTCTTCGCACATCCGCTCGAAGGAGATGTTCTCATCGTGTCCTTCATCCGCTTTCGTTGCTGGAGTAAAGATCGGCTCTGGGAGCTTGCTGCCATTCACAAGTCCCGCTGGCAACTTGATTCCACAGACCGACTGGGTCTGCTGATACTCCTTCCAGCCAGAACCAGCCAGGTAACCCCGAGCGACACACTCGATCGGAACCACTTCCGATTTCCGGACGACCATTGATCGTCCTTCTAAACCGTTCACATCGGTTCCGTCGGGCAATGGAAGAAGTTGTGCATCCAGGCTCAGCAGGTGATGCGGGACGTTGAGTCGGTCAAACCAGAACTTGCTGATCTGAGTCAAGACACGACCTTTATCCGGAATCCCGGTTGGCAAGATCCAGTCGAAGGCACTGATGCGATCGGTCGCAACAAGCAGCAGACGATCTCCAAAATCGTAGACATCGCGCACTTTGCCATGCCGGACTGGAATGCCCGGAAGATCTGTTTTAACAAGTGGAGACGATGACATGAATTGTTCCTTGAGAGGAGAGTTGCGCCAGATTGCCTTCTTGAAGTCCCAACGTTCAATCAGCGATTGAATTAGAGCATCTTTCGAATTGGTTTGCAGGTTCTGCCTCGTGGCGAACAGCATTTTTCCTAGAGAAATGCGTTCTTCACGGACACACGGTAGAGCAAACTGCTCTACCGACAAATTCAGCTGTGACTTCAACCATCGTGCGAACGGTTGTCAATCAAGCTTGAGCGCTGAGTCTCGAAGCAGAGTGGGCTGAGGGATTTTCTTTCGCAGCGGCCATCCATTTTTGACCAGACCTGCAACCAGTCCACAAGTGATTCCAATCAACAGCCCCATTAAGTGACATTCAGAGCTAACGTTCGGTGTCATTTGGTCAAACACCATCTGAAAGGCGACAATGAAGAGCAGTAATCGAAACTCGCCAGCGACCAGTTGATTCCGCTTTTGGACTTGCCCCCAGGCCAAATAGCCCAACAAACAACCAAGTAATCCCATCACTCCCCCGGAAGCTCCGACGAGGACATAAGGATTCTCAGCAGTGGCTCCCAACGGAATCACTGTCAGCAGAAAGATCGAGAGGACTGCGCAAAGCAAATAGGCGATGGCCATCCAAATCGGTCCCCATGCATCCTCCACACGCTGCCCAAGAATCACCAGACCGACGACGTTCATCAACAAGTGCAACAGACCAAAGTGAAGAAACGCTGAGAAGAAAATTCGACGCGTTAAATTCGGCTCCAGCTCAGTTGGCAGAACGAGAGCACCGATTTGAATCAGGTTCTCTTCGCTGGAAGTGTTTTGAAGCAGCAGAGACGCTTTCTCAACCATTGTGAGCGTGGTTGATTGCATGACCGCCTGCCCGACGCCACCGCTGATCATTTCATAAACGAAGAATCCGACCAAAGTTGCGACCAGCCCCCATGTCGCAAAGTGTGCACTCGAAGCGGGAGAACTGATCAACGCAAACCGGGTTTCATGATCGAGATCAGACTCGATCTCACTCATGATCGACGACGAGCCTGCAGGAGGATGGTGAAGAACACGAACGGGATGAGCCAACCTTCGCTGAGAAGCGATGGCGATCTGCCGGTCCTTCGAAGACTGAAGTTTCTGGAAACTCTGATTTCCATCTTCGAGTCGACCGCTGGCCTGCATTGCAGTTGCCAGCCAGAAACGTTTTGTATCCGCATCAAAATGGCCAAGGGGACCATCAACAAGATGGGCAACTACATCGATTCGTCCACAAAACGCAGCCAGCTTCATCCGCGAGATATTCAACATCAACGCGGAGTTCCCACGTTTCTTTTTGTTCAAGCCACGCCGGAAAGACTCAATCAGCAATTCTGTCTGCCCAGTTTCGCCGAGTGCCTGAAGATAGATATTGGCCAACAGCGGATCTGCAAGAAGTCCTTGAGGTGACTTAGAGGTTTGAATCAATCTCAGAAATCTGTCCCAACGTCCCTGCAACCGCGTTGAGATCACAAATGCTGACTTCCCTACCGAATTATTCCTGCGGCTGATTGCCTCCAAAAGATCAAGGGCCTCTTGATCGCGCTGGCGGGAAAGTAACCACAATGCTCTCACCAAACGTGTCTGTTCGCGCATGCCGCTAAACGGGTGGAGCAGAAATGCAATCCAGGAAAAGAGTGACGCAGCATAGAAACGCCGCGAGCTTAGACAACTGTTCGAAAGTTGAACTGCAATTCCAGGTAGAAGAATCAAAACAAACCAGACACCTCCGGCATAGAATCCGGCGGAATCTTGATCTTTGCTATATGCGAAGAGGAGCACTCCGATTGTGAACAACGTTGGAAGCAGCCGCACGAGACTCGAGATGCGGAACCTCAACAGGTTGATCAACGTCATCCCGCAACTGATCGCGACAGTCCATATCAACAACCAGTTGAGCGACATTCGTGAACAGCCTGTTCTTTAGGAGAGGAGTAAGAAATGAACTCTGCGTAATCCGGGACTATCGCCCCGCCTAATCCGTCCGGGACAATGGTCCCGGGCTACGATGAGTTGGTCATCCTTACTCTGCTGCCTGCCGTTGTGAAAAACAAGAGTTTGTGAAAACAAGAATCTTGCTGAAGCTCATGCCTCAAATCGTACCACACTTCCCGTGACCACAGCGTCCCCCTTTGACTCTCGACGATGACTCTCGATAGCGACATTGCCGCTCACGTTGACGAGAATCTGGAGGTTACGCGAAAGGCACGAAAAAACGAGCGACCTACGCAGGAGACTCTTCTTCCTTCACCTCTTTGTTTTCCACAGTCTCTTTAGCCTCTTCAGTCTCGAATGTCGGTGGCTCAAATTTCGGAGCCGACATTTCAGGTTCGTCATCCTGAACATCGGGACGTGCATAGGTTGACGAAGAATGAGAAGAACTCGAACCGTGCCGAACATCATCTTCGATGCCCTGAATTCCTTTTTTGAACTCAACGATCCCCTTGCCAAGGCTCTTGGCAACTTCGGGCAAACGCTTTCCAAACAGAAGAAGTGCAATAATCCCGACAATCAACATTTCCGGGACGCCAACGCCACCTGGGATAAACCCGAGAAGACTCGATACCATAACTCCACCTCACACCCTGATTTTCAATGATCGATTGTCTGTTTTTTATTTTGGAATGACTTCAGAACGACGCCCTCTCCGGAATAGAACCCGCGGAACAAGGGGTCAATCGTCGCATCATTTGGGAAGAAGCTTTTGTTCTTCATTCATCCCCTCGCGGAAGGAGCGAACACTCCCACCGAGTGACTTCATCGTTGAAGGAAGTTTTTTTCCGAAGAGAAGTAGCACAATAAAACATAACAGCAAAAGCTCGGGAGTTCCTAATCCGAACATCGTCCTGCTCCATTTTTCTAGAATTACTGCGGAAGTAATCGACACTGTGGAAGAAACCGACAGCGAGAGTGGAGGCAGTGCAGTCAGGATAGACGAATACCGCATCCGACAACTGTCGGAGTGAAGGCGACTCGTCTTGCCCACGAACAACGCAAGCGATTTTGAGCAAATTTATAATACCCTTTTGAGTAGCCATGTCAATGACTGAACATCTCATTTCAACTTTCGTATCGATTACATTCGCAAGTCGTTAAGTGAATCCAGGAAATTGGTTATGTCGCAACAATCATCAAAGCTGCACACAAAATTGGTCGAAACTAAAACAGAGCAGCAGCATCAGCGACAGGACAAACTGTCGACTTTGAGAATTGTCACTGATGTATCGGACTGGAAATTTGGGTAAGATATGTCAAGGTATTGGTTGGAAACGAGCAGTTTGAAGTGATTGTTTCGCCGCACTCTATGATCTGCGGTGTCCAGCGAAGTCCATCTGCTTCAATCTGACCACTCGATCCCTGGCCCCTTGACTAGCCAACTCAACGGCTGCGCAGGGTTTATTGATCGGCATGAAGACAATCACGATGCATCGCGCCATCGATCCAAGAAGAATTAGAGACAAACGAAAGCACTCATGAAAGTTTCAATTATCGGTGGCGGTGGTTTAGTCGGTTCTTGTGCAGCCTCCGCACTTCAATATGGTGGGATCGTCAAAGAAATCGCCCTGGTCGATGTGAATCAGGACCTTGTCGAAGGACAGGCCCTTGACCTGCTCCACGGAGCCTCACTGACCTCTGATCAGAAGATCGTGGCTGGCGGACCGGAACTCTCTCAGGATGCAGATATCATTTGCATCACCGCAGGTTTGCGTCGGAAGCCGGAAGAAAGTCGCCTCGACCTGATCAACCGAAACGTGGCATTGTTCAGCAATATTCTCTCTGACCTGAAGTCAGCCGGTTACAAAAAAGAAGCCAAAGTCTTTGTGGTCTCCAACCCCGTAGATGTGTTGACCTACCTGGCAATGAAAGAACTCGATTTGCCACCACAGCAGATCATTGGCCTCGGGACTGTTCTCGACACAACACGCCTGCGAAGCATGCTCGCTCAGCGAATCGCTGTCCCACCCAGTCAGGTTCAAGTCACCATCTTCGGAGAGCATGGAGACAGTATGGTTCCAATCTGGTCGAATGCTCAAATCGCCGGGCTCCCCCTGGAGAAATATCCGGGCGTTACCTCTCAACTGATCGGAGAAGTGGAAAAGAAAACTCGTGGTTCAGGAGCAGAAGTCATCAAGAAAAAAGGTGGAGCTGGTTTCGCTGTCGGAGCTTCGATTGCCGATGTGATTCACACAATTGCTCTGGACCAGGAAAGAATACTTCCAGTCTCGTCTCTTCAAAATGGAGCGTACGGACTTAGCGACGTTTGCATCAGCGTGCCGACTGTCGTCGGAATCAACGGAGCACAATCTCACATCGAGATCGAACTCTGGCCAAAAGAACAAGCTGCCCTGCAACGCTCAGGTCAAGTCCTCCGAGAGACCATCAACAAGGTTCTCGGTACTTAATCGCTTCTGCTCATCGCCTATTCTGGGGTGATATTCTGAGATAATCCGTCCCCCGTCATGTGCTCATCTCGAAACAAGTCAGGCCCCTCGCTTAACGCGCGGGGCCTGACCATGAATTCTTGTGGTGTCACACTTGTGAAACTTGTGGAGTTGTTCAATTGCCAGCTAACGCAAGTTTGCCAAGCCACTGACGAAGGTCTTCAGGCTCAAGATTGATGGTTTTCACAACGCCGTTTTTGTCGACAAGCCAGTACGAGGGAACGATGCTCACGCCGTAGTGCTTGGCGATCGGGTTGCCCATGCCTCGCTTCGATGGGGCTGAAAAGAAAATGTGAGGCCACTGATTGTTCGTCATCTCGATGAATCGATCAACCGCTGCTTCCTCCTTGTCCAGGTTCACCCCGACAACGGCAGCCTCTCCTCCAAAGGATTCAATCACATCGTTGATCAGCTTCATGTCTTCCTGAAAGACGATCGAGTTCGAAGCCCAGAAAGCAATGACAGTCGGGCGACCACGAAATTGATCCGCGGAGAGAAAGTTGCCATCAATTGTCGAACCTCCAAACTCAAGAAGCTCCTGCCCCGGCAAGCGTAGTCGTCGCAACGGATTTTTCACTTGCTCCGCAAATGGAGAACTTGGAAACCGATCTTCAACAATCAGCATGCAGCTTTTGGCTTCCTCAACCAATCCAATCTTATCGCAGATATTTCCGGCAGCGACCAAGTGGATAGCAGCTCGATTTGCCTCTTGTGGGAACTTGTCGGTGAAGAGTCTCGCTTGTCTGGAAAACGCGAGTCCCCACTTGGGATCTTGAGCAGCGTGGTTTTGAGCTTTCAGTTGCGTGTATTGCAACAGTTTGAACGCAGATTCGACTGCGGCAAAGGACTTAGGATCTTTTTTGTAAAGCGTCTCAGCATCTTCCGAGAGCAACCGGACCTGCACCTGATCACCGGCAATCGCCAACTGCAGTCGGGCACTCGCCAACGCAGCCACAGCCGTATTGAAGCTTTCGATCTGCTCCGGTTGATTGTGAGTTTTGACAATCACCTGCTGGGCATGTTCAATCACCTTGAGCAAAGAGCTTGATTTTTGCTGGCCTGTACCACCTTGGCCGATCCCCTGTAACCGGCCGATGTCTTGAAGAAACCATTCAACAGAACCTTTGGCGGCAGGCTTTGCCTCCTTGGCGGATGAATGATTTTTACCCGGTGTCGCAACCATCGCCATTTTGGCTGATTCCGCAGGCTTCTGAATTCTTATCGAATCGTCCAACTTCAGTAGTGGAACATCAATACTCACAGTTGGAGGGACAGTCGGCAAAGAGTTCTCCTCCAGAACCGGTGGAGTTTGAACTTGTGAATCGGCATCTTGCGATCCACATCCCTGAACCAGCAGAACAAAGACAGCCATCCAGACAATCACAAGCTTCTCGCCGGATTGATCAATGAATCGAGCCCCAAAACGGCTTTTCGGCAAGGTTGAAACTATTTTTTGGCTTGAAGAGAGCAATTTCGAATTCATCTGATCGCAATCCTTTGCAATACTGTTGAGTGATACAGATGCGCAGCGTTCCATATTGGCACGCGCAGAATCTGCCGAACGTTTTTTATGCGAAGATGCGAAGATGACGCAAGACCCGTTTCCCGATGAGATTCAGCAGGTCACCGTTCCGGACCTGGGAATAGAAAATCGGCCTGTTTCCCTGGTCAATTGGCTCGTCCCCCCCGACGCCAAAGTCATCGCAGGAGAGCGAATCGCAGAGTTACTCGTTGATTCCACCCTGTTTCATTTGGAATCCGAGCACAATGGGAGACTCAAAAAGTACCTCGTTCCCAGCGGGGTCGAAGTTCAAACCGGGGATTTCATCGCGGAAATTGAGGTCGAAAAGGCTGATACTTACTGATTTCTTTGACGAAAGATGAATGAAGTCCCCATAAATGCGCCCCTCCGCAACGAAAGACCGCTCGACGGTCAGGCACAGAAAATCACCAAGCGAGGATCACGAGTCACTTTGTGAGTGATTATCAAGGGCACCTTTCGAATTGGTGCTCAGGTTCTGACTCGCTCACTTCTTACCGAAGCACATGATTTTCCCGTTCGAAGTATCAGTCCCAATAACCAGATAGCCATCCGCGATGGCGGGAGATCCTGAAATAGATTGCTTCGCCGGGTACTTCCAGACCTCTTTCCCGTCCGAAATATTCAATCCATAAACGTTCCGATCCGCGGAACCGAAATAGACACGCTGACCAGCAATCACCGGCGACGAATCGACCCGCCCGCGAGTCGCGAAAGACCATTTCAACTCACCCGTCTTTTTGTCGAGACAGTGGACATGTTTGTCTCGGCTGCCAAAGATGATCAGGTCATCGGTGACGGCGGGAGAAGTTCGAATCTGTTGCTCCCGCTTTGGAACTGAAAAGCTCCAGACCTCTTTCGAGGTTTCCCAATCGAGTGAGTAAACGCCTCCTCCGTCGGTTCCGAAATAAAGATTTTTATCGGTGGCAGCAGCTGAGGCCAACAGGAGCGCTTCGATTGGAACCTCTTTCGCGGTTGTCCCTTTTTCAATCTCGAAGACTCTCAGAACTGGTTGATCGCAACCGGTCGTGAATGTGTATTTCCCGACAATTGTCGGCGTCGCGTTCACTGGTCCGAATGTTTCCGCCTTCCACACCTGCTCTCCGCTCTTCACATTGAAGCAATATAAGAAGCCGTCGTGCGACCCAAAGATCACGTTGCCATCGACAATTTGAGCTCCGCCTACGATTTCCCCTGCGGTTTCGAAGGCCCATCGCCTCTTCCCTGTCGCGCGTTCAATCGCGTGGAATGTCCCAAAATCGTCACCAACAAAGATGGTCGTTTCATCAAGCGTCAGCGGAGCGTTAAATCCGGGCGCGATGTCGTTTTCAGCGACCATTTCAACGGATCGATACGTCCACAGTTTTTTGCCCGTTTTCAACTCGAAACAATGCACATCACCACTCAACGTTGCAGCGTAGGTCTTCCCATCTGCAATCACCGGCGTGGAAGCGGTTCCATCTGGAGTTTTGAATTCCCATTTAAGTTCGAGTTCGTCAGCCAAAGGACTGGCTGCAACGCCGAGATTTTTCAATCCATTGCGGAAAGAACTCCACGACTCATGCTTCACATCGTCCGCATGGCTTGATGCATTCGCGAACATCATCACCGATGCAAGGACAGCTCCTCCCGACACAACAACTCGACCGATTGGTGTTTTTAATAGGCGCATTTGTATAGCTCCAATAACGAAGAGGCATCGACTGGTCGCGGATTACTCTGCCCGGTCCATTGTTCAGAAGCTTCGCTTGCCATTTTCTCAAACAGGGACTCGTCCACGTTGCACTCTCTGAGTCTCCCGGGTTGTTCGGACTTTTGCACAAGATGAGTCAAGTATTCTGCGAGAATCACTGGAGCCTCTGGATCTGAGTTTTCGCACAAGCCAATATCCTCAGCAAAGTGACCGTACAAATTCGCGATCTCAGGCAACGCTCCATTAAATCGAACGACATGGGGAAGCAGCACTCCGATGGCAATTCCGTGCGTTAAGTTGCAATGGGCGGACAATGGATTCGCCAAAGCGTGTGTTGCTCCCAGCATCGAGTTTTCAATCGCAGCCCCGGCGAAGTGAGCCCCTAAGAGCATCGCTCCGTTGGCATCAACATTTTGCGGTTCCTGTAGAGACTTCAAGAACGACCGGCTTAACAGGCTCCAGGCTTGACGACTGAAGAGCTGAGAGACTGGTCCACGCTTGAGGGTGACATAACTTTCCACAGCATGACTGATGGCATCGATCCCGGTGGCAGCCCGAACAGATCGCGGCATCGTGAGTGTGAGATCCGGATCGAGAATCGCGACCTTGGCGGCCGCTTTCTTGTCGCCGCAAGCCATTTTCATATGTGTCTTTGGATCCGCGACAACGGCGAAAGACTGGGCTTCGCTACCCGTGCCCGATGTTGTGGGAATCGCGATCAGCGGCAACATCGGTTTTGTCGCTTTGCCGACTCCCTTGTAGTCAGACATTTTCCCGCCATTGGTCAGCAGGAAATTAATCCCCTTCGCACAATCCATGCTGCTCCCGCCACCTAGACCGACGATGAAATCGATCTGCTCATTCCGGGCAAACGCGACACCTTTCTCAATATCATCCGACGTCGGATTCGGTTCGACATCATCGAAGACGGCGACTTCGAGCCCCGCTGCGGCAAGGTACTCTTTCGCCCGGTCTTCATGACCGGCATCTTTCAACCCCTGATCGGAGACAAGTAAAACCTTCGAGCCGCCAAATTCGGCAACAAGATCTCCTATCCGGGCAAGCGTACCTTGTCCGAAAACAACACGTGTCCGGGGATCAAAATCAAACTGAGGAATCTGCATGTCCATTCCGTTGGAGGGTCTGCTCGGAGGGCGAGGCTGGGTGGGATATTCGTCTACATATCCTATCGCCACAGAAAAGCAGAGAAAAGCGGGGCTGCCCAGAAAGTCTGATCCGTTGCGATTTCTTCGGATTACCCAAGTCGACCGAATTGGCGGTCGAGCTCATCTCGCGAGAGTTTTAATGCGGTCGGGCGACCGTGTGGACAATGGTGATGGTCGTCACAGAGATGACGCTGGGCCAGCAATGATTCCATTTCTTCGAAGGTCAATCGTTGCCCCGCCTTAATGGCGGCCTTACAAGACATCATATGCAGCAGTTCATCGATTAAGTCACGTCGCTCAAGTTTGCGACCAGACGATTCCAGCAGATCAACAATGTCTCGGAGAAGCGACTTGGGGTCAGCCTTGGCGAGCAGTGTGGGGTAACCGGTCAGAGCAATCGTACTTCCGCCAAACTCCTGAATATGCAGACCGAGTTCCTTCAGCAAATCCTCCTGATCGAGAAGCGTACTCGCCTCACGACTCGAAAGCTCAACAGTCAGCGGAATCAACAACTTCTGAACTTCAACACCCCCAGAGAGAATTCGTCGCCGGAGTTGCTCATACATGATTCGTTCATGGAGTGCATGCTGATCAATCACTGTGAGGCCGTCAGTCGATTCGACGACGAGATAGCAATCGTGAATCTGCATCGCGCGAATTTCCGCAGACGCACTTGCAGGATGCTCGCCCGCTTCGATTGACTCGATATGCGTGACGCCACCTGGCTTATTTGGAAGCTCTGTTCCCGAAGTTCCACCGAAAGAAGATTCGCTCGGTAATTGATCGACCGAAGGTTGCGACGGCGGAGGGCCAACCTCTGGGCCAGCCAGTTTTGAGACAGCTTCAAACAGCGAGCCATGCCCCTTCTGTTCATCGAGCTGATTCTTCGCCCATGAAACCAGCTCGCGCTGCATTTCTCGCGGTTCCGACTTTGGACCGGAAGCTTCTGGCTGAGCACGATCGACGGAAAGTTTGGAATCGAGATCCATCGATAGAAATTTGTTGCGCAAAGTTGAGAGCATCAACCGGTACAGCACCTGGGAATCTCGGAAGCGAACTTCCGATTTCGTGGGGTGAACATTCACATCGACAAGTTCCGGATTCAGATCCAAAAACAGAAACGCAATCGGCTGTCGACCGATCATCACCAAACCGCGATAGCCTTCGCCCAAAGCGTGTTGCAATGAACGGTCCTGAATCCAGCGGCCATTCAAAAACAGGTACTGCCCTTTACGAGTCGATTTACTTTGTGACGGATGCGCAACATAGCCCCACAGCCGCGTCCCTTCATGTTCTGCTTCAACCCAAATTAAGTTTTGGGCGAGTTCGCTGCCGTAGAACAACTCTAGTCTCTCGATAAATCGATGCGTCGCAGGGAGTTCGTAAACGGTTTTGCCATTGTGTCGCAGCACCATGTGCAAGTTCGGATTCGCAAGTGCAACACGCGTGAATTGTTCGGAGATGTGGCCAAACTCAGTCGCCTGCGTCTTCAAAAACTTACGTCGCACGGGAGTGTTGCAGAACAGCTGTCGGACTTCGATTTGCGTCCCCTCTGGACATCCGCACGCTTTCGGCTCTTTAACAATTCCACCATTGACCTCCATTTCCGTGCCGACTTGCTGACCACGCTGCTTGGTCCTCAGTCGGAAGTGTGAGACTTCCGAAATAGACGCCAGTGCCTCACCTCGAAAACCCATAGTCCGCACGCTGAACAGATCATCAGCATCGGCGATTTTACTGGTAGCGTGGCTGGCAATGGAAAGTTCAATATCGTCGGGATGAATCCCTTCACCATCGTCAACGATACGAATCAATTCTGCACCACCCTGCTCAATGTCGACCTCGATTCGGGTCGAGAGAGCATCGACGGAGTTCTCAAGTAACTCCTTCACAACACTAGCAGGACGTTCAATCACCTCCCCGGCAGCGATCTTGTTGATCACGCTGGCAGAAAGCTGATGAATTCGAGTTTCGACATCCGTGTGAGTAGAAGACATAAATCGTACTAAATGAACGTGAAATGACGACAGCAGCAACACAACTCATTCACGATGTGTCGCGTCTCTCAGGAAGACTTGATAGGAAGTTGGCAGCCCCCCCACCACCGGACAAACCAGCGGCTCGAGAAAGGCTCATTGCGTGGACTTAAACGTCACACAAAGCAACCGCCTCTGCGAGACCATCCCAAGGGTCACGAGTCGGAATAAATTCCTGCCCGACATACCCAGTGTACCCAACATCCAAGAGTGCTTTCATGACTGCGGGGTAATTGATTTCTTGAACATCGTCGAGTTCAGCTCGTCCCGGGTTTCCAGCTGTGTGAATATGCCCCAGCCAGTCTTTGTGTTCTCTGATTCGGCGGATGACATCACCATCCATGATTTGCACATGATAAATATCGAACAGCAATTTCACGTGCGACGAACCGACTTCTTTGAGAATATCGATGCAATAATCGCAATGATCTCCCTGATACCCCGGATGCCCTTTCATTGGGTGCGAATCGTCTCGCGTGTTGAGCATCTCAAGACAAACAGTCACATCGTTCTTCTCGGCATCACCTGCAATTTTCTTCAAACCTTCGACGCAGTTTTTCGCACCATCTTCTTTGGAAAGTCCGTTTGCCATGCCTGTGAAAGTGATCACGCTTTTGACGCCGAACTCTTTGCATTGACGAATACGTTCGCGCAACCTGGCGAGACACTCGTCCCATTCATCTCGGTTATTGAAGCCCGTTTGAAAACCATGGCTCCCCGAGATCGCACAGGTCAGGCCGTGCTTCTTCAGAGTCGGCCAATGTTTCGGGTCGATCAATTCAATGCTCTGACATCCGAGTCTCACAGCGACATTGCAGTACTCATCAACATCCGGCCACGCCTTGTTGTAGCACCAGTTAACGAGAGACTGCTTGATCCGATTATTTTTGGCAACAGGGCCCGCTTTGTCTTGCGTCTCTTGATCTTTCGCAGCCTCAGCCGTTTGACTTCTGGTTGCTTGACTTCCGACTGCGACAGCCGCTGCCACGCTGGAGGCGGACCATCTCATCCAGTCTCGTCGAGAAATCCCGCTCGGCTGAGAATTCTCAGAATGTTGATCGTTTGCCATCTCGGTGACTCCTGCAGGAAACGGTGTCACATCGCCTTCATAACGACGTGTTCGACTGAACGCCGATTGTACTCCGACGAGTGCCTGAATCTCAACTGGCCCGGAGAGAGAAAACCGGCCAACAGCTTTAGACTCCGCAGCATCCCCTGCAACGATCCAGCAACAGTAAGCACTTACCAGAAAGCACCTTACAGTTGACTCCGGTCGTAAAGCTGAGCCAGAGTCAATCCGAGGAGCCGGACAAAACCTTCTTCAAACTGCATTCGTATCCGGCCCCCGGTCTCTGTCGGACGAATATCAATCCGGACCGCATCTTGACCTTTCTCAATCGCTTCTAACGCGAGTTCACGACCATTTTGGTTTGCGTTTTCCCGTGCTGGTAAATTCATCCAGGGCAATAGTCGGAAGACAACTTGAAGTGGAGCGGTACTTCCTTCAAGAGTCCCAGGAGGAGTTTCGAGCAGCAGGTCGATCGCGAAATCAAGTTCGGAGAGTAATTTGTCTCCCCCGATCCCGAACCAGAAAATTCCATTTCCAGAACCTAAGTAGACACTGGGATGACCGCCATATATCCGCAGGTCTTCCTCACTTGCATTGGTAGCAACAAGACGATGGAACATCACGTTTTGATGTTCATGAACATCAAGTTCTACGGATTCGATCCCATCAAGCTCACCAACACCAGAGAGGAGGTCTCTGAGCGCAGCTCCAAACGTTTGCGAACCAACCAATTTGAGGCCACCGATCAAAGCGAATTCATTACGTTCAATCGGAATAAACTGAAAGACACCATTGATGTGTTCTTGCTCGGCAGTCGCACGCAATGAATCTGCGATGCGACCAATTGACGCCACGAACGTCTCCGGGAGTTGCTCACCCAGAGCCAGTTCGAAACCTTTGATGAGACCAATCATCGCCTCTTTCTCTCGACGATCCATTTTCCAGGAAATCGTCAGAGTCAGCGGGTTTGAGTCTGACTGGAGTGGCTCGAAGATACTTTTCCGTCCGCCGATATTCTTCATGAATTCGGAGAATTCACTTTCGGGAGTGGCGTCAACGAGTAATTCAATGGCAGCCATTTTTTCTTCAGGCTTGGCTTCCAAACCAATTGTGATCTGTTCACCATCACGAAGAATCTGTGTCATCAACTCCAGCACGCTTTGACCACTCGCTTTTCGCATTTGGTGAGCCGCCTCCGACTCATCGTCACGTTGTTGCAATTCTGCCTGCGAACTCGATTGCAGGGTCGCGATGAAGAAATCTTTCATCAATGGCTGAATATTTCCCAGCATCGCAGAAGCGCTCACATCGTAACGGGCCACCATACTCCGTACGACCTGTTCCGGATCAGGCAGATCTTCCAGCATCGATTCATCAGACGCTGCAAACGCATAACCGTTCTCGACCACCATATTGATGCCACGATTTCGCCGCCCGAATGGAAACTTGTAGACGTTCTCTTTGCCTTCTACTTTTTCCGGTTTCGCTGGCCCCAGAGAAGCCGTCCGAATAAAAGCATCCATGTCATCGACCGGGATGAACGCAACACGAACCGGCTGCGGGGGGAGCGAATCGCTCAGAAAGAACATGAACCCAAACGGCTTGGTACGGCTGACGCCTTCCAGATTCCCTGCTTTGTCTGTCAGGAATTCGTTAATCATATCGGTCATGTCGGACCGACCGGTGGCATCGAACATCGCTGCAATATTCGTTAGCGATTGATCGATATTTTTCACTGCGACCGCAGCAAATGGAAGGCGCGGACCGAAGTCTTCTTCGAGATCGTCCTGTCCAAAGACATTTGCTGGATGAATCGCAAGCAGACTCGCCACGATGATTGCGAACAGAGAATTTTTTGAATTTCGATTCTTCATATTCAACCTGATGACCAAATCTCTAATGACTGAGAGGTCGCTCCCCTGCTCTGAAATCAACGACCGCTTCCCGACTTGTGTGTAACTCCAAGCGGCTTCTTCCGTTTCGGCATTCTTTGAAAAAAAGGCCGAAACAACAAGGATCCACAAAGAATGTCACTCACGATACCCATCCCAGTCACTCTTGGTGTCAGAAAGTTGAAGATTTTTTTCTCGAGACAGTGATCGATTCCGACAGCATCAATTCTTGCAGGATCGCCTCTTTGGCTAGATTTTTTTCGAATCGGTGTTCGTGCTCTACCTCGCAGCGCGCGGCAATTATCGAAACCGCCCACTTCGCTGACAGCGTTCGATAATGAAGCCGGCCTGAATTGATACAATCCTACTTAAGACTCTATCTCCTCAGCCGCTCAGAGAAACTGAGCGAACAAGGAAAACAGTTGAGTGCCGACGGCTGCCAGCGTATCGTGGAGCGATCCCTCTCGACCAGTTTGGCACACAAAGAGTTCACCTTGATCATATCGCACGCAGGCTCCGGACCGTATGAGCAAAACAATTTCGAAGACCATTCTTCTCACTTGGCTTGCGATGACACTGGGCAACCCCATTGCTTCCGCGAATGACTATTTTCGGATCACGGTTGTCGATGCAGAAACAGATCGTGGGATCCCCTTAGTCGAACTCACCACGGTCAATAATATCCGCTTCGTCACCGACTCTGCAGGCGTCGTGGCATTTCACGAGCCGGGGTTGATGAACCAACGGGTCTATTTCAAAGTCTTCAGCCACGGGTACGAATCCCCCCAGGCAGGGTTTGGTTTTCAAGGAAAGTCGTTCGAAATCACTCCCGGTGGCAAAGCGGTCTTAAAGCTGAAGCGACTCAATATCGCTGAGCGTCTTTATCGCGTCACTGGAGAAGGAATCTACCGCGACAGCCTATTGCTTGGTGACAACGTCCCGCTTGCAGAGCCAGCCCTGAATGCCGGGGTGCTTGGTTCAGACAGTGTTGTGAATACGGTTTTCAACAACCGCATTTACTGGTTCTGGGGAGACACCAACCTGCCTGCTCATCCGTTAGGAATTTTCGATGTTCCGGGTGCGACATCAAAACTCGCGAACGACGGTGGACTCTCACCCGATGTGGGGGTGAATCTCAACTATTTCAAAGCGCCCAACGGACTCGCCAAAGCGACCGCTGACATGCCCGGAAAAGGTCCGACCTGGATAGGCGGGTTGATTGCTTTAAAGGACAAAAATCTACGTGAAAAGCTCCTCGCCAGCTACGCGAAAATCGAGCCTCCTTTAGAAACCTACGAAAGAGGGATCATTGAATTCGATGTGGCTGCGGAAGAGTTTCGACAAGTGAAAACGTTCCCGTTGAGCACTCCTCTTTACCCGAATGGGCATCCGCTGAAAGTGACTGAGAACGGTCTGGAGTATGTCTATTTCTGCCTGCCATTCCCGACTGTCCGAGTGCCCGCGACCGCCGAAGCTTATAAGGACTTGTCGCAGTACGAAACTTACACCTGCTTGAAAGCTGGAAGCACCCCAAACAAGCCGCTCATAGATCACGACGAACAAGGAGCCGTCAGATACTCATGGAAGAAAGGTCTCCCATCACTCGACATGAAATCACAAGCGGCATTGGTGAATTCAGGTCTTCTAAAACCAAACGACCTGCGGTTTCGGCTCTTTGACCTCAACACAGGTCGCGCAGTGAACTGCCATGGTGGATCGGTTTACTGGAACGAGCACCGGCAACGCTGGGTCTGCATCATGCTCGAACTCTTTGGTACATCACCTTTAGGAGAAATCTGGTACGCCGAGGCCGACACTCCTCTTGGTCCGTGGCAATACGCCCAAAAGATCGTCACCCATAACAACTACAGCTTCTACAACCCCAAACAACATCCGATGTTCGACCAGGAAGATGGTCGCATTATCTATTTCGAGGGGACCTACACCCATTCGTTCACAAATAACAAAGACCAAACTCTGCGATACGATTACAACCAGGTGATGTATCGACTCGACCTCGATGACGAACGCCTGGCACTCCCGCTACCAATTTATCGAACAATAGACGCTGAGAACAAAGAGTCACTAGCCCTGCGAACTTCCGTCAAACAAGCCCCCCATCACAAAGACCCCGAAAACAAAGACTTAGCCTTCTTCGCACAAGACCGAAAGACCTCGCTAAACATCCCGATTTACACAACACTGACGAATGGCTCTCAACACTTATCTGCAACTCCGAATGAAGGGAAACCACTCTTCTACGCGATGCAAGCAAACCAGCCTGAACCACCTGCAACCACATTACCGTTGTTCGAATTCAAAAACCCTACGAGCGGCGAAAGACACTACACAACCACATCAACAGCCCCCAAAGGATTCATCAACCAAGGCATCCTCTGTCGAGTCTGGACCACAAATCCCAAGCAACCTTAAGCACCACGATACGTAGAAAGAGTTATTTCCGAACACGAGCAAAAGCAGTTTGCTCTATCGTGTGACCGTGTCGAACACGTTTCACCAGAAAAACTGCTGCTCACCACAAGGCAGAACCCGAACACCAGTTAGAATTAATGTGATCGAGTCGATTCAATATTGATCTTTACGCTCTGTCTCGTGGCGAGCAGTTTGCGAGATGATGAAGACGACCTTCACAATCACAACAAACATTAAAGACGCCCGGTCTCTCCTCGTGATGAGTTTGCCCCTCAGTCCTCAAACCCCGTCACACCTTCTAAACTGCCTTCCAATGCAGTTCGATTGCTGGAACTGAATGAGAAAAATTGCGTGGCAAATTAAAACGGATCGACCGCGATTCCCATTGAGATTGCTGGGCACATTACTCTTGCCTCTGAGAATAAAATGCTCAACAAATCAATGGCTGACAGTCTGAGTTCTTTCGGCATCAATCTCAGCGAGGTTCGGGTGTTTAACTAAGTAGTTACCAATAGCTAAGTAATCCATCCGGCCCTTCAGGAATGCTCGAATTGCATCGTCCGGTGAGCAGACGATCGGTTCTTCATGCATATTGAAGCTCGTGTTGATCACCGCAGGAATTCCTGTAATGTCGTAGTAAGCCTTGATGATTTTGTAAAAACTTTCGTTCGATTTCATCGAGACGTTTTGCGGCCTAGCTGTTCCATCAATATGCACTGCTGCCGGGCACATCTCTTTCATTTTTTCGGTGCAATCGAATGTAATTGTCATAAACTGTGCAGTTTTTTCACAGCCATCAGTCTTGAGGAACAGGTCTTTCGAATGCTCTTCAAGGCACGCCGGAGCAAAGGGCATGAATTCGGTTCGCCCCAGCTGATGATTCAACCACAAATTTACCTCAGGATCCTGAGCTGGATACAAAATTGATCGGTTCCCTAATGCCCGGGGACCATATTCCATGCGTCCGTTAAATCTTGCAATAATCCGGTTCTCTGAAAGGAGCTTTCCGATTTCAGATTCTGTATTCACGGAGAAGTCCGCATCGAGTCCCGCTTCCTTAAGAGCAATGCAAATCTCTTCATCGGAATATTCTGGACCGTAATAAACATTGTCAATTTCCAGAGAGCCTAACTTTTCACGTTCAAATGCCAGTAGTCCTGCACCGGTCGCGCAGCCACCATCGCCCATGTTCGGATAGACAAACACCGAATCGACACCCTCGATTTCGTGAATTCGCTGGTTGAGTTTGACATTCGCGTTCACTCCTCCAGACACGACGACGTTCTTGGCGCCGGTCTTGTCAACCCAAACTTCGACCGCTTGCTTCACTACATCTTCGAGAACATTCTGGTACGTCGCAGCGATGTCTCGCTTTGAGAAGTGCTGCGAAAAGTACCGTGACAAAAAGTAGTTCAAGGCACCATGCATTCTGATGTCACCCTCTTCAAGGCCATCAAAACGAGCTTTCAAAACCGGTTCAAGAAGCGTGGAATCTCCATAAGCTGCAAGTCCGACAATCTTCCCTTCGTGCCGACCAGCGGTGAATCCGAGTGCGCTTGTCACGTACTCATAAAAAATACCGAGCGAATACGGAAATTTGAATTGATGAAGCAGTTTGAAACCATCAGGACTGCACGAATAGACCGCACCAGCATTACCGGTTCCGTACCCATCGAGAAGCACCGCGATGGCCTCAGAATAGCCCGACGAATAAAAGGCATTAGCCGCATGCGTCAGATGATGATTGAATCTCTTCAGTTTCCCTTCCAGGTGATACTTTTTCAAACCCTCAAGAAGCTGTTGATTTCGCAGCGTATGATCTTCAACAGCCATGTCTCGCCAGCGGGCAAGTTCTTTTCGGTGCATGCGACGATCGAAAGCAGGAACAGTCGCTGCAAGTTTATAGATCGCCCGCTTCCAAGCCGGTTTGCGCTCCATAAATTCCATTGACGCATCCAGACCAGGAATCGGATCGACAGTTGGAGATTTTTCTAATTTTGAGACTGCACTCCGAAGATAACTTGACGATGCTGACAGGGCTTGAGTGCTGTCACGTTGCCCGTCGAGTTGAACGCTCTTATCAATCGCCTGCGCTTCTCCGTGCGCATCCAGAAAAGCGTAGGCGACCACATCGATTTCGGATGGTGACCAACCTGTTAATTCAAATCCCAGATCGAGTGCCCGATAAGGAAAGCCATCTTGAAGCTTAACTCTCGAAAGTCGCTCCTCTCCACAGGCAAAGACTACTCGACCATCCTCGATGAAGCTGATGGTCGAGTCTTTATCGAGGGGGCTAATTCCCAAAACCTTCATGATATTTTTCCTCAAGGAGGCCTGCCAGTTGGGACATCGTCGCAGGCTGAAAGATCGGCTCTCTTTGGAGAACCTGAAAAACAGACTCAATTCCCAACAGAATCCGATCGCAATCTTGCTCACTTTGGCAGTATGGACCGGGGCCTGGAGAGAGAGATGAACTATGGACTGTAAAGGTCAAATGTCCAAGGCCTGACGACGCTGCAATGTCAAGAAACTTGACAATTCGATGAGCTTCTTCACATTCGAAGTTTAGCCAAACGCGCGACGCAACTCCCAGTTTATTCAATATTCCAATCAAGCGGAGTTTCGCGAGAGCTGGAGATTCCAATCTATTAAAAATCTTCAACCAGCGATCGTAAGGTCGACGCGTTGTCACCATCGTAAGCGGAACTTCCCAAAGGACCTCGCCGCTTCCAAACTCAATGCGTGTTGGCTCCAGCCCCCGATCACAGTAGTCTGGAGCACCATCATCAGGCCAACTTGTGTAGGGACAGACTGAAGAATCAACGAGAAACTGGTGCTCCACCAGAAATTTCTGCACCACATCGCCACTTGAATACCGCCCACCCCGAAAACTTTTCGGTGTTATTCCGGCATCGACCAGCGAATCGAACGTAGCTTGCAACTTTTCGATTTGTGCTCCGGGAGAGAGGTTGTGTGTAAACGATTCGCCTGGTCCAACGGTTTCTGATTGAATTGGCGGAGTATTCCAAGGATGAAGATGCATCCCAATTTCAACATTTTCTGATTCGCTCAGCTTCGTAATTATTTCAGCTGAGGCACGATTCGCAATGACCGCATGATTGCAGAAATACGTCGGACGAATGTCGTATTTGTCGCAAAGCGATTGAAAACGGCCCAATTGGTGAATGTTTGAAACCGACAAATCTCGAACCGGAAACGGCCCCGACCAGTCCCATTCCTCTTCCGTATCAATTGTGACCGTAAATGGAATCAAATTCATAATCAGAAAGTGCCCGCAGAGAAAGAAACATTTCGCAAACAGACTGGGAATGCCAACGAATCAAAACTATAGCATTTGCAGAAAGAATGTTCGCGTCCTGCCCTGTGAAAAAAGAATCATTGTTAATGAAAAGCACTCTTCACAGAGACAGAAAGCAAGAGAGTGTTTCAGTAATAATAAAATCTGATCAAGACCTCGCCCCCATAGATTGATCGCAATTTCATGAGGAGCATGGTTCTCACCTCTCAATGTCTTTTACTTGTACCATACAACCGAGATCAGAATCAACGAAACACCACCCATGCACGAAGTCTCAGGAAAATTCTATCGATTGTTTCGGTTAGAAGCATCCTGCTGAATTTTGTGTAAAAATCTCATTTATCTCATGGTTGTTAGATTACTTTAAACTCCTGTCATCCCTCTGAAAACCACCCTATGACTCTCTAAAATGCTCGCAATGTGCAGCCCATGAGATGCTACATCAGAGTTGCTAGAGCAGTTTGCTCTACCGTGTGCCCGTGAAGAACGCATTTCTCCAGTAAAAATGCTGTTCGCCACGAGGCAGAACCTGCAAACCAATTCGAAAGATGCTCTAGAACCACTACCAGGGGTGGATCAGCTCAGATAGACTCGACGCGACGGATGCCGATTCACCAGCACTCTTATTGTTCTATTTCTCGGACGAGTTCGATGGTGCCAGCTGAGAAAAGAACGGAAGCAAAAGAGCCAGACTGCCGGTACAGGAATCCACTCAATGTTTAGAACCAGTCCGAAAACCTCTGGAAAAGCCGCTTTTCTCAACGTTTGAGAGAGCAATTTCAAGTTTCAGGATCAGTTCTAATAATCGTTTCGCGAAACATACTGAACCTCATTATGAAAATTGAGGGGTGCTTCGCTCTGCCCCGGTGAATACAGACTGTTTTCAATCATCGACTGACTCTTCCATGCACTTTTAAGAACTCCCCCTGATACCTGAAATTGCTCAGTCAAACACTGAGAAAACCAACTATCCCATAAGCTTCCAGAGGGGTTTTAACCAGGCTTTCGTTTTGCGGAAAGTTCGGAGACTATGGTCGCAGGTAACGGTAATAGACTTCGAGGCTTAATGTTGCGACGGCGGTGGAGTAGATTCTGCCGCCGTAGTTTCCCCAGACGCCGCGCGGGTCCCAGCTGCCTGCTTGTGGGCCGACGGTCCGTTGCTCCTGAACGAGCAGGTCGCGGAGAGCGGTGTTCCATTGCTCCCAGTCTCGACCGCCCCGCTTGTGCATTGCCAGAGAGCCATAATACCAATAATAGAGATTCAGCGACGTCCGACTCGGCCTGTTGGCAAGCAGATATCGAACTGCTTCGTCGGTTGCAGTCAGGTCGGTATCGATCCCTAACATCTGTCGACAAAAGAGGGCTTCAGCGGTCATGGCTGGTGAGGGGGCCTCGCCTGCCCGATAGCCTGCTAAGCCGCGATAACGACCAACACGTCGAGAATCGAGAAACTGAATCATGCGATGTTTGGCTTCAAACGGAATTTCAATTCCGGCAGCTTCAGCGCTTTTCAGAGCCATCAATTGCCAACCAAAGATGCTCATATCACCATCGGGCTGTCCTTTGACATACCGCCACCCACCATCGTTGATTTGAGTCGCCAGAATAAAGTTGATGGCACGTTCTAATGGCTTTCTTAAAAATTGAGCATCTTCGCTATCCTTCGAAACGGCGTACGCTTCGGCAATCGCGAAGGTCGCCATGCCGTGGCAATAGACTCCGGAAAACTCTGTCGCGTTCCCGCCCAGGTATCCCGAAGTTTTATCGCCGTTGGGCCATTCGATTGTTTTTTGCTGCGCTACGAGCCAGCGAAGAGCACGTGTCACATTGGGAGAGTAAATCCCCTGATCCACAGTGTTCAGCTTGCCAAGAAACGCCAGAACCGCGAGTCCTGTCACTCCAGTATCTGATTCACGCCCCGCAAATTTTCTGTCGATGCCATCGTCGTCGATGCCGACCTTACCAGAGCCATTCTTACTGGCGTCCCAATACCCGTCCGGATGCTGAACCGAAGCGAGCCACTTCAAGCTCAAGTCGACTGCCTGCTCGGATCGTTCAGACCCGCCATACTTCAGAATCGCCTTCCGGCGAAGTTCGTCTGACCTGAGAATATATGCATTCGGCACACTGTTGATGTCGGTGCGGGCAATCAGCTTTTCATCGGGGAGAACCATCTGCGGACGTTCGCCGGGAACGGGAACAAACTGTCCGAGGCTGCTGATCGAAGCACCGATGTCCGTCCGATCCGGGTTAGGACTTTCAGGCTTCATTAATGGCCGGTAGCGTCCAATCGATGGGGCATCGTTCTCTGTGATATTTCTGAGCGACTGGGTTCTGGCAATTTTGGGATCTATCTGGGAACTACTCGTCGCCGACTCAGTCGGCTGTGCAGCCTCCTGGCCGAGTAAGTCACTCTCCTGCAAAACCGGTGCGGGAGATTCACGACGAGCGATCATCTCATCAATTGGCGCCTTCTGCAGCACTGCCTCAGGCGCAACAGTCGCATTCAGTGACTGCGATGTCGTATCTCGCGTGAGTTGAGGAGCGAGGCGATCCGCACTTCCCTGAGTCGGCTTTTCAAGATCGCTCAGTTCATTCATCCCGATGAGTGGACGGGACATTCTTTGCGCAGCAGCTGAGAAAGTTTCTTTGTCATCGCGAGTTTGCGTTTCTAGCGTCTCCACGTTGACATCAACGGCAGCTTCCTGGAGTGCTCCTTTCTCTGCAGTGATTTCCTGCAGCGGCACCGGCAGAGATTCAGAAGGGAGCAAAGCGGAATCAGAAGAAAGTTCTGGTTTCAGGTCGAGAGCTTCGGTCGGCTTGTCGAGTGCTTGGTCAATCTTCGTTAAGTCCGGTGGAGGAGCTTCGAAACGTTCCCATTCCTGATTCTGACTCGACTTGATCTGATCCCAGACCGGAGTGTTGCCACCTTCCAGATCGACTTTTTCCATAGCTGTTCGATCAGGCACAGTCTGGATGCTGATCGGTTCATCGTCCAGGTTGACGATGTCTGCATAGACTCGCTGCCGATACTCCGGGAGTAAGGCGATCAGCCCACAGGCCAATAAAATATGCACACCGATGGAAAAGAAAAACGCCTTGGATTCCGTACGACGATCTCCCCAGCGAGTTCCGATCATGGTGAGTAAATGTGCGGACGCGAGAATGAACCCAATGATCAAAATCAACACCAGCAACGGTTGAAACAGTGCGATGAGCAATGTCCCAAAATGCCAGGCTTCAGATTGCAAGTCAATGGCTGCGAGGGCCATGCTCAACCCTCCTTGATTTGATTTGCGAGTTGGATACTTTTAATTTTCGCCCGATTGCAAATATTCAGAACCGTCATGACATGCTGATACGGGCCCGGTCCATCCCCACGGATGATGACGGTCTGCTCTGGATATCGTTCCCGCGCGGCTCGGAGATCCTTTTCCAGTTCCTCAACAGTCTTCGCTTCTCCTCCCAGAAAAATTGAACCATCGTTCGCCACATTGACAATCAATTCATCCGGCAGTGCAGTCAGCGGTTGAGCGTCTGAGACGGTCGGCAACAGGATCTCGAATTTGTTTTCGTGTTCGGTGAACTGCGTCCCGACCATGAAGAAAATGACCAGCAACAACACGATGTCAATCATCGGTGTCAGATTGAGTGCTGGCTCTTCAACTTCTTGGGTTTTCAGGGGCATGTCTATTCACTCCGTCGACTTGGCGAATCCAAATGGCAGGGTCAGTAGAGCAACAACTTTGATGATTCGATAGGAGAACCCGGTTGTTCGCTCTCAATCCCTTGGCATTTGTCACTTGTCTATCAGCCTCTTCTTCAGTGGGCTTCGTATGCGGAGGCCCATTCACAGGTGGGACATTTTTAAGTGGCCCCGTTGGCAGGCGGACGATTTGTTTAGCGCCGATTTGGGAACAACTCTTTGACTTCGCCTTTACAAACCGCTCCTAGAGTATATCGGTCATCTCAGTGATCTCGCAGGGTAATTCACGCGATTTCCTTGGGACTCGAGTGAATTGACGCCGATTAGAGCAACTTTTGAAATCGTATTCGCGATTAGTTTCGTTGCGAATTGTCTTGATCATCATGAAAGTGGCCTCTATGGAGACGATGAGCATTGAAAATGCTCTCGTAAACCGAGATAGGCCAAACACTTGTGCTTCCTGACGCTCGATTTTATCAGTTCGCGCCATACTCGGAAACCTGGGTCGTTTCCTCGCTCCATTGCGGTCTCAGTAAACCCAACCCAATCATTTCGGTCATTAAATGCTTCACAATGGGACCAGAGGCATCTCCTCCGGAACCACCATGTTCCAGCACGACGCAGAAAGCGACTCTGGGCGATTCCACCGGAGCGTAACCTGCGAACCAGGCATGATCCGGTTTTCCATCCACTTCCGCAGTTCCCGTTTTCGCTGCCATCGTCATGGAGGGAGTCAACGCAGCGACCCCGGTTCCATGCGGATGATGGACAACCATTTCCAAACCGTGACGAATCGTCGTCAGCGAACGTTCGGAGAGTCCGGGGATTTTTTTCAATGTCTGTTCCGTCTCGGGCAACTCGCGGGATTGTACCATCCGGACTCGCGGTGTCACCAGATAACCGCCGTTCCCGATCGAGGCCATCATTCGCGTTACCTGAAGTGGCGTCGCGAGAAGCTCACCTTGCCCAATCGCCAGTTGCATCGAGGTTCCAGGATACCATTTCTTGCTCGCTTCGGGATCGTGAGGATTCGGCAGGAACCCCGAGCTTTCAAACGGAACTTCGATCCCGGTCGGCTGGCCAAATCCAAATCGTGACGACCAGTCTACGAGGACATCCGGTCCAATCCGCTGAGCCAGATCGTAGAAGAAGACATTGCACGAGCGGCACAACGCATCGTCGAGATGAATCTCTCCATGTCCCAATCCATACTTGCGAAAAATCATACAGCGAAGCTGATCGGGTGAATTCAAATATCCGCGACACTCCAGAACTTCATCCGGCGTCACCTCCCCCTGTTCCAGAGCCGCAGCAGACGTGACGACTTTGAAAACGGAGCCCGGCGGAATTGCCATCTTCGTTGCCCGTGGGAAAAGTGGCTGATGAGGATGCTCAAGGATTTCTTTCCACTCTGCTTCACTTGGCTTCAACATCATTTGCAGCGAGTAACGCGGAGCCGCTGCGGCGGCAAGAAGATCGCCTGTCCAGAGATCCATCGCGATCACGACACCTCCGACTGGTTGCGGATCGCTCTCTGGATTCGAAAGTGCTTGATCCAGAAGTTCTTCAGCCGTACGCTGCAGGCGGGAATCAATTGTCAGGACAACATCTTTTCCATCAACCGGGTCCTGCGAGACCTCACTCGAAAGTTTTTCCCCACGGCGATTGACTTTGTGAATTCTCGTCCCTTCGTGTCCTGTCAGTACGTCATCAAAAGCTTCTTCGACGCCCCCCTGCCCTGCAATTTGATCACGGCCTGCAGAGGCTTTTCGTAATCCAATCAGATGCGGAGCGACATCACCGAGCGGGTAAATCCGTGATGCATGACTTTGAACATGCACACCTGGAAAACGATGCGGAGTTGACTGAATCGCCGCCACAACGCTCAATGGAACGTTCTCGACAAGCACGTGCGGTTCAAGTTCTTCTTTTAAGATGATGGGATCGCTTTGATATCGTCGCGGAGGAGTCGTCAGTTCTTTGCGAATCGTTTCTATAATTCCGCTTAGCCCCTGTTTGAAATCAAGGGGTTGAGGATCATTTTCTGCAAGGGAGTCACTCCTTCTGGCCTCCACCGAGACGACCATGCGTTCGATTCTTTTTTGCAGCCGCTCAGCTCGACTCAGAAGCTCATCTGCTGGCACCTTTGTCAGACTCGAAAGTTTCTCAAAGAGCGCCTGACGATCCCGCTTAAGCTCCTGCTCCATCAATTCTCTAGCTTCCGGATCATCGCGTTGGTTTCGATCGAGCCGAGAATAGACCTGCCGCCGCAGCCAGACGGCATCAAACGGTTCCTCCAGCCAACGATAGTCAACAGCAAGATCGTAGCGAGTTTCGTCGAAGGCCAGCACCGCTCCATCGCGAGAGAGAATTCTTCCGCTGCGAGCTGGAATGGTCTCTTCGACAATCTGTATCTTTTCCCACGGCGAGATGAACTGCTGGGCAATCATCGCCTGAACATGGCAAACACGGATGCCAATCAGAAACACAACCCCGACGACAACGCCGCCAAGTATCCCAAGCCGCATTTGAGGAGAACTTCCAATGCGGTTTGCATCTTCGCGAGAACTGCCGAGGTCGGAGAACGGTTGGTTCTGCATCGATCACTCCCACGCATGACGGCGATGAAGAAACATGAACAGCATGCAGACGGCAATCGAAATCAGAAACGTCAAGGCGACCTGAGCAATTTGCTCCATCCCGATCGTTCCCAGAAAATTGGTGTCCGGAAAATGAACAATTCCAATCCGGCCAACTTTCAAAACGCTTAGGACCAAGAGACAGCGAATCAGCGTGGCAGCAAACGTCGGTCGCTTCATCTCAGACGGTTTTGTCCAGGCAGCGATGAGGGTCACGCTTGTAAACAGCATAACACACAATGGAATCGGCTCCACATGAACAACGCTTGAGAGAAGTCCCGCGACTCCACCCCAGAACACAATCCATTGTGGACGAGAAAACAGGCAAACGACGACGACAGCTAAATCCAGAAACGCAGGAGCAATTCTGAGATCAGTCCACGCTGTCCACCCGAGGTCAGCCACGCAGGCAAACCACATCAGAACAGCGATTACAAAGTTCAAGAACACGAGTCGTCATCCGTGAATTTAGCCGGACACTCCTGGTGTCAGGCGAAAAGTGGCGACCAACGGGTCGCGGGCATTTCGGCACAAACTGCCGGAAAGATACGCGGAATCAACGATTTAGATCAATTGGACTTTGGGGCGTCCGCCGCGAAGCTGACAGATTCGAACCCGGCTGCCTGACAAGTGTCGTACACGTCAACGACATCTCCGAGCGGGACATCGCCCGCGATGTCTAAAATCACTGGATTTTCAGGCCCCAGTTCCGCTAAAGCCCGTAATTGTTCTTTCAGTCGCTCCAAATCCTCGTACACGGTCCCATTCATATCAACGCGTGTTTTCTTGCCTTCTGCCTCAAACATCAGCTTCAACCAGATATCAACCGTCAGTTCTTGTGGCTCTACCGGCGTGATGTCGGACTCCACCGCCCCGGCTGCGGAAAGTTCCGTCGGAAGCAATTCTTCCCGGACTCCACCAGATGCGGTCACCACAAAGAAAATCAACAACAGAAACACAATATCAATCATCGGAGTCATCGCTCCGAAGTCGTGATCACGTTCATGCTGCTGGGGGATACGCATTTTGATTTGAGTTGTCTAGGAATTTTTTTTGATGATGAAGAACGTGTTCACTCTCGTCGATCTCAGAAATAAAGGCTTCACATGAAAAGCATGTTCCGCAGACAAAATTCAGCAGCATGTTCAAAAGTGGCCTGCAGTCATATCGCTCCATCCGTGGCAGTCATTTATCTCCCGGTGTGTTCACCTGGACAAAGGGGACACTGAAGACCTAAATGAAACTTGCTCTAATCACTAGCTGCTATCCTTTGCCAATTACGTGAAATCCAAACTTTGTGACTCCATATTTCGGGCAGATGAGCATGATCGGTTCGATAGCAGAATAGGGTGTTGTGCGGTCACCTCGAATTCGGACGGCGTAAGTTTGCGGGTCACCTTCAGCCCCATCTTGGATCATCTCTTCAATCTGTCCCATCTGAACTTGCTCCGCATTGACGAAATACTCACCCGCGGAATTCACCGTCACGATGAGCCGACGCGGATTTTCATCGTCCGTTGATTGAGTCGCTGTTGGCAATTCGACGACTTCTGTCGGTTCACTTTTCGCAAAGTGTGAGGCGACCAGAAAGAAGATCACCAGCAAAAAAACCACATCAATCAAGGGAGTGATGTCGACTTTAAGTCCATGCTTACGAGATCGGACGGGAAGACGCATGCGCTAGCTCCTCGCCGATCCGGGGTTTGTTTTCGTCGCCTTTCGTTTTTCAATCAATGAACGTCTCAACGGAGAGACGAGGTGCTCCGCCATTAATGTTGTCTCTGCAACGTATTCATCGATGCGATTGCGGAACCACGCATACGCAGCGAGTGCGGGAACGGCGACGCAGAGCCCGAAGAGTGTTGTGACCAGTGCCTCGGAGATAGCAGGTGCGAAGTCGGCCGGCATCGGATTCGCTTTTTCAGTGAACTCTGCAAACGCCTGAATCATTCCCCAGACAGTTCCCATCAATCCCAGCATCGGAGCCAGTGACCCGATGACCGAGAGATATTCGATTTTCCGGGAAAGACGCGCTGCTTGCTCGACACAGGCATCTTCCATTGATTTCTCGACCGCGTTGTATCCGAAGTTCGCTTCCTGTAACCCGGACATCACCACGTAGGACAGAAAGGTCGGCCGTTGACGGCACAACTGATCAGCCTGCTGAAACTGCCCCGCTGAAATCATTTGATGTAATTGTTCTGCGAGTCCGCGCGGCATCAAAGAGCCTTTACGGATGCTCAGCAAATGTTCCATCACAAGTGCGACCATTGCGACGCTCAGGGCAATGATGACGTATCCAATCGCTCCTCCGGCTTGCAAAAGAGCTTGTGGATTGACTTGCCCATTTTCAAAAATCGCACCCTCGGCAGCAAGAACCGGGCGCGAAACGAGAATGAATCCCAGCATCATGCAGGTTGTCATCAAAAATCGAAATCGCTTGGCCATGTGAGTGAAATCCGACTGAGAAAATCTCATCATCCTTCCGAGCATTCACTTACTCAGAATTCGAGTTGATCGAGTCCGTTCTATTTTCAGCCAGCTTTTCGCGGGCAATTGTCGATTCCGAGGTTGTTGGAAATCGAATCAGAAGTTCGCGATACAGAAGATCCGCTTCATGAGTCAACCCCGTTCTTTCGATTGCCTGGGCAGCTTCCAGTGTCGCCCGCGAGGTGAGAGCCTCATGATTCGTGTAAATTATCGTCAATTTCAGAAACTCCGCAGCCGCGAGTCGCGGTTCCCCCAAATGAGCGTATCCACGTCCCAGTAAATACTGCGGCCCAGGTCGGAGCGGTTCCGGCAACAACTCAATCTGATCTCGCCAGCCCTGCAGAATGTTCTCAGTCACCTGACTCTTCGCAATCGCTACCCGCCAGAGTTGAGCCCGCGCAAGCTTCGAGATTCGTGGATTCGGATCACTCGCCAGGTCGTTGAGTTCTCGCTCCGCCAGCTTCCCGGAAACACCGTCAAACAAGAGAATCGAAGCAGCCAGTAATCGCTCTCCATTGCGTGAACTGACCAACATTGAACGAACTGATTTCCGCACAGATTCGCTGATGCTCATGGGTGACCAGACCAGCGGAGCAATCCCCCAATGTCGCGAGTATGGATCGGTATTGATGATTGAACGAAAGGAGGCGATCGCTGAGGCAAGATCCCCTTGTTGTAATCGACACCGAACCAGCCAGGCTGCGATTTCACGATCGACCCATTCGCGCGGCTCGCGATCATAAGCGGTGATGAAATACGACGCGGCATCCTCTAATCGACCTGCGGTATAAGCTTCGATTCCCGCAAGATGGGAGGGGTCGTAATGTGTTTTGATTGTGATGATGTCGTCTGCAGAAATACGCTGCGGATTGCCGTTCAGCGTCATCATCTGTAACTCGCGACCCGTCGAATCAATGATATCACCCACCATGGTAATCGGCCGCAGAGAGCCGGAAGGACGATATGTGACCCGATCCTCAGCAACGCCTGCGGTTGCTCCAACATGGATCAACATGCTGATGGCGGCCAGCAGGATCATGCAAGAGAGCAGACGTTGTTGCGGAAATTGATTCACGAGACAGGCGACCCGGAAGCCCCATCGACCTCTGGAGTGACGGAATCTTTCTCCGAGACCTTTTCAGCTTCAGGAGACCAAACGAGCGGAAGCATCATGAAGAACCCCGCAGTAATTGCCATGTCAGCAATATTAAAGATCCCGGTCCGCAATCCGCCAATGCCAATATTGAAGAAATCGACCACGTACTCGAATCGAACGCGGTCAATCATGTTTCCGATTCCCCCAGCCACAACCAAGGTAAACGCGAGGAAAACATAGTGATTGATGTTCTTGCCAAACAGAAGATAGGCAGAGACACCAAGCAGAACGAGTCCGTTCGTCACCACGAGAATCCAGAACCGGGCTTCATCAGGCAGTTCACCGCCTAATCCCAGAAACGCCCCATGGTTTTCGGCATACGTGATCCGGAAAGTATCAAAGAAAAATGAACGTGGCGGAAGCCCCTTCCAGTTTTGAATTGCATACAACTTCAGCCATTGATCGACGACGACCATCACCACCGAAGTCACGCTGAACCAAATCCAGCGTTCCTTCTTTGAGATCGGCTGTGAAGAACTTACCTGCATCATTTCATCCAATCCTATTCGCTGAAATTCATGTCATCACAGCGAGCTATTTTCATGGAACGGGAAATCCCAATTCCCGATTCCTCAGCGAGTCCGCTTCACGTTGCGGTACAAATACTGCCCATTATTCTGCTTCGCTAACTCTCTCAAGAAATTTCCTGCTCCATCGAGTGCAGGTGCTTGAGATCGTCCGAATTCAATACAGTGAATGCGAGCTCCACCGTGGTTTCGTTTTTTGATTTGGTTCAATTCCGCCGCAGAGAGTGCCTGTTCCGATGCCCCGTCAGTCAACAGGTAAATCACATCCGGGTTGCCTTCAAGTGCCTTCATGATCGCGGGTAAGTGTCGTGTTCCGCCGTCGGCCAAAATTGAACGTAAGCGGCCACTTACCTGCATTCGCTGAGCATCGGTCCCCCAGAACATATTATTGGGACTGTTTCTCGGCTCCAGCAGTTTCACTGTTCCGGAATAAAAGATCACCTGGAATTGCTGCGTTTCATTCAAGCGAGACAAGCTCGCCTGCAACTCTGCCTTGGCTGCCTGAAGTGCTCCATCATTGTCCATACTGAACGAGCGATCAATCACGTAAGCAAATCGCTTCCCGACATCCTCAATTCCCAGAAAAGAGGTTCCCCCAGAGACCGGGGCTCCTGTCCCCTGAGATGTCGTCGGCGTTCCTCCTGCTTCACTCGGTTGAAGCAAATCGTTGTTGGCGAGAATCTTTGGGATCGGAATGCTGCCTGCTCCAATTGTCAGAGGAGCGAGTTGCATGCTTGGAAGTTCCAAGGCGACTGGTGGAGAATTCTCTACGACCGGCTCTTGTGCCGTGAGCGGGTTCTCATAAGCCAACTCAGCCGGAGAGTCCTCGCTTTCGGACTCTGTTTCGTTCTCTGTTTCCGCTGCGCTCGGTCGGGTTCTGATGCCGACGTCGCGAAACGCTTCACCATTATCACCCGCCATATCTGCTTGACAGCTCGGCAGTTGCGACAACAGCACAATCAACCCGGCAACCAATCCATGAAACAATGCCGAAAGTACCCAGCTTGGGACCGTCACCCAACGCAAGTGAGGACGTAACCAGTCCGTCAACCGCGTTTGAGACGATTCTAAACTGGGATTCGACATACGTTTCATCACTTTTCAGGCGAACAATATCTTGTCAGGGCAAACTCGATGCCTCAGCGACGCAATAACTTCCACTGGAAGTTTACGGCGACTACAGAAAAAGGGTCAATGTCGATATTCCCGTTCGCAGTCAACTCAGCCATACATTCGGCCAGGCATCAGGCCTATCCCGAACTAGACCCAGCTCCCCAAATGCCGGGACTCTCACACCAGGGAAGCCCCCGGATCTTCTCCAACTCCATCTTGACCTGATCCCGCTTTTTGGTCTGTAATCCAGACGCTGCTTTCCCATCACCTCATCAACCACGAATTTCCTTGACCACATTCGATCGATACCTGCTGGTTCGCTATCTGCAAACCGTCGCCGTTTTCTTCTGCGCGTCGGCGGGGCTTTTTGTGGTCGTTGATGGATTCGTCAACCTCGATTCATTTCAGCATTCCGCAGAAAAAGCGGACGGCGGAACGGTGATGCTCTTCCAGCTGATGATCGATCACTATTTCTATCAGTCTCTGATGATCATCGAGCTAGCCGGACCTGCAATTGTTGTCATCTCAGCGATCGCTGCGCTTGCTTCGTTTTTGAAGAATGGAGAGTTTCACCCCGTTCTGGCAGCTGGCGTACCGACCTACCGGGCGACGATTTCATTATTACTGGGAATGTGTGTGGTCAACGGTTTCTTGATTGTCAATCAGGAAGTGATCCTTCCAAACGTCGCTTCCAAATTACAACGTCGACATGGTCAAACCGCTGATGACGGACACAAAGTCGATCCGCAATTCGATCCGAGGTGGAAAATGTTCGTCTCGGGCGAAGAAGTCTTCCCAGCAGAAAAGCGGCTTCATAAACCACAGTTCCGGTTACCACCTGTTATCTCACCAAATCAGGATTCAATTTCTGCTGAGGATGCATACTATTTGCCTCCAACAAGCAATGAACCTCAAGGTGGCTGGCTACTGAAAGGGATCACAACAAGTTTTGAAGAACTCTCACTCTCCGAGACCGGAAAGAAAGTCATCGTCCCGCAACCGAATGGAACCGATGTTTTCGTCAACTGTCATCTCACGTTCAGCCAAATGAGTCGACACACGTCCAACCATAGTTTGATGGGAACCGGGACGTTGTTTCAAAGGCTGCAAGAGCCGTATGGCAGCGTTCTCTCTCGCCGCAGCTTGTTAATGCACCTCCACTCACGACTGACGCGCCCGTTACTCACAATCGTCGGGTTGTATATTGTCATCCCACTCATCATTCGCAGAGATAAGATGAGCAACATGCAGCAGGTGACCAACATCGCAGTCTGTATGCTGGTCCTGGGTATTGTTTACGGAATTTCAATGGGCAGTGGCTTTCTCGGTCAAACGGGAATCGTCCGCACCGAACAAGCTGCCTGGGCTCCCCTTGTCTTTGGCAGCGCCTTCGCCACTTGGCTCAGCGGTTTAGTGAGAACATAACTTCTCGACCAAGCTGCTTCATCCTCCTGGGCGATGAACAGCACAAAAGCTCTAAGAACAGATCAGTCGCTGTTGAAGTGGAACGCATCATCATCCACACTGGTTGCCTGGACTCGTTGAGAAAAACCGTTCGCATCAGTGCATACAGAGAATGCACGCCAAGGAGCAGCCGATGGTTCCCACACGCATGGACTTCGTCGCGATCACCACTCTGATCACCATGCTTTCAGGCACGGTGGCATCATCCTTCGCTGAAGGTCAGCCGAATGTGTTGATGATTGTCTCCGAAGATAATGGTCCTGAACTGGGCTGTTATGGCGATGCTTTCGCGCGGACGCCGACTCTGGATCGACTGGCGAGTGAGGGAGTTCGCTTTGAGAATGCGTTCGTGCCGTACTCGGTCTGTTCTCCGTCGCGAGCAGCATTTCTGACTGGGCTGCACCCGCACCAGAATGGACAGATCGGCTTGGCGACTCACAAGTTCGCCATGTACGACAAAGAAACTCCGAACGTTGCCACTCACCTCAATGCGGCCGGTTATTACACAGGCCTCATTGGGAAGCTGCATGTGAATCCAGAGAGTGCCTTCCCTTTCGATTCGCATCAAATCCCGAGTTCCAATTTCCAGAGAAAACAATCGGTCGCTGACTACGCGGCAGCAGCGAAGAAATTCATCAGCGAAGCTGGCGAAAAGCCATTCTTTTTATCTGTGAACTTCCCCGATGCTCACTTGCCGTTTATTCGCAAAGTCAACGGACGTCCCCTCAAACCGCTTAACGAAGACGAAGTCCAGCCAATGCCCTGGATCGGTGTGAATTCTCCAAGGCTGCGTGAACAAGTTGCAAACTATTACAACTGCCTGGAGCGTCTGGATTCCGGTGTCGAAATGCTGCTCGACACACTTGCTGAAAGTGGTCATGCCGAAAACACATTAGTCATCTACTTTGGCGACCATGGAGCTCAATTCCCTCGCGGTAAAGGGACCGTATACGAAGGAGGCCTGCGAGTCCCAATGATCGTTCGCTGGCCCGGACAGACCAAAGCTGGAACCGTTCGAGAGGAACTCGTTTCGACCTTGGACGTGTTACCCACCATTCTGACTGCAGCTGGCCTCGACGTTCCCAAAGAATTGCCGGGCCTGCCTCTTCAACCATTGCTTCGCAATGAAACTCCCGAGTCATGGCGTCAGTTCAATTTCGCACTGACAACCGGCTCTTTCCCACGTGCCTGCTTCGTTCAACATTCAGTGCGTGACGCTCGCTATAAACTTATTTCCAGCCCACACCCCAATACGGAAAATCTGGACGCCAACACCTACCTCGATGAGAAACACCCACACTATGTCATTTCCGGAGCAACAGCTGAAGAACAGCTGGCTGCCCCGGCACATGTTCAACAGGCGTTCGCTCTGTGGTCGAAGCCGCCACGTTTTGAACTTTATGACTTAAAAAATGATCCCTACGAGTGGAACAATCTCGCTGAAAACCCAGATCATGCTGAGGCTCTGAATCGCCTGAAGACTGCCCTCTCTGACTGGCAATCCCGCACTCGCGACCCGTTCATCCTGCAAAAGAATGTCGATGATTACGTCAGCGAACAACTCGCCAACCGAGATTTCAAGTACCGAAAGATGAAAGACTTTCGTTGGTCGTACATTGACGACTTCGCAAAGTGGCGAAACCAGAAGTAGAACATCTTTCGTATCTCCACGGGCACACGGTAGAGCAAATTGCCCTATCGTGGCACAATCTCGAGTGCGGGATGCTTGGCCCGCAATGGCGAGAGATCGTCCAGATTGACTTGTTTTGGAATGATTAGCATCTTGAGATTCGGAAGCTCACTCAATGCCTTCAGACCGTTGGCGGTGACCTTGGTGTCATGGATATCCAGAACCTCCAGACTCCACATTGAAGTCAGCTCGACGATGCCTTTGTCAGTGATGGGGTTGCCCCAGAGCGACAGTCTTTTCACATGTATTTGAAGCCCTACGAAATCAAGCTGTCGATCAGTGATCCCAGTCTTCGCCAGATACAGCCGATCGATTCGACCTGCCCAGCGCAGTTCGTTGAGCAGTTCACTCGTGACACTTTTTTTCTCAAGGTGAACGTACTGTATCGCCTTATGAATATCGACTTTAACTTCGGCTCCGGCAGCTTCCAGTTTCTTAGCAATTTCGATTCGTCGCTGCATGCTGTGGTCATACCACGGTTCCTGATCGTTACGGCGAAGCTCTTCCGAAGGTAGTTCAAACTTTGGAGTTTTTTGCAATTCCTCGCTAAGCGTAGCCCCCTTCGGAAGCGGTTTCGTCAACACCTTCCCCACTGCAGTTGCATCGACAATCTCGCCGGTCCACTTTCGGTCAGGCTCGACCTGAAGCGTTCCGATGGTTCGTTGAGTCACACGTCCAAGCCCTGCTTTCGAACCGTTCACGACGCCACTTTCAGTCTTGATTAGCCAGTCATCTTCTCCGGGAAAGAGATAGAACTCTCCCTGAACTTCTCCGGTGAGAATGTCCTCGACTCCTACCGCATAGCTTGAAACTTTTCCCGGTCGGCGAGGATCTCTGAGCGATCCGGCAATGAGCATTCCAGCTGGCTGCAAGAGAGTTGAGTTATAAGCACTCAATGAGGTTGGGCGTTTCAAAAGAGTTTTTCCGGAACTGGCCGCACGAAACTCCAACACACCTTTTTGAACGTGGGAAGCCAGTGTCTCTCCAGTGAAATCCCAAGAGATTTGTTGACCTCGAAAATCTTCGTGGACAGGTTCGAGATCCCCGGTTTGTAAAAGTGAAGCCAGCGGTGACCTGTGTCGATAGATCGATTCACTATCGTAAGAAATGACGGGAATCAATCGTCCTGTTGGATCAATCTGGCCGACTCCGATCCCCCAATCGGCGAAAGTTTTCGACTTCAAGGTTTCCCCGCTCTCGACATCAATGAGACTCACCTCATTGACCCCGGCACTTCCGTCATTCCCCGGTGACAATGCAGCGATGATCTGTTTTTCATCAACTCCAAAACCTGCGGAAATGACAGCCTTGCTGGAAGAGGAATAGTTGCGAATGACTTCTCCGCTTTCGCAATCCCAAAGCAAGATGCCTCCACCATCACCGTCGTACCAGTCCCCAAGAGAAATCAATAGCCGCTTCCCATCATGAGTGAACTGTGCAGATGTAATTTCACCATTCGAATAAGGCTGATCGGGCTGGACTCGAAACGTTTGTAAAACGTCTCCAGTGTCGAGACTAAATAGCTTCAGTTCTCGACGTGTTGAAACAGCAACTTGTTTCTCGTTTAAATCAAAGGCTCCAACGAATATATTTTCAAAGCCGAGTTTCATTTCACCTTTTTCAAGATCCCAAAGGGCTCCGAGATTTCCGCGACGCCCCCAGGTTGATCCCCCAGACAACAACCAGCGCCCTGTCCTCGAAAATGCAATGGGCGAATGATGATCCGCATCAAAAAAAGCAGTCTCAGTTGGGACTTCGAGAGTTTGACCAGTTGAGCCCGACTCGATGAGTGAGACCGTACGAGCCTCCTCATTGATGCGCAGCAACCACTGATCAGGAGTGAACAAAACTCGATCATCTGGAGACTGCTGGAATGTTTCCCATTCCTCTTTAGCAGGAGCCTGTTCATGTCGATCAAATGCCCAGAGTTCCTCAACTCCGTCCGGATCGATCAAACGAATTCCACCCTCTGTGAAATCGGCATCGCGAACAGTTCGTGGAATCGCTAGCAACGGGACCGCTGTCGCGACATCCCAAACGACCACCCGTGGTGTATACCAAAACTCACCGGAACCGATCGTCAAACACTTTCGACCATCCGGGCTGAACACCACTTTTGAGATGCCGACCGGAGAGCGAAATCTTTGATGGACAGTTCCATCTTCAAGATTCCAGAGAATCCCGACACCATCTTCCGAGCCAGTCAACAGGTACTGCTGATCTGGCGTCACGGTCGCAGCACTCACCCTTCCTTCTGCCGGGAAAGTTTGCAACGTTTCTCCCGACTCCAAATCCCAGACGTGAATTTCTTCTCGGCCACAAGACGCGACTAACACCGGCTCGTCATCTCGAAACATCAAGAAATGAATCGATCCCGAATCACCCAATTGAATTTCCCGAAGTAGCTTTCCGCTCTGTTTGTCAAAGATCGAAACGGCCTTGCCAGCTTCTATGAGAACAGCATCATCCCCATAAAACCGCAGAGTTTTCACCGCCCCGGACGATGGGAAGCGCCGCAGCGCCAATCCTCGCTTTGCGTCCCAGAGCACGACGACCCTGTGATGTCTTGCCAGCAAATGACGATGCCCCGCATCGTAATCGATGGGCTGAGTTGCCGAACTCAGTCCCCATTGCTGTACCCAGACTTCGTGATTTTCACCAGCGTAAAGATCCTTGAATGTCCCTTCCAGAAAGAGCAGAAAAAATGTGCCCAGCAACACGGCCGCCCGGACAGAGAGTCCGTCACAGCATTTGGAACAGTCTGCCAACATCACTACGATCCTCACCAACTCACCCCGCAACTTCGATTTCCCGGTCACATCACCGGTCACATCAAGTGTTCTGATCCAAGCAACAGCGTACCAGAATCGTTTCTTGATTGTGACGACTCAGCCGCGTGGATGGCACTTTGAGTGGATCGATTTGAGGCGACTATGTTCGACCTGGGTATAGATCTGCGTGGTGCGAATGCTGGCGTGACCGAGCATTTCCTGCAGGGCACGGATCTCAGCTCCACCGGCGAGCATGTGAGTTGCGAAACTGTGGCGGAGGGTGTGCGGGCTGATTTTGTCGCTGCAACCAACTCGAGCAGCGTACTTCTTCACGACATGCCAAACCATGATGCGCGTGATTGCTCGACCGGTACGCGTAAGAAACAAGAACTCACTCTCTCGGTTACGAAGAAGCTTTGGCCGCTCTTTCTCGAGGTACTCCTCAATCGCTTTACGTGCAAACGGATTCAAATTGACAATCCGTTCCTTGTTCCCCTTTCCGGTGCATCGGCAGTAGTTCTCTTCGAGACGGATATCTCGTAGTCGCATTCCACTCACTTCCGAAGCTCGACACCCAGTGGCATACAGGATGGCAAGAATGGCGCGGTCCCGTTTCGGGAAACTATCTTCCCATGTCGGCGCATCAAGCAGGCGATCCACCATCTCCGGGCTGAGCACTGTGGGCAGGTATTGCCAAAGCTTGGGCGACGACATCAGGTCGACGGTACTCTCAGCGATGATCCCTTCCAGAACGAGATACCGGAAGAACATTTTTAACGCCACCAGCCGCCGTGAAATCGTCGTCGCTTTAAGTTCTCTTTCATGCAGCGTCTGCAGAAACTGAGACATGATCCCCAGGTCGACATCCAGAACCGAGCCGATTCGATTCTCGCTCATCCAACTGGCAAACTGCTCGACATCATTTCGGTACGCCTTCACCGTGTTGATCGACATCCCACATTCCGCCTCCAGATACGATAGAAACGCATCCACAAACTGATTGGGATTCAAATGATGCTGCGTGACAGCTTCAGTCGATTTCACAGGTCGACGACGAGGAGGCATTTTTCACGATTGAAGAGTTAAGGATTGAATTGATTGCTTCGCACCATGAATTCAAATCGGCAGTTCAGGGTCTTGAAGTCTTGGCGCAGTGATCTTCGCGCATAGAAAAACCCGCCATTGGGTTCCAATGACGGGTTTCAAGGATCATTCAGCTACCAGAGAGGCTGACTATTCTGATCGTTCGGGTTCTGCGGGCGATGGAGGAAGTTCATCTGAGCCCTCTTCTTTCTTGGCTTCGGCTTCCACCTTCGGTGTTTCACTTCTCATCGCAGATTCTTTCAGAGTTTTGTTCTCACTCTGAAGTTGTGCAACAGTTTTCTTTTGCGCTTCAGCATCTTGCTTTGCTTTAGCAAGTTGATCCTGAGTCGCTTTCAATTGTTTCTGAGATTCGGCAAGGCTCTTCTCTGCAACATTTTTTTGCTGCTCAGCGTTTGCCAATGCTTTTTTGCTATTGGCTTTCTCTTGTGCGATTGCTTTGTCTTTGTCAGCGACAGTTTTCTTCAGGTTAGCAATCTGAGCCATCTGCTCTTTGGCGACCTTCTGTGAGTTTGCCAATTTCGCTGCGAGGCTCTTCTTCTCAGCTTCCATCGCTGCGAGTTTCTCCCTCATGGCTGCGAGTTCGTCATTGGCTGCCGCGACATCTTCCTGAAGCTTCTTTTCGTTTTCACGTGCTTCAAAAAGGTGCTTAGCTGTCAAATCTTGTGACGCCGCAAGTTCCTGATAGGTCATCATCCGACAACCGTTGCTTGAAACCGGAACGCATGCTTGCTTCCGAGGAGCACAGTTACGTCGTCCGGCTTCGCTCTCATTCGGAAGAGCAAAACAGAGAAGGGTCACGGAACACAGCAGTAAAGTCTTTTTCATCATCATGGTTCAGGCTCGCTGAGCAAAAAGTCATGTTGCACCGGAACTTGGTGAACATAGGTAGGATGTTCTTGTTGTGGAATCATCGCCTTTTATGAGCAAAATGCAAAGGATTTACACAAAGTTCTGTTTTATGAGGCAATGAATTGCGACAAACAAGATTGCTGTATTGAATGTTCGGGTTACAGCGAGGAGCTTCGTTCAAAACAGACTCGCATATCCCGCAATGGTGACCATGATGGCTCCGACAAGAAGTCGAGGAATCAGCTTGCGTTGATCATCCGAAAGTATTTTTGGTCCGGGAGATGGCGTAATGAGACCTGCTCTTTGAGCAGCGAGTTTCAGAAGGCTTGGCCCCTGCTCAGCGAGCCTCTGCTGATCGAGCCCCTCCTGGCTCACCTCCTGGTGCATCAAATTCTGCCGGGGAGAGATCACCGACCCGAGCCAGGCACCTCCCGCTGCTCCACCAACGGCTCCTAAAACAGCCAATAGTGATCCAATCACCGGAACCGCCATTCCGGCGAGGAGACACGTCAGACTCCCGATTCCAGCCCCTACGAGGACACGTTGACGGACCGGTTCACTCGCCTGTGGGGAAAAAATTTGATGTCGCTTCGAAGCGTAGTTAAACGAGTCTCCCAAGATGGCAAGAACAATGAGCAGGCAAATCGAAAACCAGCCCAGCCCCAGCCCGCTCTGACGTTGTGGAAGCAAACACATCACGAGAACAGAATTCGCCACGACGATCCAGTTTCCGGGCAAGCGATAGAATGTCCCCGCCCAACTGGCAACGTTTGCCAGCAGGAGAACCACAGCTACGGGATAATAGATCCAGTCTCCGAACATATTTCGCATCAAATTTGGCACAGTAGCCGCATTTGAGTCCCAACTCCCGAACAATCTTCTCGTTCGACTTCGCCTCCAATGACTCACCAGACAGGGAAGTCGATACCGACAAAAGCCAAGATACAACAAACCGAAGAAAGACATTTCTCTAGTGGCTGTGTAGAGTATCGGTCTTAAGTGATGTTCACGAGACCGATACAAAAATATCTCAGCCTGGTGATGACAATGAGGCCGTCTCCAAAATGAAGAGATCAGATTCGGGTTCCCGATCCATCCTCAAACATTCTCCCTGACCGCGTTTTCAACCTACAGCTGTATCAATGCCGCCGACCCCGCCACAACCTCCTTCGAATTCTCGCAACGAGAAACGAACCGCTTCCGCGTTTCCTGAACTGAGTGATGACCTGTCAACGTTTCCCGAGATCCCGGGTGGCTGGCGTCTTGAAGAGTACAATATTGGCGAGTCGACCATCTCGTTACATCGCCCGATCGATCCAGATCTTTTCCTCGACGATGCAGATGTCGCGGCTGCGAATGTACGCAATGACTACATGCCATTCTGGGCATATCTGTGGCCGGCAGCAGTCAAGATGTCTAAAGCGATTCTCAACGCCCCCTGGAGTCCTGAGGATTCGGTTCTGGAGCTCGGATCGGGACTGGGCCTCGTTGGGTTAGCGGCGATGTCACGTGGAGATCGGGTCACCTTCAGTGATTATGATCCGACAGCACTTTTCATGTGCCGCAAGAATGCACTCGAAAACGGTTTTAAAGACCCACCTGTGATGCAACTCGACTGGCGAGAACCGAAGAGCGAGCAGTTTGATGCCATTTTTGGCTGCGAGGTGACTTACGATGCGCCGATTCACTCAGTCCTTCTCGACCTGCTCAACCTGATGTTGAAGCCGAATGGCCTATGTTGGCTCGCCGACCCAGGACGGTATCAATCCCCAAAGTTTTATCAGCTGGCATTGGACCGTGGATTCGAAGTGCGGATCTTCAATGAGGACTTCAAAGCAATCGAAGTCCCTTCGTCAGAAGGATTTCAGATCTTCGAAATCCGAAAACCTGATAGCACACCTCTAACGAAACAATCTTGAAGCATGCAATTTATTCTGTGACCGTAAAAATCAATTTCACGGTCGCACCGAATGCTTGCTTGTCACAAGGAGGTGAGGAGAGGTTCGGTACGCTCTATGCGAACTCGAAGAACGATTCTTCTGCATCGTGGGTCGGATTGGGTTTGGGATAGCCGAAGAAGAATCCCTGGGCGAGATCGAATCCAATCTCACGACAGAATTCGGCTTCTTCCCGAACTTCAATCCCTTCTGCCAACGTCACAATGCCGACCTCATGGGCCGTTTCAATCAGAGATTTCAACATTCGATGTTGATACGGATTCGCCTGATGCACATCTTGAATCAGGCAGCGATCAAATTTGAGGTAATCAGGTGGAGCTTTCATCAGTTCAAGTAAGCGAGATTGCCCTGCACCGAAATCATCATAGGCGACCTTGACGCCGATCTCTTTCAGCTTCTTTTTGTTCTCCAACATTGTCGAAGCACTTTGAATCGTCTTTTCGTGAAATTCCACAACGACCGAAACTCCCGGAAAGCGACGCAGAGATCGACGAAGCGAAGGTAAGACGTCGCGATCCATATCTTCATGCTGATGCGTGTTCACAAAGATCGGAACATGGAGCCCCAGATTGTGAGCGAATTCAATAGCACGCTCACGACACAGAATACTCAAGTCGACTTCCTGATTCACCAGTTCCGCCGTATGGAACATTTTCCCAGGATTCTCAAGCCCAGCCATTTCGCTGCGGGCAAGTGCCTCATATCCGACAACGAGTTCTTGTCGAAAATCAAGAATGGCCTGATAGTACGGTGTCACACGTCGCTGTGAGATCAGATCGTTGAATTGGCTTAAAATCCAGTCTGCATCGATCGTGACCAGATCTTTGACAGTTTTCTTAAACTCCGCGTATGTGCTTTCATCCCGTTTTGGGACTGGTGCAGTGTATTGAACACGAAACTCCATATCAGCGAGTTCGATATGATCTCCAGATGAGACCGGCATCGGCTGCGTGACACGTTTACGGTTGAGAAAAGTTCCATTCGTACTTTTTAGATCTCGAATGAAAAGCGTTTCACCAATAAAGAGCAATTCAGCATGTGCTCCGGAAACACGTTGAGACTTCAGGCACAAATCGGAACTCGACAGACGCCCAATCTTGACGGTGGGAAGTGTGATGTCCGTTTTCACCAGAGTTTTTCCGGGAGGTAAGCACCCCACAAGCGACCAGCCAAGAGGGACTGACGAAGGTGCTGTGTTCGGATTCTTGTTGATCGCCTTGACGCTCATCAACCTGCACTTTTTTAAAAACTGGAGAGGGATTTGAAGAGTTGTTCCTCAGACCCTACCTCTCAAAATCTGCTAAGAGAGCCAAGTTTGATCACACTCTTTTCGAACTGAGGTAGTTTCTCAACAAGCTGATTGCAGTGAAATGAATACTCCGAAGGTACCGTTTTTCTCAGCTAGATCGAAAAAGAAGATTACACCACTGAACGTGAGCGGAATTTGCAATTCTGCAAGAATGCGAACCAATATTTTTTGACATTGGCGATTCATAATAAATTAGCGAAAAGCGATTGCGAGCACGATCAGCCGACTAAGCGACTTCGTAGAGAAACTCGATTTCAACCGAGGCGTTCAAAGGCAGAGCGTTTACGCCAACCGCAGCCCGGGCGTGTTTGCCTTTTTCGCCAAAAATTCGCTGAAGCAACTCGCTCGCTCCGTTGGCGACGATAGCTTGATCGTGAAATCCTGAATCAGATTGCACAAAAACACCAATTCGGACGACGCGCGTCACGCGGTCCAAATCACCTTCCAAGTGCTCATTCAAGATCGCCAAGCCATTGAGAACGCACTGCTGTGCGGCAGACTGAGCCTGATCAACTGGTGCTGCAGATGGAACCGGACCACGGGCAAGCAATTCTTGACCGGTTATCGGTAGCTGACCACTAATGACGACAAGTTGACCGGTTTGCACGCATGGAACATATGCTGCAATCGGCTTAGGAGGAGTTGGGAGAATGAGATCCAACTCCTGAAGTCGTTCGGCCACAGACATCGTTATGCACTCTTTCGGAGATCTTCGAAGAAAAGCGTCAGTGACGCCAATCATTTACTGCCCATGCTGAAGCTGAGCAATTTGTCGACGATATCGAGCTGCTTTGTAAGCAAATTGTTTGCGCTTTGGCGAGCTTTTGGTTAAAGCAGCCCGTCGTTCGTATTTTTCTGCCAGAGCAGTTTTCGCGTCAACGATCGATTTTGAACGGTCCATTGTCCCGTCGCCTTTTCAGAAATGAAATATAGTGGAGGATTTTTCGAATCGAGAAGTGTACTCAATCAATGAAAGAGTTTCCAGTCGTCGTCCGCTTTAGAGTATCATCCCGGGGATTTCACCTCAAGTCCCTGCTACACAAAGTCTTGCGACACACTCCAGTTCCTTCGACGACTTTCGAATGCGACTAAAATCACAATCAGATATGACAAAAATCCAATCGCTGCAAATGGGGAAATGTTGATATCAGGAACGAATTCGTATCGCATCATCGACACAGCGATCAAGTTGTTGCAAAAGTGAACGAAAATCGGAATCCAGATCGTCCCGGTTTTGAGGTAGAGAAATTGCAGTAAAAACGCGATCGGAAGAGTAGCAATCGCATGCGAGGGAGAAACATGAGCGATTGCAAACAGAAACGCCGTCATGACTGAACCCGCCCAAACTCCGTGTCGATGAACAAGCCCGCGACCAATCACGCCACGAAAGATCAATTCTTCCCCCACGGCAGGTCCCAAAGCTAATGCAACCACCAAAATCGGATAGGGCACACCATTTAGGGTCGACTGCAGATATTCCAGAGATGACGTTTGAAGTGTTTGGCTCGAAAGCCGTTGCGTAATGCCTGTATGCAGAAACGAACCAGATAATTCGTAAATCAAATCACCTAGAACGGCAATCGGAATAACAGTGGCCAACGCAAAGATTACCTCTTCATGACGTGGAGTTCGCCAGCCTATTGTCTCACGAAAGTTTGGGCCGAGTCGCAAACGCATCAGCGGCACGACCACGAACAAAGCTCCTAAACTCGTGACTCCGATCAAAAGAAAAGAACGATCCAGATTCAGATCCATTGCCAGTTGCAGAATCATCGCTTGTGAGGGCCAATCGAATCCGTAACCAGCGAAGACCAGGAGATAAAAGAAAGCGAGCAGGACGAGAGCCTGCCCGAACTGATAGCTACAAGTCCACAGCAGGGACTCTGGAATCGAACAGGGACGTTCAGATTTTCTCACACTTCACCTCATGGCGACCGCAGGCGAAATTGTAATCAATTCCGGCTGATATCGCATACGTCAACGTAATCTGACCTGTTGGCGTTAAGTTGGAGTTGGCTGGCGATTGAACTGGAAGTTGTCTCGAACTCTCCCGCAAATCCGTTGGTCTGCTCATCGGGATGAGACATCCAATGATGCATTGACCACTCCTTAAGGCTTTTCAATTTAGAACCAGTCCGAAAACTTCTGGAATAGCCGCTTTCCTCAATGTTTGAGAGTGCAATTTCAAGTTTCAGGATCAGTTCTAAAGAGAATTCAATGCTGGTCGTTCCCATGAGGCTCACTTTCATGACTTCATAGACTGCTCGCCACGAGGCAGAACGTAAAGCCTCATATTGGACCTACTCTAGAAACGCGTTGAACACCACTTTCTCAACACCCCGATTTCACTAACCAAGTTTACTGGCCCAAATCTTCGAACAAAACAGAGTTGCCCAGAACAGCCAAGTCAAAAAACGACATCAACCCGCGAGAGATAAGCAAAACAGGTCAAATAGGCAAAATTTCCGCCCTGCTCTGATAAGGCAAAACGGGGACAGTCGAATGAACAGTTGCTTCGTATCTATTATGTTCCTTGGGAACGTGTTTTCCTTGATTTTACTGCCGCGAACATTGCCTGCTCACTTGGGTGATCGCGTAGAATCTGTCAACATACGAACAACCGTACAAAATTCATTGTAATTTGCGTTCATTCTCGATTTTCCTTAATGATGGATCGTTCCCGATCATGGAACGTATTTTTAATATCCGAGACTGGTGGGGAAACGGCATCACATTGTGGGTTGTCGTCCTGCTTCTCTTCACGACTCCGTTACTGGTGATTGCTCTCAAGGACGTCAGTCTTGAGAACGACATCACAACGTGGCTCCCGGCAGAAGATCCAGATGCTCAGTCGCTGGAATGGTTCTCGGAGCAATTCGAACGTGGCCATCGACTCGTCGTCTCCTGGGATAGCAGTTCACTGAACGACTCGCGTGTTGAATCATTCGCAACTGCTCTTCAAGCTGAGTCAAACGCGGCGGGAGCGGGAGTTGAATCAATCACCACCCCGCATGACGTCATCCGCACGATGATCGACAATAAGGTCTCGCGAGAAGACGCGGTCAAGCGACTCACCGGAACCTTGGTCGGCGTGGGCTTTTTGAAAGTGAAACTTTCAGAGGCAGGACGCGAAGATCTCGCAGCGAGTATGGAGACCGTCCGGAAGAGAGTCAGTGAAATCGTCGAGGCTGAAGCATCGATCCTCCCGCCTGTGAACAAACTTCCGGGTGAGGAGCAAATCCAACCCGATGACAAGCAGATTGATCAGGCCACGGACATTCGGGTCGAATTCCCGATCCACGATTTCCAATTGCGCTGGCCAGAAATGACATCGGACACGGAAGTCGTTTCTCGAATTCGCAACGGATTGGCTTCACCCGTTGAAGGTGAACAGGTCCTCGTTGAAGATGTCTTCTTCGCAGCAGGAGCTCCCGTAGCAGTTTCGATTCTTCTCGGGAATATTGATGATCATGAAATCGAGCGGACCGTAAAAATTGTTGAAGCGACAGCACTCACTCAAGGAATTGAAGTTGACGAGCTACGCTTAGCAGGGACTCCGATCAGCCGAATCAGGCTCAATGAAGCAGCGAAGCGCGCTGTATGGAATACGGACTACCCTATCTGGAATGTCTACAAACGAGCACCGATATTACTTTCCGCACTCGTGAGCATTATTGTTTCGTTTACGTTGCTCAAAAGCGTGCGGCTGTCAATTCTGGTGACGCTGGCATCTGTCTTCACCTGCCTTGTTGTCATCGCGATGATTCCACTGACCGGAAAATCGCTCAACATGGTTTTGATTGTCCTGCCTGACTTGCTGCTTGTGTTGACGACGTCGGGAGCAATCCATGTCGCCAACTACTGGAAGCATGCCGTCACCAACGGCGATGAAAATCCAATTGTCAGTGCCGTGAAGATGGCCTGGCAACCTTGCGCCCTCGCCAGCATTACGACCGCAATCGGCATGGCGTCACTTCTGTTTGCCGTCTTAGCTCCGGTCCAGCAGTTCGGGTTTTATGCGTCAATCGGCTGCCTGATTTCCCTTTTCATGATCCTCTTCGGCTTCCCATCGATGATGAGCGTCTGGCCTGGAAGAGGAAAAAAGTTTGCCGAGCACGCAGAAAAAGAAGCCACAGCCTGGGGACATTTCGCCCGAAAAATTGTCCACCATCAATTCTTGATCACAACCTCTTGCGTGGGCTTGTTCATATTTTCCATCACCGGTCTGCAATGGTTCAAAACCGAAACAAAAGTGATTCGGTATTTCCCCGCCCACTCGCAGATCAGTCAGGATTATCACTTCCTGGAAGAAGGGCTTTCCGGAATTGTCTCTGTTGATACCGTCATTCGTTTCAACGAACAAGCTGTCGACGAAATGAACATCAACGACCGCATGGAACTGGTTCGCAAGGTTGAAGAGAACATCTCCAAACATCGCTGGATCTCCGGGACAATGTCTCTCGCTGACTTCCGGAATCCTGTGGAACCTCCTGCAGAGAACGCCTCAACCAGAACAAAAGTCTTCTACGGCAGAACTCTTCAGCGAATTCAGAAAGCAATTTTTGAAGGTCCAATTGAAGAGACAAGCCAGTTCGCTCGAAAAGCGACCGCTCCTCTGGATCTGATGACTCACGGAAAACGAAAGATTCAAATCCTCGAAGACGACGAAATCTGGAGAGTCCGTGCTCAATCGATCATCACTGCCGATGTGAATTTCTCAATCCTGACGTCAGAACTCGAACAGATCATTCAAGAAACGATCGCGGATGAAGCAGGGACTGATTACCTCGTCACCGGAATGGTTCCCCTTTTCTTACGAACACAACAAGCAGTCCTGGAATCTTTGATCAAGAGTTTCGGCTTGGCGTTTGGCATTATCGCTGTCGTAATGATTGTCCTCTTGTATAGCCCGACTTCAGGCTTTCTAGCAATGTTGCCGAACCTCTTTCCTGTCGGGGTCGTCTTCGGATTAGTCGCCTGGATTGGAATGCCGGTCGATATTGGAACGATGATCACCGCATCGGTCGCGCTTGGAATTGCGATTGATGGAACCCTGCATTTACTCACCTGGTATCGGGACGGAATTCGGCACGGGATGACCCAGGAAGATGCTGTCGTCATGGCACTGCAACACTGCGGCCCCGCGATGTGGCAGACAAGTGCGACCATCTCGATTGGAATGGTCATGGTCTCGGGTGCGGACCTGTTACTCATCTCCAGATTCGGCTTGTTAATGGCTGCTCTGGTCACCACAGCACTCCTTGCTGACGTCGTTCTTCTCCCAGCCCTTCTGGCAGGCTGGCTAGGAAGAATCATCAAGAAAAACACACCAGTCCTCGAACAGCCAGCTGGGGAAAAACCGGAAACAATTGAGTTCCCGAAAGAACCAGCAGGCGAAGCAGAGGGCTCCAATGAAGCCACTCCCCCTGTTCGCGTCCACACACAATCTTAGCGCAGCCAAGCTTCGGCTGCTGGAGGAATGGCGAGAGCATGTTCAATGCCTGTCGCGCCGGCAGAGAGTGCTTTTCATGTGAATAGAGCAGTTGCTCTACCGTTTGCCCGTGTAGAACGCAGTTCTCAAGTAAAAATGCTGTTCGCCACGAGGCAGAACCTGCAAACTAATTCGAAAGATGCTCTATTCACACAGGCCTACGAGTCAGAACGCCGACATCATTTTCAAAAGGCGTCAGGGACGAGGGATGAGAGCAAGAACCGCACTCAGGGAAGTTTCGTCAGTAAGCAACCTTCGAGATGTGCCCTATTCCTCAACGCTTAATAATGACTTCAGCGTCCGTAAGTTCACTGCATCCATCTCTTCGCCATCCCGCTTTTCTTTCTTGGTTTCCAGATACATCGGCAAGCCGGCAAAACGTGGATCGTTAACCACAAACCGAAACGGTTCCAGTCCCAGAAACCCTTCGCCAATATGGTCGTGGCGGTCGACCCGACTCCCCTGCTCTTTCTTGCTGTCGTTGAGGTGAAACGCTTTCACATTCTTGATCCCGACGTGATCATCCAGCTGTTGCATCGTTTCGTTGTATTCGCTTTCAGTTTTCAATCCATATCCGGCAGCGAAGATATGGCAAGTATCAACGCAAACTCCAAAGCGTTCACCATCTTCTGCATGTTGTAGAATTTGCCCTAAATGTTCGAACTTGTACCCCAGGTTCGTTCCCTGCCCGGCGGTCGCTTCAACCCAGGTTTGGACTTTGAGGCCCGGTGTTCGGCGATGTGCCTCGTTCAGCCCCTCAATCACTTTCGCCAAGCCCTCTTCTTCGGAGCTGTCGACATAGCTTCCCGGATGCATCACCACACCCGAAAGCCCCAGCATCTCCGCCCGTTCAAGTTCGATAACGTATGCCTCGAGGGACTTTTCCCAGAGCTCCGGCTTGGGACTCGCCAGATTGATCAAGTAACTGTCATGAGAACATGGAGAGACCAGCCCGTGCTCCGCCACAGCCTTCTTAAACTCCTCCGCATCCTCTTCCGTCAGCGGCTTCCCTTTCCACTGATTATTGTTCTTCGTGAAGATTTGCACGGTGTTCATTCCGAGCGCGCCAGCTGCATTGGCAGCTTTGTAATATCCACCGGCAATAGATAAATGAGAACCGAATAAAGGCATGGTGATCCGTGGGTGAGGTGAGTGTTGTGAGCAGGGAGTTGCTGAAGTGATCGATGTTTGCTGATGAGGATGTTCGCTGATAAGACTGAACTCATGTCCAATAACTTAGCCTTCGTGCAGCTCTTCATGCGTTTGCACATTCAAAAGAGCGCTGACAAAAGAGCACAGTAAATTATTTTTGGAACTGCTCGGATTGTCGACCAGTCTCCCCTTTAACTTCGGCATTTGGCCATTTCTTCTTCGATGAGTCACCGAAAGGAAGCAGGTCTCAACAAATACCACAAGTTTGACAATTAAGCTCGCCATCGAAGCAGATCGTCACCTTCTACCGGACATCCCCAAGGCCACAAATCGACGCATCTCCAATCACTGAAATGTGTTGCAAGAACCTGAAACAAAAAAAATTCCTCTTCCGCTCTCTCTGAATCCCTCGTTTTTCAGCCAGTTGAACCACTGAATGGTGGGTGCGTTACGACCTGCAATCGCCCCCCTCGGTTGAAAGACTTTCAAACTTTAGAACTATTTTCCTATTTTCTTAAATTCACGTTGACCGTTTTTTCGACCGCTCGTATCGTGCTGACCATCAACGACGCGGACATTCCTGTCTGCTTCTTGAATCCCCTCAAACAAATTCAACTCACCCATATCCAATTCAAAGCAATTCATTTTTATCAGCGATGAATGTTTTGAAGGGTTCGAATTCAGCAACTCTCTCTATCTCTCGAAAAGGATTTCAACAATGAAGCGGTTCGCTTTAGTTATCACTTGTGCAATGATGCTTTCTGGTTCTGGATGCTGCCTCTTTGGTTACCCGGGTGGCGGATGGGGAGCTGGCTACCCACCGACTTATGGTGGCGCAGGTTACGGCGGCGGTGCTTGTCCAACTGGTGCCTGTGGAACATACCCAGGTGCTTACTCCGGTGGTGCCCCGACAGCGGTCGCGCCTTATGGATACCCGCAAACCGCTGTCTCTCCATATGGGTACCCACAAACTGCAATCATTGATCCGGTCCCGGTTTACTAAACCGAGTCAAGAGTTTGGAGAGTGCTGATTGAGTGCAGCCTTCACGGGTCTACGCTCAACATGTGAACTCACCAACTGGTGATTGACCGCACGTTGAGACACCAACCCGTTTGATATTTCAAAGCACCACGTCCACAACTGGACGCGGTGCTTTGTTTGTTTCATCAGTCTATGAAGTGCGTTGATTCTTCACGTTGACTCCTCACGCTGTCGCTCAATTTTAGAACTCGGATGATCAAAGACCACCAGGAGACGACCGGACCACGGCAAGCAGAATTCGCAAGTTCAATTTTCGTCTAACCAAGCCAGTACCACCCTGCCGACTTTCGACATTGATTTCCCGCTGCACGCAGCTGGCAAATCGTTTCGCTTGTGCCAGTAGGGATAATCAAAATCGATGATATCGCAGGTGGGGATTTTGGCGATGAGATTGAGCGGAATGTGATCGTCTCGAATTTCATATTTCTGGCGATGAATAAATTCTCGCACACCGAGTCTCCGAGCAGTCTCCCAGATGCTGCGCGTCACTTCCGGGGCATACCTGTAACTGTTCTTTTCGATGTAAATGTTCAAGTTACGATCCGCCACCATATCGAGAAGAACCCCTTTCACATACCGAAAGTTTTTCGGAGGGTTGTCTCGGTATTGAGTCGCGAAGTATTCAGAACCGTGGAAGTACTTGTCGTCTTTGCTATAGACCAGTTCTTCGCCGTCAAAAAAGACGAAGTCCACACCCAGCTTGGGATTGATTGACTTCATGTGATGCGCGAATTCCATCAACAATGCGACTCCGCTTCCTCCATCGTTGGCTCCGATGAACGGCTTGGCACGATTCGCTGCAGTTGCTTCCTGATCGGGAAACGGGCGTGTGTCATAGTGACAGCAGACGAGAACTCTTTCTGCCCGATCGGGATGCCATGAAACAATCATGTTCTTCATCCGCACAGGTGCCCCGGTTTGCGGATGCGTGACATCGAACTCCTGATAGCGAACCTCTGCGGAGAACTTCGCAAAGTGATCAGCGATCATTTTCTGCTGCCGCAGCATCCCTTCAGTCCCGGAAATTCGCGGGCCGATGTCACAGACATCTTTCAAATACTGGTAGGCCCTGTTTGCGTCAGGGACTGGGGTTTCTGCAATCGCAAACTGGCTTCCGATTCCCCAAAACAGCAGGCCCCACAATACTCTCTCCATGATATTCCTCACTTGATGTCGACAATCCTTGATGACGCAAGAGCAATCAAAGCTTTATCAAACTTCGAAGCTGCCCCAAACGATGTCAGAATTGCCCCCCTCAAGCAAGTCGACGTGCCGAAATCACACCTGAACTCGCATCAGGATGACTTGATGAGATTTTGAAATTTTTTCCCAAAAAGATATAGAACAGCTATCGTTGATCTGTATAATCTTCGGGAGTGGAAGTATCTCATTTCCCAAAGGTCTTCACAGACACTCTCCCTCTTCCATGGGGGATCAAGGTCATTCGACAACGCAGTATTTCTTAAGAATCTACGTTGAGAAGCGATGAGGATTCGCTCACTCACAGGTTTTCCTGTGTCCCGGAGCGTTCAACATCAGCTCAACACTTCTGAGCGAAATCCTGGCCGAAAGCCTTGAGTTTCGGCGTTTGTGCAACCGGGAGAAGTGAGTAGATTTCTGAGTATTTTTTTGAGTGTTTGAGCCAAAGATTTTGACTGCGTCTTCGAGAAGTTCTCAACAGGCAAGTCAAGCAGTGGCTCTCAAGTAAGGATGGCTGCAATGCAGCGAGGAACGATTAAGAAGCTTGTTGCTGACAAAGGTTTTGGATTTATCACGGGTGGAGACCAGGGCAAAGATTTATTCTTTCACGTCTCCTCAGTTCAAGACGCGGCATTTGAATCGCTTTACGAAGGTCAAAACGTCGATTTTGAGTCTGAAGAAGGCCCCAAAGGGACACGTGCCTCAGTCGTCAAGCCTGTCGACTGATTCTCATTAGAACCGCGACTCATATTTAAAACGATGAGTTGAACTCCATCTTCAAATCACTCAGGAAACGGTGCGCCGTTTTCTGAGTGATTGAAGTATTGGTCGAACGCTTCATCCGCAAACCTTACGGCTGCAAATTTGAAGTGCTCATCGTTCGTGCATTTCCAATGCTCTTAGCAGATCAGCCGTTAGAAGTTGATGCGACAATTCTGAAATCGGTGTTCCCAACCATTGAACAGGCGATTCGTAATCGAGTGCGCGCTCGTCTCCGACTCCATTCATCAATTCCTGCCAATTTAGAGCATCTTCAGGTTTGGTTTGCAGTGTAGCCGCAGGAGTGAATGTAATTCAAACATTCTTGGGGACTGAACT
>NZ_JBLWTN010000010.1:0-167464 GCF_048270125.1 Thalassoglobus sp. | reverse complement strand
CCCCACACAACCAATAGACTAAATCACCAATCACCTCAAATCTACTGAAAAACTAAAAGAAAGATGCTCTAGAGCATGTTTCATTAAAGTCTTCAGTGTCATTCAGCGCCCGGCAGGTCACCGGGCGCTGAATGACTATCAAGATGCACTGCGGAGAATGTGCGGTTATTCCGTAGGGAGCCAGTCGCGGCAAAGGTCGGGGAAGTCGGTTGTGAGGCCGACGACTCCCATCTCGACCAGTTGAGGCACCAACTCGGAATCTTTGTCTCGGAGGGTCCAGACGTAGGTGTCATAGCCAGCCTCTTTTGCCTGTTGAACGAGTTCAGCAGTAATTGGAAATTTCGTACTCAGGTTAATTCCATCGGCGTTGGCGGCCTTTGTTTTGGCGATGACCTCGTCAATTGTCTCTTTTTTTCCGTCAGAGAGGTAATAATGCTTCAGGTCCGGGAGAACTTTCTTGGACTCTTTCAGTGTGGATTCGTTGAATGTAATCACGACGAGTTGTTCATCTTTCAATGTGCAGGCGTCGAGGATTCGTTTTAGCGCGGGGACGATTTCTGGACCTGTTTTGATTTCAATGAAGATCCGCTTCCCCTCGGGAATGATTGCGAGAACCTGCTCGAGTGACGGAATCGTCTCATCTTCGAGGAGCTCATCTTTCCAGCGAATTTTGAGCTCTTGCAGTTCGGCAAGTGTGAAGTCTTTGACCGGTCCGACTCCGCTGGTGGTTCGGTCCAGTTTGCTGTCGTGCAGGACAACAATTTGGTCATCTTTCGTCAGGTAAACGTCGATCTCGGTCGCATCAGCCCCCATTTCCCAGGCCCGTTGAACTGCTCTTAATGTGTTTTCTGGTTCATAGCCGGATGCACCGCGGTGAGCGATGATCTCAGTTGCACCGACTGCTGAGGGAAGCAGGAACAGGCCAACCAGACAAAGCCAGCTGAACTTCCACATCGCTGGTTTGTGATGTTCCATCCTGAGGGAGGAGAGAGTCTTCGAAGAAGCTGCAAGCTGTTGTGACATTTAAAATACAACCTGATTTTCTATTAAAGAGGATTGAGCTTGGGTGAACTAATTTTCGGGACACCATACTTGGTGCAGGAGTTGTTACTCGTTGAACTTGAAGGCATAGAGGTCTGCATCTTTGATGACAAAGCGGAGTCGCACAGGTTTTCCGGCAAGGGAAGAGACATCGCTCCCCTGCTTCCAAGTCACCGTGCGAGCGACTTCATTGCCAATTTGCTCTGTAGCATCGGCGAGCGAAAATCCGGGAATCGCTTTTCCGGAAAGGTCTTGGATCTCAACACGTATTCCTCCAGCGGCAGAGGTTCCGAAATTGATCGATAACTCGCTCCCCTGAAACTTGATCGGCTTTGTGATCAGTTCTCCACCTGCATACGCAGCCTGAGCGGACGAAAAACCGTCCAGCCGCAAGGAGTACCTGCGTAAGTGTGAAGTCGGTTGAGCGTAATCCTGATTGAGATAGAGCGACATCTCTGTTGGACTTGTTTGGACGACATTCAAAGCTGGATAATTTGTTCGCGAAACCCAGTTCTGTGCTCCAATCCCAGGGCGCACGAATCCACTTAAGAAGGTTCGGTCATAGAACTTTCCGCCGCGCGATGTCATGAAGACAGCGTCAGAAGTGTCCTTGAAATAGTTTGGTGAGACGTTGAGTGCTTTGGCCTGTTCCGCTGAAAGGACTTGCCGACCGGGCATGAATCGGGCCGCGATTGCAACATACAGGTGAGGAGCACGGAAGTACGGATGGGTTTGATTTGTGTAGAGGTGCTCGATCGGAGCCTCTCCGCCATGATGGCGATACTCCATGAGAACGGGAGCGGACCAGTTCACAAAGTCGTCGCTGGTGGATCGACAGATTCGACGAATTCCATCTTCGAAAACTCGAAAGTAGCAAAGATACTTCTGTTCTTTTTCTGACCAGAATGCGAGGTTCTGTGAATCGAACATATACTTGTACGGGACCATCTTCGTTGAAATGACCGGCTCATCACGAAGCTTCTTCCAGTGGATGCCGTCTGCAGAGACCAATGCCACCAGACCGCTGGTCATTGTTCCGCCGATTGCTTTGTATCGTTGGTCAGCCGGGATTCCCGGGCGTGGATCGAGCATCGGGCAGAAGTTGTGGGTGATCGGTGCAGCGTCCGCAAGGATGACATTGTTCTTCTTGTGACCTTGTACCGTGAAGAAATCGAACTCCGGTTTTTTCCAGTTGATCCCATCTTTTGATTCTGCATAACAATAGACTTCGTCCTTGTCGCCATCCGCTCCCGGTTCAGGGTTCCCTCGGTAGTAGAGCCGATACAGGTCCTCACCATTGGTGTCTTTGTCTTTGATGACGGTGCAATATCCGCAGAACAATCCTTCCCACGGCTGTTCGAAAGTCAGGGCGACACCTTCGTCTCGCGGACGGTTGAGAACCAATTGAACGTTGTCCAATTTGTCGATCAGGAAATGGTCGACCATCAATTCACGACGGCTGCCAATGTCGATCACATTGTCATCCGCACCAACCGAGGGAGTGAAACCCAACGACAGGTGAAGTGTGAGCAAGTAAAAAGCAATGAGTGTAAATCGCATCGAAATAAATCCTTGTCACGGCTGGTCAAAATTCTAGAGCATTTTCAATGCTTGTCGTTCCGGTGCAGGTCAATTGCAAGACTTCACAGGCTGCTCGCCACGAGGCAAAATGGAAATATGAAAATTGGAATTGCTCTCGCGTCGGTTCTTCATCGTAATCGTTTCTGAGTCCGCCTGCATCTCTTCCGGTACTTTGAGGTTAGTAAAGTGGGAGAGGCAAGCAGCAGTTCTCTGTTTGTTCAGCAAGCTTATAATTCAGGCCAGCTTTAACAGCCCCTCTCGGGTTCGGTAGGTCGCGCTGCCACGCTGTTCAAGAATCAATATTGAATTGATGCCAGTGTTAACGAGACCAGTGTTATAGTCAGTCGACTTACTGTTCTGAGATGGGAAACTGATTGAAGAGAACGCACCAGTTCCATAAAGGATAGGGCTGGCCTGCACGGGTTCCGTAGGCGTCATCAGCAAAATGGTAGATAGCCTTTTCGGAATCGGAATCCCGCAGGTTTCCGTAGGAGAAGGCACGCAGTGCAGTCAGGTTCTGTCCCGTAGCGAACGGCTTGTTGTTTCGGAGTTCGCGATTTTGAAAACGCAATGCAGTCATCCCGTTGACAGTTTTATCATTTTTATCATTGGCTGTCTGAATGAGCCGAATCGGTGCACGTGCGTAAGCTTCCCCTGAAAGCATGTTGGAGACGTAAAAGACTCCTTCAGCGATGAGAGGTTTCAGTCGATCATCATCGATTGCCTCTACAAGCAGGTCTGTAGTCGGTTCGTCGTCGATCTTGGGACCTTTTTGGATATCGAGAATCGTCCCGATTCGATCAGCATATGGAAGCCCATAGCTGAGCGTCGGTGTGGCCTCTGTTTTAAGAGGTGAGGTCAACTCAATTCGCAGCGACGTCGGTGATTGTACGGTGATCTCTGCGATTTCCAAGACTGCTCGATCCGCGTCTCGAATTTGGAATCCATAGAGCGAGTGAAAGCCTTTATTCATCGGATAGCGTTGAGCAGGTAGAAATGTCTCATCCAGAACAAGCGGTGGGCGTGGGACCAGGAACTCGACCAGCACGCTTTTTCGATCCGGTGCAACAATTGCTTTTCGCGGGCGGAGAGGTTCCCATTTTTCATCTTCCTGCAAAACGCGGTGAACGACTTTAGCTACTTGCTCGCCATACCAGCGTTGACCGTCGGCGGAGAGATGAATCGGATCGCCGTACCTTCCTGAGTAGCGGCTGTTGGCTGCGCTCGGCACCATGTAGTGCGGGCCGACCATTGAAATGTTCGGGTCACGGTCGGCAGCCATCAATTGTGCTTCACCAGCGGCGCCTTGAGTCTGATAGGTAAACATTGGGATTTCGTCGGCTTGCCCTGTGACCAACTGCAGGTCGCGAGACCATTGATTGCGGTATTCGATCAGCCTGTCTCGATACCACTGTTGCCCATCTGGTCGAGTCAATTCTTCTCCCCATCGACTCGGGTTGATTCCCCCCTTGGGGCCGCCATTTGCTTCCCCCTGCATCCAGATCAACGCTGCGATGGAAAATTTCTTGCCCATCGATTCTGCTTGAGCTTTCGCGCGACGGGCATCATCGAGGCTGGTCTTGTAGTAGCCGCCGCCGTGCTGGCGTGACTCTGGAGTTCGTGGATCTGTCGACTGATCGATGCTGGAAAGCTCATCAATCAGGCGACCACCCTGCCCTGCGTAGGCGGTCAGGAAATGAGGTGATTCTGCCTTCGACTTGTCTTTGCTCAGGTTGGAGTCGGTGAACTGGGATTTCAAGTGATCAGCCAGCCCATTGGCGATCGTTTCACCCAGTCCGCCATGTTTCGTAGCGGAGAGAGGTACAAACTTGAACTGCTCTTCGGAGCGATCTTCAGGGGTCTGGCAGTGATCACCATACATCCAGGTACGCACTCCTCGTTTGAATCGATAGTTCCCCCAACCTTGATCGGTTGGTGTCACAACAGGTAATGACTCGGCACCTTCGCAGAGTGATTGTCCCATCATCCACAAGCCAACGATGTCCGCTTTGAGAGTCGGCTGTTCTTCAGAAAAGCAGTCAGTTGTGAACATCACAACAATAAGAAACGGGGAGCAGAACTGTTTCATGATGGGGGACCGGTCCTGTTGAATTACAACATCGGAAATAGCTGAGGGATTTCGTGGAAGCCTACTTCTGGAGGTAAATTGCGTAGACTTTTGCAGGGCTCCCAACAGGGAAACGAACTCTCAACGCTCGCTTTCTCGCGGAACTTGCTGGCTTGGACCATTCAACAGGAACGCGAAGACCGCTTATTGAAACTTTCGTTGAGTATCCCGGGATCGGCTCCGCTCGCTGATCCAGAAGTTCGACGGTCAGCTCATCATCAGCGGAGAGTCCCGCGACGTTCAGGGAGATTTTTTCGTTCTCATCGAGTTCGAAAAAATCGGTGATGAATTCTGAATCGTTGTCATCTTCCTGAGCAGAAAGGAAGCCGAAGCCATCTCGCCGCAAGGTCGCCAGTCCGATCTCCATGGCCTTGAGGTTTCCGGATGTGTCCCAGTGAGAATACCAGATCATGGTTTTGTCACCCTCATTGACGAAGGCGTGACCTTGTAGCAACGCTGTGTCGTCCCATGTCCCCGGTTCACCTCGAGGGATCACTTTGAAATTAGGAACTGGTTCGCGGTAATGCACTCCGTCGTTACTGATGACGAGACCAAGATCGATGTGTACCCCCTTGTTCCAGTTTTCCCCTTTTTCCGGTTTGGTTGACGCGTTCTGCCACATCCCGTGCAGCCCGACCATCACATTCCCACGGTTCCACAGTCCCATTCCCATGTGCATTTGCTCACCTTCGACAGGAGGGTTTGTGAGTTGCCCCGGACGGGAATAGGCGTGAGCGGTCGCTTGCGACCAGTTTTTGAAATCAGATGAGCGAAACGCCAGGACGTTTCGACCGGTTTTGCTCCCATCAGGTCGCCATGTCCAGGGTGAGAGGAGTTGCCCGGTCGAATAGTAAAAGTCGCCGAAGCGATAGAGTGACGATACCTCAAAGCGTTCGCCTCCCGCATTGGCTGGGCGATCACCGACAACTTTCCAGCTTAGGCCGTCGGCGCTGGTCGCGCAAATTGTTGTCCCGACGCGGTGTTCTTTGACACCGATGTTGCTCATGCCTCCCTTGATGTCGTCGTACGGCATGTGCGCAATGTAAGCGACTTTGTATCGACGGTTCGGATTAGGGTCGTTCGGTTCATACAAGACCGATAGAAAATCATTCACACGGGTCATTGAATGGATTGGTGATTCGATCAGGCAGATGTTGTTTTTTTTGTTGCCATTGAACTCAACAAGTCCCAATTCAGGCTTGGTCCAGTTAATGCCGTCCTGACTCTCCGCGTAGCACATTGGTCTCCACCAACCGGGAGCCTGCCCTTTTTCAATTTCGGTTTGGATCATTCCGAGGTACCACATTCTGAATGTCTCTCCATCTTTGATGACGGTGCCGTACAGAATGGCATGGCCATGATCCGGGGCTCCCTTTGGTCCTCGACGCAAAACGGGATTGCCAGAATGTTTCTCAGCTTCGACCAGCGACACCTTCAGGTTGTGGCGCCACGGAATACTGTGATCGTCAAACGCAAAGAAGACCCGTTCATCAGCCTGTGTTGGCGAAAGGTTTGCCACGCACGACAGAGTGAGTATGAAAAGTATGACGCGAAAGTTCATCGGTTTTCCTTTAAGCGGCAATTTGAACAACAATACGAGAACCAAATTGAAAACCTCGCTGACAGTCGCTTCTCGCAAAGTTTGAGAGAACAGCTTCTGGGGGCAAGGTTCAAGGTCAGTTCGAATAAGGAGGATAATAATCTCGAATGATCATAACGAGTTCGTATCAATTTTTCGTGATGAGTTCCCTCAGGGAAATCTCCGAACGATCAACCTCTTCTTCGTTGCCTCTTCATCGGAGTTTCTATTTCGTGGTTATTTGAATTGCCGCGCGCACCTGTCGTTCTAATTTTCTTGACTCCCAAAGTGGAGAACCTGCTGTCTCATGGAGAACAGCAATTTCGCTGGGAAACACGTTCTATTCGTGCACACGGTAGAGCAAACTGCTCTGGTCTATTCGCAAGTGACTGCAGTTCCGGTATTCTGTCGACTTTCCAAAATACTGAGGATTGAAGAAGAGCAAATGCGTCAAAGCACCGGAATTACTGAATTGGATGAGATGCTTGGTGGCGGATTGTTGCCGGGAGCGTTGACGGTTGTCCTAGGAGCGACCGGGATCGGCAAAACTCAATTAGGCCTTCAGTACCTGCATCAAGGGAAAGAGCAGGAAGGGGAGACGGGGATCATTTTCGATATGACCTCGCGCGGAGATACCCAGTCTCACGCAGACTATGCGATGCGTCTCTTTGACTGGACTCTTCGCGAACGCCCTCAGGAATTGATAGGCACGCTTCCAAGTGACATCTGGAAACCGGAAGTTGCTCGTTGGGATGCGTTGCACCAGTTTCAGCGGACCGGTCGTCGAGTGACAATGACCGACATGGACTTCGATCAGAAGAAAGAATGGAAGGCGGATCTCAATCGGAAATTGGCTGAGACCATTGCATTCTTCTATGGGAATTTTTGTCAGGGAGTCCGTCGCTGTGTCATTGATGGGATTGAGCCGACAGATCGTGCAAGTGATTCATTTCAGTTTGAACTGTTTGAATACATCTACCATCAAATATTGCGGAAAGATGCAGACTGGGTTGCGCGCGATTTCTTCCGTATCGAGTTTCGAAAAAACGAAGAGCAGGTTCAGAAGCATTTTTACGAATGGAATTCCATCGGTTGCCTGATGCTCTGTACGACTCACGAAGTGATGCTGGACGATCTGCTGACTCGGCAAATCGAAAGTGGCGACGTCCTCGCAAATGCAAACACAATCATCCTGATGGGAAAGGTTCGCGAAGGCTCCCAGATGGGGCGAGCTTTGCACGTCGCCAAACATCGTGGCAGCGCATGTGACGACTCCATCCGCCCCTATGAGATTGTCGAATCCGGTTTGAAACTGCTGTAGGAGCAGCTTGCTCTACCGTGTGCCCGTGAAGAACACATTTCTCTAGAAAAAATGCTGTTCGCCACGAAGCCGAACCTGCAAACCAAATCGAAAGATGCTCTAACAGCAGCTATTTCTTTTCGAAAATGACAACGTGCTGTCGAGGGAGTTTTCGGAAGGTCTCCAGGTATTTGAGTCCGTGATCCTTGATTAGCGCTTCTTTTTTAACTTGTGCTTCGGACATTTTGTGAACAAGTTTGATTGGGACTTTCGGATCTTCCAGGCGGTACTCGACAAACGCGACTCGTCCACCTTTTTTAAGTGACTTTGCGATCTCGTTGAGCATCTCATACGGGAAGTCAAATTCATGGTACACGTCGACCATGACCACCAGATCGACAGATTCTGCTTCGAGTTTGGGCGACTTGGTTGTTCCCAAAACTCCTTTAACATTCTTGATGCCGAGCAGCCTCAGCTTGTTTTGAAGTGCAGTCAGCATTTCTGGTTGAATATCGACCGCCAAGACTTCTCCTTCCTCGCCAACTGCTTTGGACAGCAAAACACTGATGACTCCGGAGCCGGCTCCGATATCTGCCACGCTCATGCCCGGTTTGATTTTCAGGCCTTCAATCAACAGTGAGAGTCGCTCTTCTTCTTCTCGTGTTTCTCGCTCGAGCCATCGAATCCCTTGATGCCCCATGACGTGTGCGATCTCTCGTCCCAGATAGAACTTCCCGATGCCATTGGGGTCGTGGCGAATATTGAATGTGTATCGCTCGGATTGCTCTTCCTCATTTTTCGCAGCTTCGTCTTGAGCAAAGATGAGCGAAGGGGGAGCGACAAAGCACATCAGTAAGAGAATGAATAGTGATGGTCGGAAAGTCATATGGGACAGCCTGTCATGATGAAATGAGAACAATAAAGCGTCGCTCATCGAGACCAGAGACGCAAGAGCAAGTGGTTCGCCCCGCACTTCAGTTGCGGGGTGAATCGCAATGATCTGTTCAAGTTTTGCTTATTCCAGTTCGGCTTTGAGTTTTAGCAGAATTCGAAAGTCTTCGACTTCGTAATCGAGACCAACCTTGTCGCACGATTCTTTCAATAGCTGATCGATAGTGGCCTGTTCGAGTTCAATGGAAATTTTTTGTCCCAGGTCGATACCGGCATTGCTGAATTCTTGCGCGTTGTAGCGGACTTCGATTCCCTGTTGTTGAAGAGTCGCCATTAAGCTTCCAAATGGCTTGCGGACCATTTTCAGAGTAAACGTTCGCTGGTTCAGCGGCCTGGATTCAGGGTCTCCGCTCATGGGGCGGCGTGGTTGCTTCTCGCCAACAAGCACTGCGACAGCTTCGTGTTCTTCTAAGAGACCGGAGAATGCAATTCGGCTCCCGGAGCGTTGAACTTCAAGGTTTGGAAAGTTCCGTCTCACCAGCGAGAGGGCATCTGCGACAGGCATCCCACGCGGACGATGTTCTCCTTCGATGCCGACACGAGGGGTTTCAGGGACAATGCGGATCGTCTCTGAGTCGATCCATTCGAAAGAGAGTTGAAATTGAGTCAGCAAAATCGTGAGCGATTCGACGAGGTTTGGGTAAGTCAGGGTTCCGTGAAACCATAAGTCGTGTGGAACATCTTCGAGGTTTTCAATCTTGAGCTTGTATCGCGAGGCGACTTGCTCCAGGACTTCGCGCGGAGTGGAAAGATCGTCCCATTTCAATTCGTACCGCCTGAGAACTTCGAACTGACGTTTAGGAGTGAATCCTTCAATCTCATCGAATTTCCGACGAGCGATTGCACAACGAGTTCGCAGTAAATTTGTCGACTCCGGAGGTCCGATAATCAGGGAGTCACCTACGACAGAAACTTCCAGGCCGATTTGTTTAACGAGTGAGCGGATTCCCGCATCAAAGGTGTTCTCCGAAATCGCGATGTTGACCCGCTGGCTCGGATCGACCCGACGGTCAAGAAGTATCGCGACCTCACGTTCCTGAGCGAGTCGCTGAAGGTAGTCCTGAAGGATCGCCCGTTCGCCATTGGCGATCAGTGCACGGTTGATGGCACTCTGGAACTGCGATTCGCGCAAGAGCCTCGGTTGGTCATCACTGGCTCCGGCAGCATTGACGATCAAAAAAAGAAACAGGCAGAACAGAGAATTCCTGATCTGAGCAATCATCATTAAACTGCTTGGAAATGACGTTTGGAGTCGATAAGTTGTCGTTTTGGTTTGCATATTCGCTTTGTCGATTCGGATCCAATCCATTTAGCATTGCTTCTTTTTTACAAAACATCAATCATTTTGTGTTGATACGTCTGTTCGTTATTTCGGTTTTTCTGTGAACAATTCAGTCAATGATCCCTGTCGCGTCGCTGTCCTCTCTGGCCCTAGTGGGAGTGGGAAGACCACGATTGTTGGTCGAATCCTGAGTGATTCGGCCGTCCCCATACAAATGGCAGTCTCCGCGACCACGCGCCCTCCCCGTCAGAACGAAGTTGACGGAACCCATTACTACTTCTTGTCTTCGGATGAATTCCAGACACGTCGGGACGCCGGCGATTTTGTGGAATGTGCCGAAGTTCACCGGAGTGGATTCTGGTACGGGACGCTGAAAAGCGAAGTACAACGAATTCAGGATTCCGGAAGCTGGGTGCTTCTGGAGATTGACGTTGAGGGGGCCTTGCAGGTTATGAAGATTTACCCCGATGCGACCTCCTTGTTTTTGATGACACCCTCAGTTGACGAATATGAGCGACGCCTGCAGAGTCGTGGTACCGAATCTGAGGAAGTGATACAACGGAGGTTGCGGACTGCGGCGGAAGAGCTAAAATCGGCAGATTCGTATCGGCACCATATCATCAACGATGATCTCGACAGAGCTGTCCAGGAAATCTGTGACGTTCTGGAGGCGAGGGAGAAAGATTTTTATGCTCGATGAGCTCAAAGAAGACGACATCGCTAAAAAAGTTGGTGGAAAATTCAAACTCTCGACTCTGATTCAAAAGCGTCTCGTTCAATTGAATCGCGGAGCTCCTCCGCTCGTTGAGTGTCAGGGAAAACCATCGATGGCGACTGTGATTGAAGAGATTCTCACAGACAAAATCTATCTCGATACATCAGAGAACGTTGTCATTACACCCGATGACGCACCTGATCTCGAAAAAATGCTGATGGAAGAAGTCCCCGACTTCGACAATTAGTCTCCGCTTTCTGAGGCTGATTTTTGATTAGATTCTGAAGCGCAGGCTTGTTTCCAGATCGGTCGCTGCGGCGATTGATTGTGGTTCACCCTTTCGCCACGGCTCGCGGTACGTCTTGTCTCTGTGTCTTTTTGTGATTGGCGAGCGTCTTGAAGTCTCCAGCAGATGCGTTTGTGTGTGCCTCAATACCGCTTGCAAACTCTTTGCATCCTCAAAGCCAATGACCGTCGGGCCTTGTTCCAGTGACTCTTGGCCTCTTCTGGGGCACATTTCCTTCGTCTCGAATGTTCCACATCATCGAGAACATTTCATCTGAGTCGGTTTGAGTCTTCTCGTTGATTTTCCACGTGGCAGCCGTTTCTTCTCCGTGTCATCGTAGTTCGGGGGGCTGTTGTTTAGTGGATAGAGCAACTGTTTGTTTCAAGCAGGTGTTTGAATTTCAGCCTTGTGGCGAGCGCTGCCTACCAACGGTCCATGTCGTCGTGAAAGTGACCTTCACGGGTTCCAAAGGCGATGACGATGCCTCGGTGATGGAGTTTTCTGGAGAGCCAAAAAAAAGAGCGACCATCGTTTGTGATGGTCGCTCTTTGTCGACTTGTGATCCTGAGTGTTTCTTAGCTTCACATGGGGTCAGTTGTGAACTTCGCCCTCCTGTCACTCAGGATCGTTTTTTATGACTATTGGAATGTCATTACTGTGCTGTGTCGCATCCTACTGAAGGTGCTTCACATCCAGGAGCTGGAGCTGCACAGGCTGGTGCTGCGTCACAAGAGACAACCGGAGGATCACAAGGAACTTTGCGGAGGACAACTTTTGGGACACAACGAGTTTTCGTGACAGTCACCTGACGTGGAACACATTTCACGTTGGTCACATATCGGGTTTCGCAAACAGTTCGTGCGACACGGTATGGAACTTTTCGAGTGCGAGTTTCGCAAACGTAGCTGCAAGTTGTGTAGGGAACTTGCTTGGTGCGAGTTTCACAAACGTAGCTGCATGTTGTGTAAGGGATCTGCTTGGTGCGAGTTTCGCAAACGTAGGTGCAAGTTGTGTAAGGGACTTGCTTGGTGCGGCATTCGCGAACCATTGTGCATGTCGTGTAAGGAACCTGTCGAGTGCGGGTTTCGCAGACGTAGGTGCAAGTTGTATAAGGAACTTGCTTGGTGCGAGTCACAGGAATTCGTTCACAGACAGTGTAAGGAACTCTTGTTCGTTTGACTTCTGGAACCATGCGTGTGCAGGTGATTGTCTTGTTGACAATTTTTGGGCACCAGACTTTTTTGCAAACAGTTCGTGGCGGGCACTGAACCATTTCTTTGCGGACTTTTCCAGGCTTGTAAACGTGGCAGCAGGACTCTTCATCGAAACAGAATGAGCCTGGGTCTTGAACACATCGTTCAACACATGGTCCAGGAATCGTTTCGGTGACAGTTTTCCACTCACCACACTGTACTGGCACACACTTTGTGGTTGTGACAGGTCGCATGACGGTCTGGCACACTTCGCGGTAGCATGTTTTGTAGTTGGTTTGGTAAGTCGTGTAGCAGACGTTTCGGTAGTGTGTTTTGTAAACCGGCTTCCGGACGGTGTAGCACACATTGCGGTAGTTCGTCTGGTACACAGGTCGAGAGACCGAGTAGGTCACTGTTCGGTAGCAAGTTTTGTAAACTGGCTTCCGGACGGTGTAGCACACGTTTCGGTAGTGAGTTTTGTAAACTGGCTTGCGAACTGTGTAGCACACATTTCGGTAGTTCGTTTTGTAAACCGGCTTCCGAACGGTGTAGCACTCATCACGATAATGAGTATCGTAAACTGTGCGACTGCACGTGACAGGTGTTTTTTCAACACAACGGTCGTACACAGTGTGGCATTCGTTGTACTGCTCTGTGCACCAGATTGTCTCACGTACTGTTTTGTATGATGGTCCGCAGTTGACCCTTGCATTACAGTAATCCCCACACGGATTACACGACTTCACCGGGCAACAACGAAAGCGAGCGCTTCCGCAGAACAGCCCAGCTTCCGATTCCCCTGCACTCGCAAACGCCAAGAAGGCGGCGAGGACAGGAATCCACATCTTGTGTCTCATGACTAGAGTCCTCTTCAACTAACCCCGTAGATCGAATTGCCACAATGGCAATTGCTAATCTGGAGTTCGGCTGATATTGCTGGCACGCTTCATGTAACTTGTCCATCTTACCTGGACTGCCCGGTTTTCTTCACTCGGACCATCCCCAATTCAGGACGACTCCCCCAGTCGATTTGGATGCCACGTTAGGCATTTGTGGTAGGATGTGTCAGAATGGATCGACCGTTAGGACCATGCGCCTGCAATATGATCGTCACAGAGGGACCTCGGAAACGTGTTCAATGATCGTCATTCCCTAGTGTCGTCATAATCGGAAGAACTAGAACAGTATTACGAACGAAAAAGTGAGAAACGGATATGAAGTTTGCGATTTGCCAGGAGTTGTTTGAGGGTTGGGATTGGGAGAAGCAGTGTGAATACAGCGCAAGCATCGGTTATACCGGCCTGGAAGTGGCTCCGTTCGCGTTAGCAGAAACGTTGAGCGATATTTCTGCTGATCAACGGAAAGAACTGAAAGCGACTGCGGAAAAGCATGGTCTGGAAATTATTGGTTTGCACTGGTTGCTCGCAAAAACCGAAGGATTGCACCTCACCACCGCCGATGATGCTGTTCGTGCCGCGACAAGTGATTATCTCATTCAACTCGGCGATCTATGCGGTGATCTCGGTGGAACTGTGATGGTGTTCGGCTCTCCTTTTCAGCGAAATCTGGAAGAGGGAACCTCATATGAACAAGCTTTTGACCGTGCCGTCGATGTGTTCAAAAAGGCGATGCCCCGAATCGCAGATCGCGGTGTCAGCTTGTTGATGGAACCTCTTACCACTAAAGAAACAAACTTTGTTAATACGTGTGACCAGGCAGCGGAGATGATCGCTGCTGTTGATAACCCGTACTTTGCCTTGCATCAGGATGTGAAAGCGATGCTGGGAGAAGGGGCACCACTCCCAGGGATTATCGAAAAGCACAAGGACATCACCCGCCATTTTCACGTCAACGATACGAACCTGCTCGGCCCGGGAATGGGGGAGACTGACTATCACCCGATTTTCCAGGCTTTGCTCGATACTGGGTACGATGGTTGGGTTTCAGTCGAAGTTTTTGACTATTCCCCCGGTGCAGAGAAAATCTGTGAAGAGAGTATGGCCTACATGAAGCAGGTATTAGCCGACCTCGGAAAACCAAATTCCTGATTTTTTCGTGACTTTCCTCAAAGAGTTTGATCAGATGCGAACACCGTTTCGTTGAGTGCGGTGAATACGTCAGAAACGTGTTGTGGTTGAGCGGACTTTGTGCTGCCTACGGATCGGAGTCCCTTGATTTGTTGAGGCCTTCGAAGTCCCAGCGGCACAATTCCGCCTACCCACAAAATCCTCACCCCTTGATGCAGTCTCTCCAGTTTCACATTGGACTCAGTTTGACTGTAGCTGGTTTGTTCATGTGAAGTGTTATTCATCTTACAACCGAGTTGCTTATAGAGAGAGTAGCACGGAGTCCACAGCTAACAAAAACTCCTCAAAGCCTTTCAGGGCAATGGGCTTTGGTCCATAGTCGACACACCTCATCCACGAATTTCATAAACGTTCTTACTGATCTCACTGGTCGTACTGCCCACGATATGTCAGACGTTACTCAAATTCTTAATCGGATCGACGAAGGAGATCTCTCGGCTGCAGAGGATCTTCTCCCGCTGGTCTACAATGAATTGCGAAATCTAGCGAAGTGTCGCATGCAGCAGGAGCGTGGAGATCATACGCTTCAACCGACAGCTCTTGTCCACGAAGCCTACTTGCGATTGGTGAAAAATGGCGATTCAATCCGGTGGGATTCGCGTGGACATTTTTTTACAGCCGCTGCCAATGCGATGCGCCGTATTCTGGTTGAAGCAGCACGTGCAAAGGCCACTCAAAAACGTGGCGGAAACCATGTCAAAATCGAGCTGAGTGAGATCCCGACTCCCAAGACCGAACTGCTTCGTGACCAGTTGATTGAACTCGACGAAGCGTTGGCTGTGCTTGAAAACGAAGATTTCGACGCTGCTGAAATCGTCAAACTTCGTATTTACGGAGGTTTGTCTGTCGAAGATGCAGGGAAGGTTCTCGGGATGTCCCGTTCGACTGCATATGAAAACTGGAACTACGCCCGCTCCTGGTTCGCTGTCCAGATTCAAGGGACAAAAGAGCCTTAGCACGGTCTCTCATCGAGCCGATTTGGTATCGAGCATTGCTGATGATTGAACGAAGCTGGTATTGTGATTTACCAAACGCAGTTGCGTTTTGTGAGTCACAAGAAACTGCTGAGTGGTCGTGTTGATGTTTCGGAATATTGTTTGTTTCATTCTGGTCTGTAGTTCGCACTCGCGTCTCGCTGCCGATGTCCCGACTATTGAATCGAGCGGCGTTGCAGCGATTCTGTCTCGGCGATGTTTGAGTTGCCACAATGACAGTGAGCAAAAGGGCGACTTCTCACTTCAGTCAGCGAAATCTCTGGCCGATTCCGGGATGGTGATCAGTGGCGATCCAGAATCGAGCCACCTCTTGAGCGTGATTCAATCGGAAAATGGTCAGTCGCCTCAAATGCCGAAGGCAGCGGACCCTCTCACGGAAAATGAAATCCAAGCGATCAGACATTGGATTCAGCAGGGAGCACATTGGCCAGAAGAATATGAACTGAAAGCAGCGCAGGTTCACAGCTTTGACTGGTGGTCCTTTCAGCCTCTTGAGCGGCCAGAAATACCAGCGGTTGCCAAGTCAGCAGGTTCAGAAGAGTGGATGGTTCATCCGATTGATGCGTTCATTCTTCAGGCTCAGCAGGAAAATGGCCTGACACATTCAGAACGTGCAAGCAAGCGAACGCTGATCCGGCGGCTCACCTATGACCTCACAGGACTTCCTCCGACGCCCGAAGAGGTTCGAGCATTTTTGGCGGAGACTGACGATGATGCGTACATTAAACTCGTCGATCGACTCCTCGATTCGCCAGCGTATGGAGAGCACTGGGCGCGGCACTGGTTGGATGTCGTCAAGTACGCTGATACGTGCGGGTACGACAAGGACAAGCTGCGTGAAAATGCGTGGCCGTATCGAGATTACGTCATCCGTTCTTTCAATGAAGAGAAGCCGTATTCAAAGTTCGTTCAGGAACAGATTGCTGGCGATGTTCTGTTCCCCGGTGAATCTGATGGGATTCTGGGATTAGGATTCATCGCTGCCGGACCTTGGGATTTTATTGGCCACGTTGAAGTTCCTGAGGCCAAGCTGGATGGAAAGGTCGCACGGAATCTGGACCGCGATGACATGGTCAGCAACGTGTTGAATACATTTTGCAGTATCACAATACAATGTGCCCGATGCCACAACCATAAGTTTGATCCCTTCACTCAAGAGCATTACTACAGCTTGCAATCGATCTTCGCTGCTGTGGATCGAGCTGACCGCAGTTACGACACATCCCCGGAAATCGAACAGCAACGGCAAGAATTGAATGCACAGGTGCAAGTCAAACTGGAAGCACAAAAGCAACTCAAAGAGGAGATCGAAAAAGATGGTGGGCTCGAACTGAAGCAGCTCAACGAAGAGATCAAGTCTCTGGAACAACAAGCTTCACCGAAAGAAAAGCTGCCGCAGTTTGGATACCACAGCCAACTCCACCCGCGATCAATGGTTGAGGATCCCAAAGAGTCAAAGTGGGTTCAGATCGATCTCGGGCAACCGGTCGAAGTCAGCCAACTGGTTCTGCATGCTTGTCATGACGACTACGCCGGAATTGGCTCTGGGTTTGGTTTCCCTGTCCGCTACCGAATTGCAGGTGCTCTTCACGAACAGGATTTTGCGAACGATTCTGATTCGCTGCTCCTCGTTGACGAAACAGCAGAGGATGTCACCAATCCAGGGTTACAACCGGTGGTTTATCCAGTTGCCAAGAAAACTGTCCGCTTCATCCGCATCACAGCAACAAAGCTCAGCGAACGGAAGAACGACTACATGTTTGCGCTCGCTGAGTTAGAGGCCTACGACGCATCAAACAGGAATGTCGCATTGAAGGCGAGTGTCACTGCGCTGGATACGATTGAAGCACCAGTTCGCTGGGCGAAAAGTAATTTGACCGATGGGATCTGGGCGAAGGCTTCCAACCCAGAGGCTGAAACAAAACTGGCCGCTGCGATCAGGCAACGCAGTGCGATTCTGGCGAGGATCAATACATCCGAACGACAAGCCAGAAAGAAGTTGCTCGAGACAGAATTAAAGGATTTCAGAAATCAACTTAATGCGTTGCCAACTGGGAAGATGGTCTATGCAGCGACGACGAACTTTAAACCTCAAGGAAATTTCAAGCCGACCGCAGGAATTCCACGGCCGGTTCATCTGCTCCATCGAGGAGACATCGACCAACCACGAGAAGTCGTCTCTCCGGGGGTGGTCCCTCTAAAGTTTGAAGAGCCTTGGGAATTGCCGCTCTCTCCGAATCATACCGAAGGTGAGGCCCGAGCTGAGTTTGCGAAATGGGTGACTCGTCGCGACCATCCACTCACGTGGCGTTCAATTGTGAATCGGGTTTGGCACTACCATTTTGGAGAAGGTCTTGTTGCTTCACCGAATGATTTTGGACGAATGGGGCAACTCCCTTCGCATCCCGAGTTGCTCGACTGGCTTGCCGTCGAGTTTCGAGATGGCGGGCAGTCTTTCAAAGAACTCCATCGGTTGATCGTCACGAGTGCGACGTACCAGCAGGCCTCGGCGCATGATCTTCAGAATTCCAAAATTGATGGCAGCAACCGCTACCTTTGGAGAATGAATCGCCGGCGACTCACAGCTGAGGAAATCCGTGATTCGATTCTCTCGGTCAGCGGACAGCTTGATAGAACGCCCGGTGGTCCGGGTGATCGGCTCTTCGTTCTTCAGCGACCAGAACACTCACCGCACTACGAGTACCACTTGTTTGATCCTGCAAAAGCGAAGCGGCACCGTCGCAGCATTTATCGTTTTGTTGTTCGTTCGCAGCCCGATCCCTGGATGACCGTTTTCGACTGTGCGGACTCCTCGCAAAGCACCCCTAAAAGGTCTGAAACTCTCACTGCCTTGCAAGTGCTCTCTCTGATGAATAACGACTTTAATCTCGTGATGGCGGAGAGATTCGCTGAAAGGTTGGAAGCGGAGAAAGAGTCGACTGCAGACCAAATCGAACTTGGGATGTTCTTGACGACAGGACGCGAGGCAACTGAGCAGGAAGTGCAGCTTTTGGTTGAGCATACCAGGAAGCATGGTCTCACAAATAGTTGTCGTCTACTGCTGAATTTAAGTGAATTGATGTTCGTCGATTAACGTCATCGAGATGGCGAATTGCAATCTTTGTCATGCCACACACATTTCAACTTTCAACGCGAAATGCCTTAGAAATGTTCTCACACCCTCTGCTTGATCGACGAAATTTCCTGCAAAAGGGAGCCACTGGATTTGCCTCTTTGGCGCTGACCAGTCTGCTGCACGATGAAGGAGTTCTGGCTAGCCAAACAACTAACCTTGAGACAGGAGGTGCAGTTCAAGTCTTGCATAATCCTCCCAGGGCAAAGCAGGTGATACAACTTTTCATGGGCGGAGCGGCCAGCCATATTGATTTGTTTGATTACAAGCCGCAGCTTGAAAAACATCATGGTGAACCCTCTGATTTTGGGGAGCGTGTCGAACTGTTTCAAAATGGAAACGGACCATGGATGAAGTCCCCTTTCAAGTTTCGGCCCTATGGCGCGACCGGAAAAATGATCAGCGACGTCGTCGCTCCTCTAGGGGCGTGTGTCGATGAGATGGCCTTTATTCACAACATGGTCGGGAAAACCGGAGTGCATAGTCAGGCGACTTATTTACAGGCGACTGGATTCGATCGTCCAGGATTTCCGGGCATGGGATCATGGGTCTCGTATGGCTTGGGAAGTCTCAATAATAATCTGCCAACATTTGTTGTCCTGCCCGATCACCGCGGATTCGCGAGCAACGGGCCGAAGAATTGGGGAGCGGCCTTTTTACCTGCAAACACACAAGGAACAGCGATTTTTCCCCAGAGAAAAAATCCGATTGATGATCTCACGCCGAGTGCTGACTTCATCACGGCAAAGAGCGAAAAGGATGGTCTGGAACTCTTGAATCGTTTGAATCGCAACTTCGAACAACAACGTCCTGGTGACTCTCGGTTGGAAGCGAGAATACGTTCGTATGAACTGGCTGCCAAAATGCAGTTGAGCGCACCCGAAGCGATGGATCTCTCCCAGGAGCCGAAGCACATCCTTGAGATGTATGGGCTCGACAAGCCTGGCTCGACCTATCCGGATGAAATTAATCCGCCGGAAGAGATCGAATACTTCGGTCGCAAATGTCTGATTGCCCGAAGATTGATTGAGCGGGGTGTGCGATTTGTGCAAATCTGGTCAGGGAACGATAACAGCTTTCCGCGTCGAAACTGGGACAGCCACGAAAACATCGAGCGAGATCACAAACCGCTTGCCCTCGGTATGGCGACTGGAGCAGCGGCGCTCATTAAAGATCTCAATCAGCGTGGGCTACTGAACGAAACACTTGTCCTTTGGACAACGGAATTCGGGAGAATGCCATCCACACAAGGAAGCCAAGGCCGCGATCACAATCCATTCGTCTTCACAAACTGGCTCTGTGGAGGGGGCATTAAACCAGGTGTCTCGTACGGACCTTCAGATAAGTGGGGATACAAACCGCTCGACCGAGAGAATCCAACTCTGGTCCACGATGTCCATGCGACCATCCTTCATCAACTCGGCATCGATCACCGAAAATTGACCGTCCGTAACGATGGCATTGATCGCCGTTTGACGGATGTCCACGGGCACGTCATTCAGGATCTACTCTCGTGAGAAATCATCACTGTTTTGTTTAGAGCAGTTTGCCACGAGATATTCGAGATGAAAGCCAAGATTCAATAGTCTTTGATGCGTCGGCCAATAGATGTAAGCGATCAAATCTCAGCGATCAGGTTTCGCCAAGCGGGGCTCGACAAGCAGGTTTCGGTGGGAAGCTTCGGTAAATGCGTTCAGTGATTTCCCTGCTGGCTGGCTCAAAACACATCGGAAGATGCTCATTTTTTCTTCGTTTTCTGTCCCAAGGCGCGCAGCCTTCGCAGTTGTGGAATGTGATTTTCACTGGCACTCCAAGCACTGAAATCGCCTCAGAATGGTTCATAATTGCGCTGGGTGATCCTTTGTTTCAGTGGCGATTTTCTCTTCAAACCGAGAATTCAGACATTCCTGTGTGATATCCGACGGTCAGATTGCGGATTTGTCTATACTCTTGGAAATTCTGGGGCAACTTTCCTGAAAATCGGTTGCGAAATCAATAAGATTTCGCAACATGATGCCCGGGGAAGAGCGCTGACGGGCAAGGCAACACAACTCTGTCCCCGGCTATTGATGTTGCAGGATATTGCAGAGGGAAACGTTTTTCACCGCAACCAGAATACACTCAGACAGTAGAAACACTCAGGAGACAGTAAGAATGTCGACAACGGAAGCACTCCCTTACAAAGTTAAGAATTTGGATCTGGCCGAACTCGGTCGGAAAGAAATCGAAATCGCCGAAGTCGAAATGCCCGGCCTTATGGCTTTGCGCAAAAAATACGGTGAAAGCAAACCTCTCAAAGGGGCACGCATCGCTGGTTGCTTGCACATGACCATTCAGACCGCCGTTCTGATGGAAACACTCATCGAACTTGGAGCAGAAGTTCGCTGGTCAAGCTGTAACATCTTCTCGACTCAGGATCACGCCGCCGCCGCTATGGCTGTCGCTGGCATCCCTACCTTCGCCTGGAAAGGGGAAACCGACGAGGAGTTCTGGTGGTGCATCGAGCAAACACTCTTCTGGCCGGATGGACAGCCTCTCAACATGATCCTGGACGACGGAGGAGATCTCACCTCTTTGGTTCACGATAAATATCCTGAACTTCTCCCCGGGATCAACGGACTCACAGAAGAGACCACGACTGGAATCAAAGTCTTGCGTAAGCTTGTCAAAGAAGGCAAGTTGGGCGTCCCTGCGATCAACGTCAACGATTCCGTCACCAAGAGCAAATTCGACAACCTCTACGGTTGCCGAGAGTCACTCGCTGATGGAATTAAACGTGCGACCGACGTAATGATCGCTGGTAAAACGGTTGTCGTTTGCGGCTATGGCGATGTTGGAAAAGGTTGCGCGGATGCAATGAAGGGGCTCGGAGCACGTGTGATCGTGACCGAGATCGACCCGATCTGTGCCCTGCAGGCAGCGATGGAAGGTTTTCAGGTCAGCACGATGGAAGACGTTGCCAAAGATGGCGACATCTTCGTAACCACCACCGGTTGCCTCGACATCATTTGTGCAGAACATCTCGATCAGATGAAGCACAACGCCATCGTTTGCAACATCGGTCACTTCGACTCAGAAATTCAGATCGCCTATCTGAACGGACGAGCTGACATTGAGAAAATTGTCATCAAGAAAGACTCCGATGTTGGTGGTCCGGTTCACAAATATGTGTACCCAGATGGCAAAGCGATTCTGATCCTCGCAGAAGGTCGACTCGTGAACCTTGGCTGTGCGACCGGGCATCCATCTTTTGTGATGTCAAACAGTTTTACAAATCAGGTCCTGGGCCAAATCGAACTTTGGACCAACGTCGAGAATTACGAGAAGAAGCTCTATGTTCTTCCAAAACAACTCGACGAAGAAGTCGCCCGCTTACACCTCGATCAACTCGGTGTGAAGTTGACCAAGCTGAGCCAGAAGCAGGCCGACTACCTCGACGTCCCTGTTGAAGGTCCATACAAGGAAGACTACTACCGCTACTAAGAACAGCGAGCAAAACCTCCCGGATCGACTCAGTCGCTGAGCTATCGGGATTTGGGACAGGTTTTGTTAAAACGGAAAAGCGGCGGGAGCAGATCCTCCCGACAATCTTTACAACTCTGATTCCACAGCGGGTAACCGTTTGGGGAATCAGAGTTTTTTTGTGCCCAGAGAATCTTTCGAATTGGTTTGCAGGAACTGCTTCGTGGCGAGCAGCATTTTAACTAGAGCGATGCGTTCTTCACGGGTATACGGTAGAGCAAGCTGCTCTAAGCTGGTGGTGGAGGTTGAGTTGATGTTGTCTGAGTGTCTGGGTGGCGAATGTTATCAACAGCCAGAGTCAGGGCACCGGTCAGCACGGATGTTGCAGTTCCGATCCAGAGGAATGTGTACCCTTGCTTTCGAAGTGCCGGGCCATCGCAGCCGGCCCAGACTTTTTTGTTGACCGCATCGGCGGCCGACTTGACTGTTGCAAGTGCATTGGTGAAGTCTTCGTGTTCGGGGTTCCAGCAACACCCCAGATCCGCGGACAAATCGTACGGTCCGAGGCCGAGCGCGGTCACAATTGGATGAGCTGCAATGGCATCGACATTCTCGACGCCGGTTTGCGATTCGATTTGTGGGATCACAATAAAGTGATCCTCGAACTCGGATTTCCAGGTTTCATAATGGAAATTGGGCAGCCAATAATTTCCCATTCCTCCCGGTCGGCGTCGACCTCGAGGCGGCATGCGGATCGCCTGCTCTACTTCATCAAGTTGAGTCGTTGATTCAACTGAAGGGATCAGTATTCCACATGGTCCCAAGTCGATGACACGGCGTACGATAGACATCTCGCACGAAATGGTGCGGACAAGAACCGGAAAGTTTGCGAGTCGGCCAATCTGGCAAATGTGGGAGACTAATTCATCTGAAAAGTCACCATGTTCTGAATCGATGACCAGATAATCGAGTCCACCCTTCTGGCAAATCTCCACTAAAAATGGCCACGCATGGTCCGTTGCCATCAATCCGATGACCGGTTCATCTGTAGCCAGTTTCTGTTTCAGTTCTCTTCCCGTGGTCAGCATTGAAGACTTCTTTACTTCTTAAGATGTTGGTCGAAAAAACGGATCACAGTTTCGCGAAGATCTTTCTGCTTTGGCTGAAGGTGAAAACTGTGCGGGGCTCCCTCGATGATGATCAGTTCACTGGGAGCATGAGAAGCTTGGAGCTTCTCATGCAGGATCTCTGACTGCTTCACCGGAACCGTTGTGTCTTTCGTTCCGTGCAAAATCAGAGACGGGGGATCATTCGCGTCAATCCAGGTGACAGGAGAAGCCTGTTTGCAGATTTCTTCGTCTGCGTCGGACAGTGCATTCGTTCTCTGTTTCGCCTGAACGACCAGATCGTGAACACCGTACATCGGAACGACTGCTTGCACTCGGCAGGAGAATTCTCCGTACGGTCCAGTGGCGTCGAGTCCATCCGTTTCGTCAACATAGGCCAGCACCGCTACCAGATGTCCACCCGCGGAACCACCTATCGCTCCGATGTTCTCCGGATCAATGTTGTACTTATCAGCATGTTTACGCAAAAAACGAACTGCGGTTTGGCAGTCATGTAAATTTCCCGGCCAAACTTCATGCAGCCGAGTTGCCAAGTCATCCTTCTTTTTCGCCAGGCGATAGTTGACGCTCGCACAGACATAACCAGCAGCTGCTAAGGTTTTGCCGATATTCTGCTCGCGTTTGGCTCCCTTGTCGCCTCCAAACCAGCCACCACCATGAACGATCACAATCGCAGGGGTTCGTGTTTTTGATCTGGTAGCAGGAAGATACAAGTCCAGCTTTTCAGAGCGATTTTCGCCGAGATAAGGAACATCTTTGATCACTCGAACAGCTGACTGTTCGGAGGATTTTTTTTGCGCTTTCAGAATCGCATCCCCGAAGGCAACGCCCTTCAGGTAATACGTTTTTCCCGAGCCGAGGTAATGATAAGGTCGGTCATTGCCAACTTTCATCCACTTCGCTTTTTGCTCGTCGGTCCCTTTCCAGTATTCTTTCAAATACAATTCATGGGCTGCGGTGTCGTAATATTCTGCAGTCGGAACGAAAATGACGTTGCCTTTAAGGTCGTCAAGTTTAGCAGCGTTTGCCTGTGCGATTTGGAAGTCTCCACGATTGGGAATTCCGCCAGTGCTGAGTTCGCCAATCACAAATGGCATCTGGGGCGAATTCAAATCTTTGCGGACATCGCGAATAAATTTACCGAGCCACTCCGTGTAATCTTCGTATTTGTTCTCACGTAGATCACGATTGATAATGTCGTTGAATCCTTGATGCCAGACGAAGCCTGCAATCTCGACCTCGGCATCTTTGAGTTCCGGGAACCGGGTGGGGATCGCTGCAAGTTCTTCCTTCGCATGGCGAATCATCTCGCGATAGTAGTGTCCGTATTGTTCCTTGACGTCATCGAGAGTTGTCTCCGGGTTGCGTTTTTGCAAACGGTTTAACGTTGCTTTGAGTTCAGCTTCCGATGGCGGAGCACTGGGAGGGCGGAAATCGATCGCGAGAGATTTCCCACCCCAGGCGATTTTAATAATCAACACCGGTGATTTGATCGCATTGCCGACGGTATGACCAAACCCAAATTCGGGGCCAATGGAATTCTCCTCTTTGGTTCCATATCCAACGGTCAACGGTCCATGCTTGGCTCCACGCGCCTTCGATGGATAGGTGATCCAGACATCGTCCCGAACCCGCCAGTTCTCACCGTTTTTTAAGCTCGCGTAAGTTGGTTTGATCAGCGGGTCATCGCGATATGTGTCGAGATGGAGCGGGTTCCCCTTCCCTTCCATGTTCGATTGGCCGACAAGAAAGAAGACCTTGACCGTTTCCGCATGTGCCAGAGTTGCAGAGGAAAAGAAAGCGAGAGAGAGAAGGAGCAGGACGCAGTGATTTTTCCACGAACAGGAGAGAGGGAAAAGCTGTGAAATGGGCATAGAGTTGTGGTCCCGTTTCAGGAGATAAATTCAATGAAGCATCGTTGACGAATTGATGTCACTGATTCTACACCGGGAACCGAGGAAAACAGAGCGTGCGAAGAAATTCGCAGCCGGTTACCAGTTTCGTTGCTGAGCGATCGAGATGTTCTGAGCACATAACGAACCAATGAGCATTGCGTTGAAGAACATCTGCTGCGTTAAGCACCAGGCACAAATGACCCCTGCGAGAATGGCCCCGATCTGGGCAGCGAGGCGTACACCATTACGCGGGCTGAAGTACGTACAAATTTCCCGGCAAACATTTCCGCCATCCAGTGGAAGAATTGGGAGCAGATTGAAAACGCTCCAGACGAAGTTCACGATAATCAAATACCCCAAGGCCTGATCGAGGACGTGAAATGCTTTCGGAGACATCGACCCCTCAATGAAAGACATCCCAAAGCTGCACGCCAGCGCGACAGCGAACAAAGTGAACCCCGCGCCCGGTCCGGCCAGAGTCACCGCGATGGACTTTGTGCGGGTGTATCGCGAGTCTGGTTCGTACATCGCCAAACCGCCAAAATGATAAAGCAGGATTCGCGGAGTATATCCGAACGCCTTAGCAACCAGAGCATGGCCGAACTCGTGCACCAGCACTGAAACAAAGACAACCACCAACCAGGCAATAAAATACTCCACGCCCGATTTGACTAAGTCAAACCCGAGTAACGATCCCAGCAACCAGAACCACGCCGAGACTCGCACTGGAATGCCGAAGAGAGTGAATCGAAAATCGTAAGGTGTTGGAGCAGTTGAAAGCATTTTGAGAGAGATCGACTTTGAGTGGGACTTCAGATATTTTCGTAGCTGAAAATGGAGGGAAGTTTTTATCAGGGAGGCTCAGAGGTACGCAGGTTCAATTTGAAATATTTATGTCGAAACGAATGAGATCGGTCAATTTTCTACCAATGATTTTGAATGGAGCGGCAAGTTTGAGCTCAATTTTTTCATCAGTTCTGGCGAATTCTCAGCCTGTTTTTTTGAGTCTCATTCGTTTCAGTAGTTCGTCTCGGTCAAGGTTTCGTTAGGGGAACTGAGGCGACGGGTTTACAGATGGACGGGAATCCAGCGTTGTTGTTGACCCGGTCCTGGCTTCTGTTTTTCCTGCCAGGGAATTTCTTCATTCGCTTCGGCGTACTTCACGATTCGGGTTTTGAAATCGGTCGAAATTTTCCTCAGCAAATCGCGTTCATTCGATGCGGTGGCGGTGATTTCTGGTAAATTAGAGACGATTCCAGTCAATGTTCCATCATCCAATTTGCCGATTAAAACATGGCAATCGTACACTGGGACAGATTGATCGTCTGAATGAATCGGTAAATCCTGCATCAGGAGACCTTTCTGCAATCACAATTGAACAACACACAACTCCATTTTCTCCACAAGCTACATGTTGAAAGAGATGGCGAGAAGTGACTCCTTTGAAATCTTTTCAGAATCTCATCTCGATTTGAATACCAGAGAAGAAAGATCGCTTCTTTCCCTATCAGGCATTCTTTCCTAGAATTTACGCGGAAGCCAAGACTCACGACTTTTCCTGATATCAAATTCACTGTTTATCACTTGCTTCTCAACTCAATAATTCCAACGATTCAAAACATTTCTCGGCCCATGTTGGCCGCTTTAGATCGGGAGATATCGATGAACTTTGATGATCGACTCAAACGCGCCATTCAACGTGGCGTCAAAGATAAAGATGAACGGACTCGTGCTGAGGTTGAGGAGAAGCTTTCGCTCGATCAACTGAGGACGATGCACTCTGGCTTTCGCCTGGAGCTGTCAGAGCACGTCGAGGAGTGCATGAAAAGACTGGTCGATCATTTGCCCGGATTTGAATACCAAACGGTCCTTGGCGAAGATGGCTGGGGTGGTCGACTGACGCGGGATGATATCCACCTCGTTCCCGGGAAGTCCCCGGAGTCGAAATATAGCCGATTCGAGATGACAGTCTCTCCGTTCACCCCGACAGCGATCGTCGAATTAGTCACCAAGGGGACGGTTCGTAATCGAGAAATTCTGAACCGGAAAAACTATCAGAAGGTCGATGATTTCGACGTCGAATCATTTCGTGAAATGATCGATCTGCGCGTCTTGGAATTTGCAGAACAATATTCGAAGACTGAGTGATTCACTCGTAAATGGGATTACTTTTACCCAATCGTAAGAAAACCCTTACTCACCCGGTGGCTCGATTTCAACATCTTGCCACTTCATTGCCTGGTGCATAGGTTCGATTCGCAGGACAACGATTCCGTCCTGAAAGAGCCGTACTGTTCCTGTTGATTCGGAGATCGCAATCGCAATTGAGTTTGTCGCTTTCGAAATGGCAGCTGCCGCCCAGTGTCGAGACCCAAGACCTTTCGAAAGTGTCAACTCTTCTGCGGGAGCATCGAGGATTCGCCCGGAACCCATCACACAGCCATCTGAAGAGATCACAAAAGCCCCGTCGATTTGAGCAATCTCCTTGATGCTCTCTCGCACTCGTGGGCTGGTGATCATTTTCTCTTTCTTCGCATACCCACGAAATGGATCGTGAATCCCTTCGTGAGACATCTCCATTACCTTGCGATGGTTTCCAACGACGAAAATCGTGCCCACTTTTTTCGCCTCTCGACCTTCTCGGCCGATTTCGACTGCCAGGTCAACGACCTTCCGCAATGTTTGCAGTGGAACCTGTGTTTCCAGTCGCTGCAAATCCCGAGTGGTCAGTCGTGCTAAATGTTCGCTGAGATTGATCACGCTGAGGGTGTCGAGATTTTCTCTTTCAAATCCGGAATAGATTGCGACGACGCGGTCACCGGTTTGGACTAGATCATCAGCGATCGCTTCCAGCAGAGACTGACTCAGTTGGACCTGTCGAGTTTGCGGCTCGTGGTTGAGCGGGACGAGCGTGATCTCGTCGACTTTCACTGCCTCTTGCACTTCCGGCAAGTGTGAGGCAACGATGAGGGGGATTCCCCGCAAGAGCTTTTTGACTTCACTGAAGTCGTATTCCGCCTCAGCCAGCAGAATCGCTGCCTTGCATTCTGTGTCGGTGGCTACCTTCCGCGCAGCTTTGAACAAGCTGATCAATGAGGCGGGAAGATCGACACGTGGCATAATCCTTGACCTTGGATAAATTTCCAATATCCCAATCAACCATCGCGATGAGCTCTTCGACAGCCGTGGCACACTTTCTGCTAGACTTGTGAAGTGTAGGGAAATTCTGCCAACCGTCAAACGTCCAAATTTCGTTATCTGATCGTTGTGAGGTAGCTCACAAACCGAGCTTCAACCCGCTGCCAGACCCTCGTCGCTCACTGCGCAAATCTCCAGCCTGCTGGGAATCACTCACCACGAAGCGTTGACAAAATCGGCGTTTTTACAGCGGCCCGCACAGCAATCACCACAGAAACCATCCCCACGAGAAAAACGGTGACTAACAGGAGAAGTAAGCTTTTCCACGGCACGTCAGCAACTGAACCGATGAGGTGGGGAGCCATCGCCAGCAACGCGGAGACCGATCCAAGGATCAGTCCACACAGCAGGAGGAATGCGTTCTCGTAGACAACCAGTTGTCCGACCTGCAGTTGACGGAACCCTATCGCACGCATCAGTGCCAACTCTCCGTGACGCTCCAGGACATTTCGCAGCATCACAGTCGCCAGCCCGATGGTTCCGAGGAGTAATCCTAATCCGCCCAGTGTCTGGAATGTTGAAAGATAAGTATTCTGGACCGCCAGGAAATTCGACAAGCGGTCCGAGACCAGTTCTGCATCGAAGCCGTAGTCTCCCAAGTTCGATTCCAAAGTCGCTGAAACCTCATCAGCTGCCGCAACTGGTGTTTCGATTAGAAAATATTGAAACCCGGTTTGCTGTGGAAAGACTTTCTTGAAGTTCGATTCGGACATCACCAATACACCCTGGAAAACACTGTTCGCGAACATGCCGACCACTTCGAGAGTCTCCTCCGCTGTCTCTTCGTCCGGGACGCTGATCGTCTCACCGATCGCTTTGTGAAGGCTGTACATCAGAGTGTTCATGTCACCGAGCACAGGGATGTTTCCGGATTCGAGCGGTTCGTTCAATAGCGACCACGGATGTTCACCCGGTGTGTCAGCAAAGCGGAAACGATTTTTCTCGATAAATTCCTGTAAAACATCGTCCGGAATTCCGAGAACAGTCGGGAGTTGTGTTTGATACAGATTTAAGCAGCTTGCATTCTCGCCCGGCTTCACGCGAAACGGCATGACCGTCGCCTGATCTAGAATCGCATTCTGCTTTTCATTCAGAACATCAAAGCCCAGTTTTGAACGACCTTCTTCAGTGTTCAGATCATTCAGCACGGGAATGTTCGTTTCTGCGACGAGGGTGAATCCCCCATTTCCCGATAGTGCGACCGGTTCCAGACCCGCAGGGTTTTGCTGCCCTGCCCCGACGGCAACGATGATAAAGGTTGCCGAGGCAATCAGACTGGCAGTCATGACGCTTCGCTGCCGATTGCGAGCCGCATTGCGAAGTCCTAGTTTTGCTCGAGCGACTGAGACTGCTCCTTGAATTTTCACGGCATCGTTTGAGCCGAGAACTGCTGAGATAGCGGCGAGTCCACTCACCAGCATGCCGATACCAACGAGAAAGAACAGAACAATTTTCCATGAGAATCCGCCGAAAGCTTCAACATCTGGAATGAGGCCAGTCAGCATCGAAACCAGCAGCAACATTGAAATTGCAAACGTACTGATCGCGACCCATTTCGAAATCCGATTCTGTGCTGCGCTCGCCAGTGCTGTCCCGGCGGACTCTCCGTTGAGCAGGCTACGCGTCGATTGCTTTCGGGTTTGCCACAAGACCCGAAACACGACTCCAATCGCCACGACAACGGTGATCAACAGTCCAATGATCAGGCTTCCGGGCTGAATAGACAGGAACAAGAATTGTGTTCCAATGGCTCCGTACCACCAGGTTTTTAAGCCATATACCATCACCCCCGCATAACAGACGGCAGCGACCGAGCCCAGCACGCCACCGATCAGAACCAGGATGGTTCCCTCTGAGAGAAACAAGCGACGGACTTGTTTAGGTGTCAAGCCGAGGGCGAGCAGCAGGCCAAACTCACTGAGCCGGGTTTCGATACCGAGTCGGAACAGCAACCCGACAAGAATGATCGCAGCGAGGATCAGAAAAAAGCTGAATCCAAGAAACAACCCGGTAAAGTCAGTGGTTCCTGCGGCAGCTTGGAGGCCGACAGCTTTGATCGGTTGAACAATCAACCCAGTGCTCGTCGGCTTCAGGCCGCTGAGAAATTTCGCTTCGAACTCCTCTTGAATTTCCGCCAGTGGTTGCCCATTTTTCGGAGCGAATCGAACGGAAGTTAAGTTTCCGTACCGACTGTTCCAGATACTTTGAGCGGTTTCCAGCGAAGTGAAAATCTTCGGAGTGGTTCGGTAATCGTCCTCTCGATCTGTTTCAGTATTATCCCAGTACAAATCGTCACGGTCGGTGATCAAATCCTCTTTGAGCGGGAACGGTTGTCGCCATTCGCCATACGTTTTTGCATCGGTCACTCCCGGAACATTAGGTGTGAAACCGGTATCGTCGGCCACACCTTGCAGCTTCACGATTCCAGCAACCTTGAACGAAGCCTCGTCTTCAGGGAGTTCCCCACGGTCCCCAACGACATGGTATTTCACCTGAATCGAGTCCCCGAGACCAACCCCAAGATCCTTCGCAATCCAGTCATTTAAATAGACCTCTCCCGGCTTCAGGGGAGTTGATTCACCCTGAAATTCAAACGGACCAAATGGCTTTGGCAAGATCGGATCAATCCCTGCAATGATGGAATACATTGAGTATTGATCAGGGTTTTCAGGGTTCCAGATTTCGTTCAACAGATAGACCAGCACCGGAGAGACGGCTGCGTCAATCTGATTCGCAGTTTCAATCGCTTGCTCGGACAGCGAGTTCTCCAGAATCATCTGCTCACTTTCGAGCGACAGGTAACCGTGCTCTCGGTTTTCGACAAGACGTAAAGCTAAGTCACTCAGCGAGACATGCTTGGCGATCTCGCTGGTGAGTTGTTCAGCCACGCCGGGTAGAATGCTCTCGCTCGAATTCTCTTTCATCGAGAAGAACATTGCATTGATGCGAGCCGGTTTAGCGATCGGATTTCGTCGCGAGCGCCGGACTTCAGCGAGTCCGGTTTGTGACTGAAGATCCTGTAAGCTCACAAAGAGATTGAGAGGGATTTGTTGCGATGGATTCAAACCGAATCTGCCTAATCCCGATTCTTCGGGAGCAATCGCAGAGACCGTCAGCACCAATTCGGTGACCGTCTCTTCGCGATCGCCTAACAGGGAATCACGCGGAATCGATGCTGGAATCTCGACGATGACTGAAAGTTGATCTCCCAGTGAAGCTGAGATTTGCTTGGCGACTCGTTCATTCAGAACGACTTCTCCCACTTCTGGAGCAGCGATGCCATTCGTTTCGAGCATCTCCCACAATCGTTGATCTGTTCCGACAACTTGTACCTGTCCGGCTCGTAACGTCTTCGCTTCCGCCTCCGGAGTGTCGTTCGATGCATCTGCCGGAAGTTCGTGAACGACCGAGCCTTGCATAATGATTGCGGGAGCAACGCGAACATCGTCGGACTCCACATCGTCGGCAAGATGTTCACGAAAGAATCGCACCCCGGTGATGGCATGGTCGATCTCTCCTAATCGATCCAGAGACATCTGTCGCAAGCTCTCCCGCACGGAGTCTCCCACAACCAGAGCTCCCCCGATCACAGCCGTCGCGGCAATGACTCCCAGAACGACGGCCAAGTTTGTCCGCCAGTAATAGCGGAGGCTCTTCAATAGCAGACTGCGGACCTGCATCAATCGACGCTTTCTTCACAAGTGCAACGGAAATAATGAATTGATATTAGAGCAGTTTGCTCTGCTGTCTGCCCGTGTAGCTCGCGTTTCGCTAGTGGAATTGCTGTGCTCCATGAGGCAGAACTCGAACATCAATTCGAAAAAATCTATAGAAAGAGTACGCTGCCACAGGGAACTTTTCGAGGGGACAGTTTGAGTCACTCGCTGCTCGGGAGAGAGTGAACCCTCCCCACCGCTGAAAAAGTCCGGGGCGTTCAGCCGTCTCTCTTACGCAATCCAAACGGTCTTCGTGTTCACGAACTCCCGAATGCCAAAGACGCTCAGTTCACGCCCATAACCGGAATCCTTTACGCCACCAAAGGGGACTTTCGGGTCGGATTTTGTGAACTCGTTGATGAACACAGAGCCGGATTCAATTTGAGCGGCAATTTGCTCGGCGCGGGAAATGTCCTGAGACCAGATGCTCCCCCCTAATCCATACTTCGATGAGTTCGCAATACGGACTGCTTCATCCGCATTGGCAACGCTGGCAACTGAGGCAACAGGTCCGAATGTCTCTTCCTTCAGGCAAGTCATCTCGGTTGTCGCACCGGCGAGGACTGTCGGGGCATAGAAATGACCGGTGCGATCCAGCTTCTTCCCGCCGGTCATGAGTTGAGCTCCTTGCGAGATCGATTTCTTCACTTGTTGATCCAGATCCTCCACCAGGTCTTCCCGAGCCAACGGCCCCATCTTTGTCGACGCATCGAGTGGGTCCCCTACTTGAATCTCCCGCATTGCTTCTGTGAGTCTCTCAACAAACTCAGGATAGACTGACTGAACAACGAGAAATCTTTTAGCTGCGATGCAGCTTTGCCCGGCGTTCATCGTGCGAGACTGCACTGCTTTTGGAATCACTTTCTCCAGATCTGCATCCTCTAAAACGATGAACGGATCAGATCCTCCCAGTTCGAGGACCAGCTTCTTCAGATGTTTCCCAGCGACCTCCGCTACGGCGCTTCCTGCAGCTTCGCTACCCGTTAACGAAACCGCTCGGACGTTTCTGTTCTCGATCACACTTGCGACATCAGAAGAGGGAATGACCAGAGTTTGAAAAACATCTTCCGGGACTCCAGCACGGTGCAAAATCTTCTCAATTTCCAATGCACAGCCGGTGACATTACTGGCATGTTTCAACAGCCCGACATTCCCCGCTAGAAGTGTTGGAGCAGCGAACCTCAACACCTGCCAGAACGGAAAATTCCAAGGCATCACTGCCAGGACACATCCAAGTGGATCGAACCGCACATAACTTTTGCTGGCATCAGTTTCAACCTCTTCATTGGCCAGAAAACCTGGGCCATGTTCGGCGTAAAACTCACAACCAGTCGCACATTTTTCAACCTCCGCACGGGCCTCGCTGAGCGGCTTTCCCATCTCGATACTGATCATTCGAGCAGAGTCTTCCAACGAATTACGAATCTCTGCTGCGATTCGTCGTAACAATTCTGCCCGGTGCTCAATCGATGTTGATTTCCAGGTTTCGAATGCCGAAGCGGAGCGATCGATTCGAGAATCAAGCTCCGCTGCACTCAAGGTCGGGTATTCAGAAATCACTTCTTCGGTCGCTGGGTTTCGTGTGACAATCATGCGGATCTTTCCCCAATTCATCAGTTTTTCTGGAACACCGATCAACTCATCTCTAAGCAATGATGCTTCTTCTTCCGGCTTCATCATATCCACTCACTCACACCGGATCACCCCTCCAACGATTCAAAGCCGCACTTGAGAGTACCCAGTAGAAAGTGGCCCCGAGATTCAATCGGAGAGACTTTCCTCTCCAAAAGGAGTCATTCGGTTGTAATCGGGACTTTTTGAGGCGAGGGCAAGGTTGAGGAAAGATTTCGATGACTGCCCATGAGCTGATCGACTCAGCGAGTTCGGCATCAGAAGAGTTCCCAGATTGTCTCACACGAAATTTCGCACTCACAGTTGGGTTGTTGATGAGACCGATTTTCCATATAAACCACGCGAAGCGGTTGTGGCGGAACTGGCAGACGCGCAAGATTCAGGTTCTTGTGCCCGTTTAGGGCGTGGAGGTTCGAATCCTCTCAACCGCATTAGCGAAATGCTTTGATAATCCAGGTTTACGTTAAACGCCAGACACTTGAAGCGTCTGGCGTTTTTTGTGTTCAGCAGTCGAAACTGTGGCGTTGGCTGAAATTCGTGTTCTATTTCTGCTTCGAACGACCAGCAATTTGACTGGTAAAACATGCCCTGCACGACTGTTACCGATAGATCAGCCCGTCGAGCGGTTGCAGGGAGATGGCATCAAACAGTCGGATGTCGATGCGGTAGGGACCGTCCGGTTCGTCGAATTTTCCGAATCGGGACAGGTATTGTTCCATGCGACCGATTTTTTGCTCCACGGTTGGTTCCAGATCATCGGCTCCGGGAGGCTTGCCCCAGACGACTCGGCTTCCTCCACGGGTGGCGAGTTCAAAGGTCATGTCGTCGACAGACATCTGGCCTTCTTTCACATCGGGCGCGACAATGCTCGTCAGCTCGAAGCGGTTCCAGTATTTCTCCATATTCTGATTCGGAGTCAGGGCAGCAGCGATCTTCGCAGCAGATTCGACGATGCCTCCACCCCAGGGAGTCCCAGCTTTCCCAATCGGTTTTGTCAAAACGTTGGTAATGTGTGGAAGCTTGTCGATATCTTCAATTTTGAAATCAACAGCTGGCAACAAAACTCCTTCTGCATCGACCGGGAACAAACCTTCGTTTGTTTCGACAAATGCGACAGGTAATCGATATTTCAAACTGGCTCGGATCGATCGCTCATTGGTGAGTCGAACCGAGTTGACATGGTGCACCCAGGGATGTGCATGAAGCGCTTCGGCGACATCGCGACTTAGGTTGGGCTGAAGCAGAGAAATTCTTTCAGGGAACTCCGAATTGATGAGCACGGTGTCAATGAGCGTTCCGGGAACCCATTCATTAGGTTGGTTCACTTCAATTGCTTCCATCTCAAACTGATACTCTTCCAGTTGCGACAGATCCGGGAGGAGATGAGGAGCGTATGGGGCGAAGACGATTCCTGAAATGATAAAGGCAGTGATAATAAGTGGGGTCGGGCGAAAGAACCAGGAACGCACAGCGATCGCAACTGGCGATGGCTCTTTCTTCGGAGCTGCCTTTTTCTTGGGGGCTGGTTTGGCACCCTTCGTTTTTTTTGTCTTCGTTGCCGGAGGCATTGTGACGGACTGAAGTGAGAGAAAAATAGAATTTGAAATTTCAGGACTGGTCCGAAACCCTGCAGTCAGTTTCTCGATGACTGAGAAACAGCTTTATTGCACAAGTTTTCAAACCGGTTCTAAAGTTCACGCCATCGATGGTCGATGGGGGTCTCTCAAACCTACCACCTCCAGTGAAGCAGGCTGGAACTTCCGCACGAAAAGACGATTTTGCAATCGATTTCCAAGAAGGTTCAATCAGTCGTTGCTTTTGGGGTCCGGTTACCGTTCTTGACGGTTAGCGAAAGCAGAGAAAAGAATCTGTTCGCAGAGGTCGCTCATGCTCCAGCCGAGATGAGCTGCCGCTTTCGGGACGAGGCTGTGCTCGGTCATCCCGGGAATTGTATTCACCTCGAGTAACCAGGGGATGCCTTGGGCATCCACCATGAGGTCGACTCTGCAAACTCCCGAAGTTTGTAGGTGAAGGCAGGCGTTAAGACTCACATCTGTCACTGCCCGTGCGATCGGAGAATCGTCTGGACCGAGAACATGGTACTCGGTTTCATTGTCGAGATATTTTGCGGAGTAATCAAAGAATTGACGCTGAGAGCGAATTCGAATGGCTGGGAGTGCGATTTGGTCGAGAACCGGGACCGTCCATTCTTCTCCGAGAATTGCTCGTTCAATTAAAACTTGTTCGTCCAGTTCTCGGGCTGCCTCAAAAGCGCTCCAAACCTCGGAAAGATTCTCCAGAATCGTCACTCCCAGGCTCGAACCTTGTGCCTCAGGTTTGATCACAACTGGAGCTCCGATTTGCTGAGCTGCTGTGAGGACTTCGTTTCTGCTCGCATTCGAGCTTAGCAATCGCCAGTCAGGAGTTGGGAGTTGATGGTCTTCAAAAGTCTTCTTGGCGATCGCTTTGTGAAAGGCACGTTGTGAAGATCGTACATCGCTGCCAGAGTAGATGACGCCGAGTGATTCCAGTTCCGCCTGAACTTCCCCATCTTCTCCATAAGTTCCATGCAGCATGATGATGGCGACCGAATTCTCTTTCCAGTCAACTGCTTGAAGAGAAGTTGTCGCAGTATCAACGAGCGAAACATTGTAACCCGCTTCGCCTAAGCTGCGTCCGAACGCGGCTCCCGATTGCAGGCTGATCTCTCGTTCCGGTGAGTTTCCACCATACAGCACAAAAATCTCGGAAGTCGACTTCAGCATGGATTGACTACGCATCGCCTCGCCTCCGGTGATTCACCGTGGGGAAACTTCGATTGACGAGTTCAAAACATTCATCAAATCATGAAATCGGTTTTCTGGCCGAGAATCCTGTCGATCAAATCTTGCGGGAGGTCAATCGACAGCGAGTCTCCATCACTGACGTCAGTCGGGTTGATTCCACAGTATGCAGCTGCGGTTCCCAAGTGACGCCAACGCCCAGCACGTTTGACTTCATGCGGGAGGATCGGTGTTGTACACCGATTGCAGCCAATCGTCGCGAATCCTTGTTTGTGCAATGGATTGATGATGACGTCGTTCTCCTCCAGATAAGCAGCCATTTGCTCATCGGTAAAGTTTGCCATCGGATTAATTCGAACGACATTCATTTCGGTGTCGACCGCCAATAAGGGGCAAACGCCACGGCGACCACCATCGGCCCGACGCAAGCTGCCGATGAGGGCATCGTACTCGCCTTTGGTTTTCAGTAGAGGTTCAACTTTTCGCATGTGGCAGCATTGCTCCTGACCATCTACGGAAAGATAAAGGACCCCCAGCTTTTCTGTCTGTTCGGCCATCGTCAGTTCGGGATGTAGTGTCCGTACCTTGAGACCGTATTCACTGGACATTCGGTCGCGAGTTTCCAGTGTTTCCTGGTACATCACACCGGTGTCAACAAAAAGAACCGGGATGTCGAGTTTCAGCCGGGAGATCATGTGACACATCACGCTTCCGGATTTTTGCATCGCTGAGATGGCGCTGGCTCGTTCACCAAAAATTTCCTTCGCCCAGCGAAGGAGTTCATCGGGAGTCCGCTCTTCAAAGTTTTTGCTAAGTTGATTGAGCTGCTTTTGTGTCAAACGCGCCATGACGGGCCTGTTAGAGTCGAAATGAATACTGGATTACGATCAAAGAGCACCCTGCTGAAGAGGCGTTTGCATCGACCAGAAGCGGATGTGGTTCTACAACAACTGAAAGTGTAGCAGCGACAGGCAGGGTTCATCAAACCGAATGGTCTGCATTGATGCCGGTTCTCACTGACGCGACAAAAGCATCAGAGCTTCCTAATTTGTCCAGCGTGATCTGGCTTGAAGTGCGACCCGCCTGCTTCGAATTGTTACACTCATCAATCCGTGCTTGTTTAAAACTTTTCTACAAACATCGAGAATGACTATGAGAATTTTGACGCTCGCCCTTCTGCTGTCAATTGGTTTTTCAACATCCGGCTCCGCAGCTGAACCATTAAAAGGATTGATCATTACCGGCGGGTGCTGCCATGATTATGAGAACCAGAAGCGGATCATCGCTGAGGGGCTTAGTCAGCGAATGAACATCACCTGGGATTTTGTTCACGAAGGCGGAACAGGTCGTGACCACAAGATTTCGGTCTATTCAAAACCGGGTTGGGCTAAGAAGTATGACCTGATCGTTCACAACGAATGCTTTGGTGGCGTGACAGATCCTGAATTCGTCAAGTCGATCGCAGATGCTCACTTTGAAGGAGTTCCCGCAATCTTCATTCATTGTGCCCTGCACAGCTACCGCAACTCTGGTTCGGCGGATGCCTGGCGTGAGTTGATCGGTGTGACCAGTCGCAGCCACGAAGGAAAGCGTGCTTTAAACGTGGAGAAGCTCGAGGATCATCCGGTTATGACGGACTTCCCCAAAGAATGGAAAACCCCAAATGGCGAGTTGTACAAGATCGAAAAGGTCTGGTCGAATTGTATTCCTCTTGCCAAGGCTTACGGAGAAGACACAAAGAAAGATCATCCGGTAATTTGGTTGAATAAATTCGGGAAAGCCAATGTGTTCGGGACATCACTCGGGCATCACAACGAAACGATGAATAACGATGTTTGGCTGGGGCTTGTTTCTCGTGGAGCACTCTTTGTAACCGGCCATCTCGACGAGAACGGAAACCCTGAAAAGGGCTACGAAGGGACCGGAATCAAACCGATCGTGATCGGCGACCCCAAACCCAAAGCCGACCCCAAGTTTTCTGAAAAGAAAAAGTAATCTGCCGGTCAATTTGCACTGGACACTTTCGCCGGTGTGTTGCTGCCGCTCTTGCTTTGGATTTTCCGTTGAACAATAACTGAGTAGAACCAGTCCGAAAACCTCTGGAATCGTCGCTTTTCTCAACGTCTGAGAGAGCGATTTCAAGTTTCAGGACCAGTTCTAAAGCAAACCCAATATTGGCCTCTGAGTCTTGTCCTGTGCTCTTTGCCTTCAGTTACGAGGTGAGCATCTATGAAGTCATGAAGATGAGATTCACTGCTTCACTATCTGGCTGAGATGTTCTATGAATTTGCAGCCCGTGCGACTTGGTCAGAGGCAGTTTTTCTGGGGTGGGGAGTGATCGCTCGACCGGGGAGAGTTGTCAGGATGACGCAGGTCGTGCCTGTGGCGGGATCGGCCCAGCAGAGGGTTCCTGTGGATCCGGTATGTCCAAAAGTCTGTTCGCTGCACCCGGGGCCACCGCAGTGGCTGCCAAGATCAAAGCCGAGAGCACGTGGGCGAATTCCACGCGGGTTTTGATTCGTCGTCATGAGCTGCGCGGTTTTTGGCTTGAGGATTCTCCCGCTGGGCTGGAGAAGTTCATTGAGAAAGATCGCTACATCTGCAGCGGAACCATGTGCGGTTCCCCATGGTGCGCCGAGTTGTCTCCAGTACAAGCTGTTCCAGTCCCAAGACTTCGTCGAGGGAGCTCCTGAGCCCGATTCAGGAGCTGCATTTTCGACTTGGACCTTCATGACTGATTCAAGCTTGAATGCTCCCAAGCCAAGGGCTGAGTGCTTCATTTCAAGTGGTTGGTAAACGTTCTCTTCGACGATCCTGGCAATCGGTTTTCCAGTGAGACGCATCGCGACTTCTGTTGCGAGCAGGATCGCCATGCTTGAATAGCTGTACTTTGTGCCAGCTGGAAAGAGCAATGGTGTCTGGATGGCTGCGTCGACAAACTCTTTCAATTCCGCATGCTTCGAGCGAAACTGGGCGTTCTGTGGCAGCTGATCAGGCAGACCAGAAACATGCGTCATCAATTGCCGCATGGTGATGGTGTCTCGACCGTCTCCCTTGAACTCTGGAATGAATTTTTTGACAGGGTCGTTCAAATCGAACTGACCTTGATCATAAAGCTTCATCACTGCAGCGATTGAAATCGGCTTCGAAATGGATGCGAGCAGGAAGATGTCATCGGGCGATTTTGACGAACCAAATGTTCGCTGAAATTTTTCAGTCCCCTGTTGAACATGAAGCGATGCGGCGTCGATCAGTCCACTACGTGTCGCAGCCACAAGCGTCTCTTCTGCGGCACTGAGGTTTCCCTGTTTCAGGGCAGCGAGCAGTGGTGAGCTCAGCGTGGTCAGCAAGCTTGCCTGAAGGAAGGTTCTACGGTTGGTCATGCTGCTTGTCTTTGCAATTTGAAAAATGCTGAGATTGCATCTTGTTGTCGCTCTCTTTTTGATTTTGAGATTCCGGCCGCGCAAGGAACCTCATCTCTTCGACATCAATGATTTTGAAGAGATGAGTCTCTGCAGAACCCTTTATGCCTGTTTAGCATCCAGTTTGCAGATGCTCAGGTGATGATTGGCGTGAGCGGCAGCGAGGTATTGACCATCGGGAGAGAGCGCAAAGTCTCGGACATCGGAAGGTAATTTGAATTGACGGAACGTCTCCTTTTCGCCCGGTTTCCAGAAAAGCAGATAGCCACCGCTTCCCCCGGAGCTGCTTACAATCATCTTCTCTGGATGGACGGCAACGTTCCAGGCGACACCTTGGAGAGGGCCTTTGGAGAGATGTTCAATGACCTGCTCTCCCTTGGCGTAGTCGAAGATGACTACGCTGGGGTTCCCGATTCCTGCGAATGCATTGGAGACATTCGTGATTCCTGAGCAGATGAGTTGTGTTCCATCGGGGCTAAAGATCATCCCGCGAAAGCCACCGATCTGGGCATGAAATCCCTTGTCGTACTTGGTGAGTGTTTCCGCTTTCCAGACTCGTTTTTTTTCGCCAGTTGTCAAATCCCAATCGAAAATGTTCCCGTACAAGTCGCCGGTGACGAGAGTTTTTCCGTTTGGGTGAAAGGCCACGTTGTAAATATACGATTCGTGGCCTTTCAATTCGCGAACAAGTTTTCCGTCCGCAAGGTTCCAGAGTTTGACGATCAGGTCATTTCCGACAGAGGCCAGAGTGGTCCCATCGGGACTGACTGACAATGAGCGAATCCAGCCTTCGTGTGCGTCGAGAGTCCGTGTTGCGACTGGTTTTTCTGCCAGAGCATCCCACCAGATCAGGCGGCCATCGTAGCTGCCTGTGATGAGAGTTTTGCCTGCATCGACCAGAAGTAACGTTCTTGTCCAAGCATCAGTGTCGAGTTCGACTTTCGTACCATCGTCAACTTTGAATCGCCAGACTTTGTAGTCTTCACAGCCGACGAAAACATGAGCTCCGTCCAGTGCGTAACAGCAGGAGAGGAGCGGTCGGTCCGCTTTGTAGTCTTTTTCGATATGCGTCTTGGTGACATCCATAGTCAGTCTCACTTCACAGAAAGGGATTGAATTTCTGCCGGTGTCAGAGCTCTGTTGAATAGAGCAACCTCATCCACGCGACCTTCCCAGTTCGATTCGTTATCACAGCGTCCCCCAATGAAAAACTGATCAATGGAGAGTCCTGCATCCTTGGACTTCATGTCGATTTCCGGAGTCGAGTTTCCATTCAAGTAAACTTGAAATTGCCCATCCTTGCTGGTCATGACAATGTGATTCCAGGTCCATCGCTCAACTTGTGATTTGCCTGCAACCGTTTTTCCGTTGACTGAAAGCAGCAACTGTCCAGGGTGATTATCGACTCCACCGATTCCCAGATGTTCGCCGAGACTGGCAGGTGTGAAACTGCGGCCGTGTGAGAACATCCAGCCGGTTACTTCACGAGCATCAGTCGGCATTCCATTCCAGATCCACATCGAGACGGTGTAATCACCATCGATTTTGTCCAGCTTCGAAACCATTCGGCCGCCAGCAAAGTGTGCTGTGCGGTTGAGTTCACCCGGTTTGCAAAAAGCGTCGGAGTGTGGACCGTCGAGGAAATAGACAACCCCGGCTTCGTATGTACCGTGATGTTCGTTCGAAGAAATGTCCTCAGCGATCGGGCCAGCCATTTCCGCCATGCGCCAGTAGGCTTCTGGCTTAAGGTCCAGGATTTTTTGAGCAGAAGGTCCGTTGGCTTGTTTGTAGGCCTTTGCAGGTTTTCCAGCAACTTGTTCAAGCAGATGCAGTCCGGCAGCTGCGATTTTTGGTTCAGCTTGAATTTCCAAACCAGCTGAACGGGCAGCCCAGGTATTGTAGCCTCCCAGGTGATGTTGCTCAGGCGGCGGAATGTAGCCATCCCCTCCGTTCGCAAGTTCAATCACCATCGTCTGCTTGAATGGTGAGTTCAGTTTGAGTTTCAATCCGGTTAAGGCGTATGTTTCATTTGGAGTTGTGGCGATTCCAATGTCGCCAATTCGAACACCCTGAACGACAATCTCTGTCGATTGCAGCTTGTTCAGAATAACCTGCTCTCGGGCGTAAACTTCCTGAAGTGTTTTGGGGAGTTGGTCTCCAAGTTCGTCAACAATGGCCTGGGCCCATTGCAGTCGCTGCGCGTCGGGGACTCGGTAGTTGAGTTCCATGCGGGCTTCTGCCATCGCGATGTCGGCGTCTTTGTATTCAATCTTTTTATAAGCCTTTAACGCGATGTCGAGAAGACCCTCTGTGAAGGATTCGATAGTGAAATCATCGGCGTCGGGATCGAACGTTTTGTAATCCCGTCGCCAGATGTCTCCACTGCATCCGTGCGACATCAGACCTACAAACGGCGGGTGGTCGTCAGAGTCTTTCGGGGCGAGGCGTTCTTTCAAGCCATTAGCGAAGCGTCCGAAGTAATCGGCACTCAGGTCGCGGTCTCCAAAGTAGTGCATTGAGAAGTTTGCAATGAGAGCGATCGGACGACCATCGGGAGATTGAAACGAGATGAGCGAAAGATCAGGATCTTCAGGTCCCGACTCGCCGGTCACATCATCATGATTTCGTCCTGCGTGCATGTTGGCACGGACTGTTGGGTTTCCAAATGGATCTTCCGCAAGCCGATCTGGTCTGCGAATCCAGCGACGCAGTGCCGTATACTCAGGTGCGTGACCAAGGCCCCAACCGACTCGCGCCGGTTCGAGATTTTTCTCGGCAGCGACAAAACTTTCCACCATTTTCTCTTTCAGAAAAGGAATGTAGTTTTCGTCGGCATTTGTTCCGAGTGCTCCCATGGATGAGGGAGCCGAGTGAGCATGTGTTGCGGAAATCAGGATGCGATCCACCTTCAGAGATGTCTTCATCGCGGTGAGAGCTTTGATGTCATCGAGGAGTGGACGCGGCAGCATGCAGCTATCGACAACACTAATCGCGATTCTTTCTTTTCCATCGTCAATCACAATTGTACGAGCATTAACTGGCGTGTTGACTTTCTCAATACTTCTTGAAGTCATGCCTCCGTTGACAATCACCGGGAACTTCAGTGGAGTGATGTCGGTCACTACGGCTCCGACACGCAGCTCAGCCTGAGCTGTCGTTGAGAGTGTCGTGATCAATACGCCAACGCTGAGTACGTGACTCCAAAAACGGGACATGTGCAAGTTTCTCCAATGGTGTCTATTTTGAGTGCAAAAATATTGTTGGACACTTCATGTGTCCGGTCATGTGTCCGGCAAATACTGGAAGGCCATTCTTGGACTAAGAAATCAGCTCACTGATCGCACTGCGTGAAGGGTCAGCGAGAGGGATCTCCCGACCGGCGATGTTGAAGTGTGAGGTCGATTCCAGTCCAACGGCGGACAGGTATGTGTGAAACAGGTGACCATGATCAACCTCGCGGTCAATCACTTGGGTTCCATTTTCATTTGTTTTTCCGATGACGGCACCTGGCTGAACTTTTGCTCCACCGAGACAAATTGACCAGGCAGTTCCCCAGTGATCACGACCGTAGCGGGCATTGATGCGTGGGGTTCGACCAAATTCGGACATGACAACAACGAGAGTTGACTTCATCAGACCACGTTCGTGCAGGTCGCCAATGAGCGTCGAGAACGGTTTGTCGAACTCACCCATTTGTTCCAGGTGGAAGTTGAAGTTTTCGTTGTGGGTATCGTAGTTGGTGTGTGAAATCTGGACGAAGGGAACGTCGTTTTCTAACAGTCTTCGAGCGATTAAGCACTGGCGACCGAAGTCAGCTTTCGTGCCGTAGCGTTCGTGCTCTTTGGCCGGTTCAAGATTCACATCGAAGACGTCTCGTTTCTCCATCAGCTGTAATGCCTGCTCGTACGTTTGCGTGTACGCATCCGTCTCGGCTGTCCGGCGGGTCGACATAAATCGTGAATTGGCACGACGGCGAAGGTCTTGTCGCGACTGATCGATTTCAGCGGTCAGTGATGCGACTCTGGCAGAATTCGGTGGCGGGGCTCCATTGACGCCAATGCTGCTGTATCGTGGTCCGAGATACGCAGAGTCATTTCCGCGTCCGCCAGCTTGAACACGAATGAACCCGGGTAAGCCGGAGTTTGGACGCTCGAGACCTTTGGCAAGCACAGCGCCCAAGTGAGGGTTGTCAATTCCTGGCATTTGGTTGCGGCCATGAAGCATCTGGTAGCTACCTTTTCCGTGATCGCCATTTTTGGTGTTGATACTCCGGATTAAGGAGAGCTTATCCATGTGTTGAGCGGTATGCGGCAGCAACTCTGAGATGTGAATTCCCGGAACAGCTGTCGGAATTGCGCGGAATGGTCCGCCGGTGTCGGTCTTGGGTTTGGGATCCCAGGTTTCGAGTTGGCTGACACCTCCAGAGAGGAAGACAGTGAGCACACGCATTTGATTGGCCCGCAAGTGCTCGGCAGCTTCTCCGTGTGTGAAGGTCCCCAGTCCACCGACGACAAAGCCACCAGTGAGCGTTCCCAGGAACTGCCTTCGGGCCATCTGATGGTCATCTGATCCGCAAGAATAATTGCATTTCATAGTAATTCGCTCTAACAAATTCTGAACCAGGGAACGTCATTCAGGTGAATGACAACAATTCCAGAAGTCTTGTTGGTTTTTCTCAGTTCATTTGCCGTGAATGACTCGCACGACGGTCTCAAACGTAATCAATACTGAAATCGAAACTCAGCCGAAGTAATCAGTGCCCAGGCGAGTTCCTGAACCGCTGCCGGCTTGGCGTCAGTTCGTGCGTTTAAATAGTCCGTCACATCTTTGATCTCAAGCTCCGTCGGAGGTCGACAGAAGACCGAGAGGTAAAGCTCTTGTGCTAATGATTTCGGGTCTTCATTTTTAATAAGTCGGTCTGTCAAGTTCCCACCTGATGGGGCCAGCCACGCACTCAACTCATTTCCGTTTGCAAAGAACAGTGCCTGTTCTGCTGTTGCGAAGAAATCATTCTGAGGCTGACCTGCAGTTGCTCCAAAGAGTTTGACAAACGTGGCGACGTTTTTGCTGAGCGTAGCGTAGGTGGCTGTATCAATTTCCGCTTCGCGAGCGGCGACCTTGGCAGGATCTTTCAGGTCGGCCTCAGTAAGTGGTGTTGCCTTGTTGAGCTTCGCAGCCTCAGCGACGCGGACTCGGTCACGCTGACCGGTCGCAACAAGAACGCTCCAACCTAGTTGTTCTGGAGTCAGTTGGCTCAGCCCGGAAGCATTCATTCGTTTCGATGACTGGGTCACAATTTTCCCTTCCATCGCTTCCAGTGATGCCTGACTTTTCTGCAACTCCGATTCTTTGCTGGCAAGTTCAGCTTCCAGCTTCTTCACGAGTTGCTGCTGAGCTTTCAATGCATCGTCCGCAACCTTGAGTTCGGTGGTTGCTGTCGCCACTGTTGCCGTTTTCGCAGTGAGGTCGTTCTTTTGTTGTGCGACTTGAGCTTGCATGCTTTTCACAGCCGCTTCAGTCGTTGTGAGTGAAGTTTGGATTTCTGTTTTTGCCGCGGCTAACGGGTTTTCGCCCTCCAGGTTCTTGGCTGCTTCCACCAATTTATTGAGGGAATCTTTGAGCAAAGCCTCTGTTGCCTGATGCTTCTGCAGTACCGTTTCGCTTTCCTGAACCACTTTCTGAGCTGCTGCAGTCGCCTGTTGAGCGGCTGTCATCGCAGACGTCTTCTCTAACAGGGCTTTTTCTAAAGTCGGCATCTGCGCTGTGTTCGATTGTAAAGCCGTCTTTGCAATCGGGATTTCCTTCTGGAGTGCAGCGATCTTTTGCTGCAACTCGCCATACTCAATGAGTGATTTTAACTCGTTTGCTTTATTGGTCGCCAAGGCTGCTGCTTCACGATGATCGGCAGCGACTTTTCTTGTCGCGATCTGTTCGGTTCGTAACGTTCGAACTTTCTCTTCGATCGGAACAGCCGCAGCGACGGCAGCATCTGATGCGACGTGTGTAGCTTTCAATGCTTCTTCCGCTGTCGTTAATGCAGCAACGGCAGCCGCTTCCGCAGCTTTAAGCTTCTCCACTTCCGCAGCCATCGCGGTTTCTTTGTTTTGCACTACGGTCACTGTGGCAGCCAGTTCTTTGTCTTCCTTGAGTGCTTCGGAAGCAATTTTTACTCGTTGGTGAGCGTTGACGAGAAGTTGATGGAGACGGACCTTTTCGGCAGTCGCTTTCTTTGCGGGGTCGACTTTCGCGATCGCGGCATCTCGGACTTTCATCGCGCCTTCGATAGCCTTGTGCGTTTTTTCAATCTCCGCTTGAAACGGCTTCATTTCAGCGAAGGCTGCGTCCAGTTTTTGCGTGGCAGTTTCGACAAGTTCATCAGCCTTGTAAGACTTGTCGAACTCTTCTTCTGCTTTGGCTTCCAAGGCAGCAACTTGCTTGCGAGTCTCTTCGAGCGACGCTGCGGAAACCTGTAGTCGAGAGGAACGTTGATAGACTTCGCTGAGTGCAATCTCTCTCAGATAAGATTTCACATCGTACTTTCTCGCCACAAAATCTTCAGAGATCAAGTTGAGAAGTTCAGGATGTGAAGGTGGATTCCCAGAGTGATGCAAGTCAACCGGATGGACGAGACCGCGACCGAGCATGTGCGCCCATAATCGATTGGCAATATTTCGATTGAACGCTGCCGAGGGTTGAGCGGTTGTCATCTCTGCGAGTTTCTCAAACCGGCTTTCTTTCGGAATCGGGCGGACGTTCTTCGCTGGTGCAACTTGATAACGCTCGCCCGGTTTCAGTGAGACCTCAACGAGTTCTTCACCACCAAGAACTCGCGGACCTGTCATACTGGCTCGAGATGTGAAGACCGATTCGAATGAAGCCTCGCCGACTGCATTCTCGGCAATGACGGCAGGTTTCTTCTTGTCCGGCTGAAACAGACTTGCGCGGACAATGAACGCCTGCAAACCGTAATAGTCTTCCTGGTGATAGTCGTCGATATTCGGATGGTTGTGACACTGTGCACACTGCAAGTCGACGCCAAAGAAAACGCGACCGATTTCCCGAGTCAATAAATCGGGAGCGACATCCCGTTCAAGATAAAACGCTGCTGCCGGACGATTCTTCTCGGCAGTTCCATCGGCAGCGAGAATCTCTTTCGACAACTGTAAGTACGATTTGTTTTGTTGAAATGATTCTTCAAGATACTGCCTGAATTCATCTGGTTTAACATGCTTCCCGCCACGTCGTTCCATCAGCATTAAATCGAACGTCACTGCCATATGCCGATTGAAGTCGGGACGAGCGAGTAACTCATCAACCAGGAGTTGACGTTTCTCTGGCGCGCTGTTCGAAAGAAATGCTTTCAACTCCTCAACCGTGGGGATTCTCCCGATCAGGTCGAGATACACACGACGAGCAAATGTCGAGTCCTCTGCAACTTCCGCGACTGGACCAAACTGAGACTGCTTCAACAGCGCATCGATTCGAGAATGCAGCGCTGGGGGCGATTCAGGAGCCTTAGTGGCAGTTGCAGGTTCTGGAAGTTTGGCCTCAGGACTCGGTGCTTGGGCCTGAGGCTCGGTAGCTGGTTCTTGAGAGAGAACCTCGCCGCATGTTTGTGAGACAATCACAAACGTTAGAGCAGAAAATAGAAAGCTGCATCGTGCAAGTTGGTGAAACATCTGGCAGGCCAGTTTTCTGTCGGGCGGAAGAATGGAGATCTCAACCGTCGAAGTAAGGAGGGCAACGATGTCTCAATCAAGACATGCTGATGTGTTCAGGGTATATCGTGAACCACTTGAAGTCAACAAAATCATACTTTTAACTGTTGTGACGCTTCCGTAAAAGCCGTAAACAACGCGGTTCACGCAAGGCACACAGTCAGAGTCGGCAAATTCGGCTAGCCCGGTTTTGACTATTTCGAATAGAGTTTCATTCTTCAGTTATTCGCCGTCTGGAAAATGAACTTTAACAATCAGGGACGATTGTGCCGGGAGTTCTGTTCAATCTGATTTATCTCGTTCTCATTGCAGCCATCTCGCCAGCATTGCTGTATCAGAGATGGAGGCATGGGAAATACCGTGAGGGGTGGGACCAGAAACTCTGGGGGCGTTTACCCGAACGAAAATCGGTCGCGACAAAACGTGTCTGGATTCATGCCGTGAGCGTGGGTGAGGTATTGCAGTTGCAACAGCTTATCCGTCAGTTACGGAACAACAGTCGCGACCCGCTCGATATCCTTGTGACGACGACTACCCAAACTGGTTTTCAAGTTGCCAGAGAGAAATTGACCGATTGCGAAATCTCCTATTTCCCTCTCGATTTTACCTGGAGTGTGCGCGAAGCCTTGAAACGCGCTCAGCCCGATTTGATTGTCCTTGTCGAACTCGAAATCTGGCCCAACTTTTTGACACGCGCCTCGTCGCTGCAGATTCCGGTGATGCTGATTAACGGACGGTTGAGCGAAAAGAGTTTCAAGGGGTATCGAAAAATTCGGTTCCTCATGTCTCGCTTACTCAATCGGGTCGGAAAGATTGCGGTACAATCAGAAGAGTATCGGCAACGCTTCCTGGAGCTTGGCTGTGCTGAAGAACGGATTCTGGTGACTGGATCGATCAAGTTTGATGGAGTTGAGACCAACCGCCAGCGGCCGGAAATCGAGGAGCTTCGCAGGTTCTTCCAAATCCAAAGGGATGAATTTGTATTCATTGCCGGGAGCACTCAAGACCCTGAAGAAGAGATGGCGTTGATCACCTTTGAAGAATTGCGCCGACAGAATCCAAAGAGCAGGTTGATCATCGTCCCCCGTCATCCTGAACGTGGCGAAGCCATCGCTCAGCTGATTCAGGAACGTGGGCATACAGTCATTCGACGATCTCAACAGTCGGCCCAAAAGCCTTCGAGCAACGAGCCGCCGCCGGTTGGTCTTCTTGATACTGTTGGCGAATTGAGTCACTGCTGGGCGCTCGCTGACTCAGCGTTCGTGGGTGGCAGCTTCGGCAATCGTGGAGGTCAAAACATGCTTGAACCAGCAGCTTACGGGGTTCCTGTCTGCTGCGGTCCGAACACACGCAACTTCCGGCAGATCGTCGAGATTCTGAAATCAGAAAACGCCCTGCGAATCGCTCAAAATCAAGACGATCTCAATAACTTCGTTTGTGAGTCATTCCATGATTCAGGTTTTGCGACTGCAATGGGGCATCGTGCCCGTGATCTCGTTCTCTCTCATCAAGGGGCCACTCAGACGACTGTTCATCTCATCCTTGAAAAACTCGGTGAAGAGCGGCGAGTGAATCGGGCAGCATAATTGCCAAGGATGCCCCGTATCAGTGGATGCCCAATATCAGTTGCCGGTCATGAATTGCGGCAGAGCAACATGATGTTACGGTTTGACCTGATCCGTGAGGTTGATCGTCTTTGGGACGTCATCCATTCCGTAATACTGGTGCTGGATGCCGGTTTCATTGACGATCACAATACGAAATCCAGAGGGATCTTTACCGAGTGGGCGACCGACCGGGCCAGTGGTGATCATTTCCATCTCGCCAGCTCGACCGTAGGCATTGCGGTGATAGTGGCCAGCGAAGATGGCACGAACTTCAGCCTGTTTGAGTTGATCGAGCAGTGGCGTTCTTCGCTCCAGCGGAATATTGAAGTACTGGTCCGGCTCATCTTCTTTCTGTAGAAACATCGGGTGATGCTGAAACAGAAAGATATGCTTAGCCTTCTCCTTTTGCGCATCGAGAAGTTTTTGCTGAAGCCAGGTCTGTTGAGCAGCGAGCACTTCCGGAGCACCAGTCGGATCTTTCAGGACGCTGGAATTCAAGACGATGTTGCAGACCCCACCAACCCAGAACGAAAAATAGTCATCACCAAAATTCTTCTGATAACTGGCGATCGATTTCGATGTCGGTCGATTGCCAACGTCGTGGTTTCCGCAAACGCAAACCAAAGGGATCTCAGTGTCGACTTTTGAAAAATCCTGATGGTATTGTTCGACCTGAGCCTGATAGCGACTTTGATTCGGGGTGGCGTTTGTCAGGTCACCACAAACAATAACAAATCGGGGTTGAAGCCGATTGATATGTTCGACCGCTTGCTGCGTTAGTGCTGCTTCCTTTTCGAAACCTTTGTTTCCAGTGAACATGCCGTATTGAGTGTCAGCGAGCTGCAGGAAAAAGAAGGGACCTTGCCACGATTGTTCCCGCGGAGAGTCGAACGCCTTGAATTTTCGGTTCGCTGCTTGAGTGAATCGTTGATCCACTACAACAGGGGCCTCATCCTCTCCGGATGCGTTAGGCATCCACATTGAAACGGCGATGAGAAACAGTGTCGCAGGGAAAAACAATCGCATCGTAGATTACCCGGTTAAGTTAGCGATGGGATTCAAGGTTCTCGACTGGTCTGTTGACCTAAGCTTCAGTAATTTGCTCTGTTTGTTTACGGCGACGACTACAAACGCCGAGTGCAATCGCTCCCATCATCAACAAAGTGAGTGACGACGGTTCCGGGACTGCGGATGCTTCAGTAAACGTGAAATTTGTAATCTCAAGTGTCACAGTAGGTCCAAGTGAATGTACAGAGGAGTATGTGTTCGCTAGGAAACTGAACGTATCTCCGGCCAAAACGCTCAAGTCAGTAATACTTCCTACAGCAATATGATTGTTGTTGGCAAGTGAAGTGTTGTTAAACGTGTAGTCAACCACATCCAGAGAAGATCCGATGTCGATGTTTCCAGCACCACTTCTCGGCCGATGGTCTTGGCCAGATGCTGTGACGAAATGTTTGAACTCATAGTCGAAACTGATTGTCCCACTCGCAGTAAACGTGTCGGTCATCTCAAGCAGTGAATCGTAGTTCGGACTTCCAGGAACCAAGGTTGATGTCCAGAGGTGAGTACCGTCAGACAGGTCTGAAATTATCCCGGCATCAACGGAAGGAGAAGCGAAGACGAAGAGTAACAGACAGTATAAAGCAGGGGACTTCATCAAAAAACTTTCAAAGGTGAGAGGAGGGGGGCTGGTAAGGCGGGTACCTTACTGGCGGAAAGTCTTAGACGCCAGCGCAACACGAAAGAACAACATGACTTCTGAAGTTCTGGGGAGTTATTGATCAGTCAGGGTTTATGTTTCGTGGGGTTCGGCCAGTAGATTCTTGGCGAATTGACAGGGTGATCGCTGTTCTTTACGGGCCCATTCAGCTCAAGTCTCTCTATTGCTTTGGTGTGTTTGAGAACTGTGATTCAGATGCTGAAAAGTCGAACTGATTGATCTGAGGGAAGGGGTTTCCGCAATAAAGTATTTTCCCTTTAAGGCTGCCGATGTCGCTGCTGTTTACTTGGTGGTCAGCTAGCCGTTTAATCGAAACGAGATGATCACCACAATGATCAGGATTCCTCAAACTGATCGCGTTCACATCTGTCATTCAGTGAAAGGGACAGGAGGAGGGTTATTGGAGGGCAGTTACTCTTGCAAAATGTTCTGACAATTTCCCTTATCAATGCAGGAAATACGGAGTTCAAAAAAATGGAATATGCGATTCTGGGTGTTCTGTTTTCATCGAACCCGGTGAAACGCCTTATGTATTCGCACAACTTGTCGTCTATTGGGTTGCCTCCTCCGACCTGAAATTTTGAGAATCACTCTATGCTGGTCACTCCAGATGAGTGACAATAGAGCAATGGTCCATGCAATTTGAAATTGCTTTGAATAAGCACAAACTGCCCTCGCGGAAATCATGATCAATCTCACCAAATCATTTTCGTTGTTGATTCTTCTACTCCTTCTAATTCCATGTCAGCCTCTCTCTGCACAAGGTCAGAAGGAGGAGAATGGAGGGGAGAATCCGATTGGGAATTTCTTCCGTGGTTTGAACAAAGAAGTCCGTGACGGGGCGAAAGAGATTGAAGATGCCAAGCAGGGGCGGGACCAGCTCGATTCGCGTCCGCCGCAAAATCAGGATTTCGAACGCCGTTTAGAACAGGCCAAGACGTTCCTGGAACAATCACGCTTCCATGACGCTGTCGAAATTCTGCAATATCTCAATGGGATTGAAGAAGACTTTTTTTTCTTTGGCGAGAAGCAGCAACTCGTTCCCGCTCATTCTGAAGTCTCGAAGCTATTGGCCAATCTGCCTGGTGATGCAAAGCGGAACTATCTAAACCGCTTCGGTCCGGTCGCGATGCGCGAACGCGACATCGCTTTGGCACAAGGAGATCTCAAAGGTCTGAATAAAGTTTCCAGACTCTATGTTGCAACTCAAGGAGGACAGTCAGCTGCCTATACCGCAGCCTTGAGCTTGTTTGACCAGGGGCATTTAGTCGCTGCCTCTCGGGCCTTTGAAGAACTCGCTCACAACACCGATACGGAACAGACGAAAAAGCGATTTGCAATGCGAGCCATCAGCAGTGCCGCACTCGCCGGCGACGCCGCGCTGGTTCAACAAATCGCAGAACAGTTTTCAATTTCTCTGGAAGAGATCACCTTCCTGCCGACTTCGATTGTTTCAGGAAGAGAAGAGTTTAATGATGCCTCGACACAATTAGTAAGTTCATCACACCAACTTGAGAACCCGGCTGATCCGCAATTCCTTCCAATCTGGACTCAGAGAACGATTGATCGTTACGACGTTGAACATCAAGTCAAAAAATTGTTTTCTGATCTGAAAGAAACGAATCGTGCGATCGTGAGCACAAGTCAAGCCGTTTTGAGCGGCAACATTATTGCCTACAGGACGCTCCGGGCTTTGGAAGTTCGCAATCTTCAAACGGGTGAACTTCTCTGGGAAAACAGAGCGGCGTCAAATATTGAAACGCAGTTTTCGCAATCCGCCTCGGATGATGAGATTGAGTTACGCTATCGTGGACGGGTTCCTGAACATCATCCAGTGACCAGTCTGATGTTGCGAGATGCGATCTCACGAAGTCTAACGACTGATGGGAGGCATCTCTTTGCCATCGAAGGACATGAAGTGATCTCAAGCACTTCGCGGGGGTATGCGTGGCAAAGACGTACAACTCAGAAGGATCCAGAGGATGAGAAATTCAGTACGAATGAAATTGTCGCATACGATTTCAAGACTGGACGCGTACGATGGCGGCTGGGCGGGAAACTGATCGAAGATCCTTTCTCGCGACCACTTGCAGGAACATTTTTCTTTGGACCGCCAGTCAGCGACGGTTCAGACCTGTTTGTCATTGGGGAGCGTGACGGCCTGATCTCATTGTTTTCGCTCAATCCTCAGACTGGCGAGGTCCTCTGGAGCCAGGAGCTTGCGACCCCGTCGAGAAGCCTCGTCGACGATCAGGTGCGACGTTTTTGGCCCTGTTACCCTTCGATTCAAGATGGGATCATCGTTTGCCCGACAACTTGTGGCTGGCTGGTCGCTGTGGATCGTTCAAGCCATCAACTCCTTTGGGCATCTCGGTTCTCGACACGTTCAGATAAACGGCAACGTTCTCGTGGTGGGTTCGCTGTCCAATCTGTTCAGAACTTAAATCATCGCTGGATGACTGCTCCACCCGTCATCGTTGGGAATTCCGTCCTCGTTACTCCTCACGAACTTCCAAATGAATATGGAAGCGGGGAGCTGGCATCGATTTGTTTTGACCTCCGGACTGGTGAAGAACTCTGGAGGCAAGCCAAAGGAGACGGCCTCTATCTTGCTGGTGTCGACGGGGAGAATGCAATTTTCGTAGGCGGGACATCTGTCATCGCGAGAAACATTGAAGAGTCCGGGAGGCTGGTTTGGAAAACACAATTTTCGGTCACCTCCAGTAGACCCTCGGGACGGAGCATCATCCTTGATCGACATCTCTTCATCCCCGTCGAAGGTGATCAACTTGTCGAGATCAGCTTGGAAAAGGGAGAGTTAGTTTCTACGAAAAAACTGGCGTCATCTGAGATTCAATTGGGACACCTCTATTACGGAGAGGATCAGCTAATCTCGCTGTCTGCGTTTGATCTTTCCGCGTTCCCGGTGCGAAAGCTTTCAGACGAAGAGCAAATGGAACTCGAACGGACTTTCGTCTCCGAAGTCGTCGCGATCGAGTTTCTCCTCTCCAACAATAAATACGTGGAAGCGCGACATGCCATTCAGGAGTTGCGCTCTCTTCGACTCTTTCAGGAAGTCTCTGCACAACAACAAATTGTGGTTGACCAACTTGAATGGGACTCGATCGAACAAATTATTCTGAATCACGAGGATCTCGCTGAGGAAACTCTTTTGGAGATGCAAACACTTGCCAACACTCCTACAGAGTTAATGCGTTACAAACGTTTGGCAGCTGATTATCAGCTGAAAATGGGAGAATGGAAGACTGCACTGCAACTGTATCTTTCATTGCTCGATCATGCCGAGATCCTCAATCACTACGTCCAGACTGGGACTCGCAAAGTCCGTTACGATGTGTGGGCTGGAGGGCGTATCCAGGACTTACTTGAGGCGAGGACGGACGAGCAAAGGGCTGAGGCTGTCCAGCAAATTGCTTCGCAAATTTCGTCTATTGAAGGCTCTCTCGGTCGCAGCCGAACGGCGCGCGTCTTCCACTTTCTTTCGCTGGGTCAACAACTTGAGCTCGAGCTTGCGCTGGATGCCAGAAAGAACTCCCGGATTTCGGAGTCACTCATCCGACTTCAACGTGTCACAAACTCTCCCGCTCCAGAGCTTGCCAGTGTTGGCTGGTCCGAGATGGCAGACATTTTGACTGAGTTGAAATCGTTCTCGGATGCAAAATCTTGCTGGGAACAGGTTCTGAATCGACCGGATGTTCCACTTAGCGCTGCCGGGACAAGTCACGCGGTCGCGGTCGAGCGACTTGCTCAGCTGAAAGCTCATTCATCTCAGCCAAGCCGGTCGACTTCATGGGGTGACGAATGGGAAACCGTTCGCACGGGGACTCAAGGTCGAGAGGACAACCTTGCTGTGATTGAACCTGTTGGTCAGGGTTTTGAGTTTGTGAATCAGTTCCGCTGGTTATTTCAAAACCAGCATCAACGGCTGCGGATTGAAAATGCTCACTCAGGCGAGTTCGTTGGATCGTTCCCGCTTCGCTCGATGTCGAACAGTTCACATCGTTCGAATGTCGGTCTGCGATACGCTGGATCGATGAGTTATGCCGTTCACCGTGGTGCCATTCACGCCTTACACTTTCCTGATCAGCAAGTCGCCTGGACTTACACACCGAGCGTCAGTGGGTTGGCCATGAGCCGTCTGCGGTCGCCTTCGCAACGTGTCACAAACCTCTTGTCAAATGTCAGTACCTTTCGTGGTACGAGCAATCTGAACTCCTACACGACCCCGACTGGAATTTTGCTGACAGCGAACGAATATTGCGCACTTGCGATCGACGAGGAAATTCATGCTCTGGACGCCTTGACTGGTGAACTTCTCTGGACGGAAGAAGACGCCTCAAGACGGGCGATTGTGGAACCATACGCGGATCGATTCATTCTTACCGCGGACGCAAAATCACACTTTGTTCGAATGCTCGATGGGAAGCAGTCAACTCAACCACTTCCGGACAACTTCCCCGTTCAGTGCTTACAGATCGATGGAACAGAGTCTGTACAGCTGATTCGAAGTGACGATGAGAAACGCTGGGATCTTCAACGAGGTGCGATCGAAGATGCTAATCCGAAGTGGAGCATCGAGATTCCCTCTGATGTCTCGATGATTCAGTTCGATGAGCAGGCTCTCGGTTACCTGACGCCTGAGGGTGAACTTTCGCTGATTGACCTGCGAGATGGGACAAAAAAACTGATCGGAGAAATTCCCGCAAAGTTGATGAAAATTCAGAAGCGAGTCTATTCCTATTCTGATGATGAGTTCATTTTTCTCATTGTCTCTCATGGGACTGCGAAGTCGACTTATGTGAATTTGCCCTCTTTAAAAGCTGCTGGGACGTTGCTGACCTTCTCGAAAGAAGGGGGACTATTGTGGTCTCAATCAACCCAAGAGCTGAGCGAGTTCTTTGATTCGCAGGCTGAAAAAGAGAATCCTCCCGACAAGGAAGAAGAGGAACAGGAGAACGAAAACAGCACTGTTTGGGGAATGAACTTGATTGTCAAAGAAATTCGACAGTCCCCTGTGCTGATCTTTATCAGTAGTCGACCAGAGAACCGGGACAAAGTCTATTTTCGCAGACTCACAATGATCGGTTTCGACAAGCGAACCGGAAAGCGAGTCTTTGACTGGAGTCGCATCTCGAATTCTGGAGGTTTCTCGTACCTGCATGTGAACACTCACGATCGTTACATCGACATGCGAACCTACAACGAACGGCTCAAAATTCAGCCAGTCCAACCCGTAGATCGACTCGCAGATGGGGCTGGAAAGTGAGACGCTACCGAGCCCGCTGGCTCTTTCCGGGAGATGGGCCACCGATTCAGAATGCAACAATCGAAGTCTGCAACAACGACATTATCAATCTGTCTGATGAAGATTCCGATGCAGTTGACCTTGGGAATGTTGCCCTCATTCCGGGGTTGATCAATGCACATACGCACCTTGAGTTCTCATCCATATCAGCGCCGCTTCAACCCCTGAAAGACTTCACAAGTTGGATTCCCTCAGTCATTGCCTGGAGGCAGGAGCACCCCGACGGAGTTTCAGCAGCGATTCAGAAAGGTCTCGACGAAACCATTCATTCCGGAGTCACCACTGCCGCTGAAATTGCCACGACAGACTGGCGAAGCGATAGTGGAGTTTCATCGAGTCCGCTAAACGTGCTGATGTTTCGAGAGTACCTTGGTCTCTCAGATGAAGCGGTCGATTTTCAGCTAAGCAGCGCTCGCGAATTCTTACAGCAGCCGGGCTCAGAGCAGATCAAGATCGGGCTGAGTCCGCACTCTCCGTATTCGCTGCACCCTGATCTCTTCGAGGGCCTCTGCCAGCTTGCGGAACAGCATCAGGTTCCGTTGGCGATGCACCTGGCAGAGTCACCAGAAGAGTTGGAGTTACTGGAAACCGGAGGCGGAAAGCTGGCAGCGATGCTACAACAGCTGGGCGTTGCCCGCCCTGAACTCTTTAAAGAAACTCGAAGCCCGCTCGATTATTTACATCGACTCGATTGCGGCGTTCCTGTACTGGTTGTTCATGGAAACTATCTTGGTCGACGAGAGATCGAATTTCTACAGTCTCGGCCAAATATGGCTGTCGTGTATTGCCCACGAACGCAGGCAGCGATGCAGTCTATCGATCATCCCTGGAAGGAGCTTCTGGCGGTCGGTATCAACGTTGCTCTTGGAACGGATAGTCGTGCTTCAAATCCAGATCTTTCAATCTGGAAAGAACTCCAATTTCTGCAGAGGCGCCATCAAGAGATTCCCGCCAGCGAGCTTCTGAAACTGGCTACAATCAATGGAGCGCACGCACTGCAATTGGACAGAGTTGGCTTACTGAAGCAGGGGCACATCGCTGATTTGTGCGTTGTTTCGCTTCAAGGAGCTTCTCTTGAGGATCCGGAATCGAGTCTTTTCGACTCAGGGAATCAACCTGCAGGAGTCATGAAGCACGGAGAATGGGTGGTCACTCCACAAGCATTGAAAATTCTTGAGCAATAGAGCAGCTTTAGAATTGCTGTTCGCCTCGAGGCAGAACCTGCAAACCAATTCAAAAGATGCACCAGTTTTGTTCAGATCAATGAACACGTCCGTGGATGTAAAGATCTCCATCAAGAACTTCGATGTTGTGTTGTCGGAGTTGGACCGCGTTTTCCATCGACTCTAACCCGAATCCCCCGAATGGCGAGAGGGCGTTCGCTCCTCCGATGAGTTTGGGGGCAATGAAACAATGAACTTCGTCGACCTGCTGAGCGTCGAGGAATGCACCCAGAACGCCACTGCCAGCTTCGATTAAAACATTGGTCAGTTGTCGCCGTCCAAGTTCTTCAAGAAGACTTATGATGTCCAGTAAACCCGTTTCAAGGGTTCGTTGAATCTGGATCACTTCGACACCATATTTTTTCAGATCAGCGACTCTGGCTGGGTTGGCTTGATCACTGACAAACAATAAGACCGGGGATTCATGTGCTGTCTTCACTAGGTTGGAGTCCAGTGGAAGTCGAGCTTGCGAATCTAAGATGACTCGCAACGGAACTCGTCTTCCAGCGGGTCTCGCGGTGAGTAAAGGGTCGTCGGCGAGGACTGTTCCAATTCCTGAAAGAATCGCATCCATTCGTCCACGAAGTTGATGGACGATTGCTCGTGATTTCTTATTCGAAATCCATTTTGAGGACCCCGTGTGTGTCGCAATTTTTCCGTCTAAAGTCATCGCCCACTTCGCATGAACAAATGGAAGATTCTGCGTGAACAGTTTGCGAAATGGAGCAATTAAGTTTTGAGCTTCTGCTTCACAGACACCAACATCAACCTGAATTCCGGCCTCTCGAAGTTTCGTGATTCCAGTTCCGGCGACATGTGGAGCAGGGTCAACGGTCCCGATCACCACACGAGAAACACCTGCAGCGATCAGCGCATCTGCACAGGGAGGAGTTTTCCCAAGATGGGAGCAAGGTTCGAGCGTGACATAGATTGTCGCTCCTCTTGCTTGTGTTCCGGCAGCTTGCAGAGCCACGACTTCCGCATGCGGACCACCGAATTCTGCGTGGAAGCCCTCTGCAATGAACTTGCCATCTGCAGTCGTGATGACAGACCCAACTGCGGGGTTCGGTTCCACAGATCCTATCGCGGAGCGAGCAAGTTCAAGTGCTCGCTCCATGAAGGATTCGTCGTTCAATACCGGTTGCGAACTCATTCCGAAAGATCCGAACCTGAAGGAGAGTCGTCAGCGATCCTTGAGCGCGGCCAGTGAGGCCGCAACTCGTCAGGAAGGCCAATTCAGATGATCTCTTTGCTCTCACAATATCTGAAACGTTGAGCAGGTTGCTCTACTTTGTGCTCATGCCGAACACAGGTCTTCATTCGATAAAATCTCTGAAACTGATCCTGAAACCTGAGTTGGCACTCTCAAACCCTATGGAGAGTGTGCATTGCACAAGTTTCCGGACCGGTTCTAAGTAGCCTGGATATTAAATCCTTATTCGCATCCCATGATGAACAGAAAATCCGTGACTGTTCATCAACGATTCTTTAATCAGGCAGCCAGAGTTTCTTTTCGCCAGACTCTGATTCCTGGGGTTGAGCCGTCCACCCTGCCCCTCCATCTCCAGAGGTCTGCGGAGTGATAATTGCGTTCTCCCAAGGTGGATCGATTTCCAATGTTTGAACGAACTGTTCCAGTCGCTCGCGAACGACCGGGAGCTTTGCTCCGTAGTAGTTCCAAAGTTCAAGCAACAGATGATTGAGTTCGGGATCGTTGAGGTAACGTGAACGGAACTGCAGCTCTCGCATTTTCCACATCAGCTGAGCTTCGAATGGTCCCCCTTGGGACTTTGTTTGCTCGAATCCAAGCTGAATCCATTCCAGTGCTTCGTCTTCTTTTAAAGAACGGCTGCAAATGTCTGCGAGATTTGCGTAAGCCTGTTGCGTTTCTTGTTCGTTTTCCTTGACCAGGTGAGGTCGATTTTTGAGAAACTCAGTTAGAGTTCGATAACCGAATCCACAGTGCTTCACGACCAAAGCACGCTGCATTACAAGATCAAACAGTTTGTCCGACATCCCTTCGAAAGAAATGTCTTGAAGTTGAGTGACCGTCAGCGTGTTGAGATCCAAGTCATCTGATGGCTGGATCGGCGTCGGATGCGGGATGTTCAACTTGTCGCGAAGTTCTGCCTGATCGAGGATGATATCGCGACGATCCAGGAAGGAATCGAAAACTCGAACTGATGCGGCGAGCGCAACTTTTAAGTCTTCGTCCTTGCTGGCTTCCAGCGGTGTCTTTCCGTTTAAGGCTTTCTGAGGAGAGTTTGCCCAGGTCTCATGAATGCATCTATCGATGAACTCTTTTCGGAGCTTCTGCCGAATCTCAGACGGAGTCTTCGGAGGGAAGAACGCCGATTCTGTGAGTACTAAATCGTCTTCGGCATACCAGGAGATAATGTCGGAATCTTCGAGCTCTTCTTCATCCTTCTTCGCGGGGCTGACAAGCTCTCCAGCAGCCGCCTCGAAGATTTGGATCGATTGATCCAGACGTTTTCCTTCAATGGCTGTTACATGAGCCGCTGCCGGTGTCGAAGGATCGGCCTGATCCACCAGCATCAGTCGGCCGATGGAACGTGGAGCGGATTCTAGCGAAAGCTCTTCAAGTTCTTTTTCAGTGGGAAGGTTTCGGTCGAGAATATCATACGAGGCTGAAATCCCGGTCTGCTCTTCCATTACAGGGACGCGACAGAGTTGGTCGTCGTTGTCGAGCCGAGTCAGCAATTTCGAGAGTGACTCTGTTTCATAGCTGACCATACGTGAAGGGATCGAGTTCTCTTTCTGTCGCCGGTCTAGCAATTGAGCCAGCGCTTCCAGATCGACTGCCTGATCAAAATTCTCGTACAATCCGGCAGCTTTGTGAAACGCCTTGGCTGCGTTCAGTTCATCGCCATCCCAGGCCCGCATCAGTCCGATGGTGTGCCACAATTGTGGGCTTGCGGGATCGACTTCCGCGATCTTGTCGAGAATGTCTGCCGCTTCGGAAAAGCATCCATGAATGTAGAGTCGCTGCGATTTTTTCTGCTGCGCTTCCATCTCTTGAGGAGCTTCATAAGTCGGCAATGGGTGACCGCCTCGAAGTGGATACGGCACAGTCGTGTCGGCATCAAGTTCGAGCATCGCCATCAAGGTGCGCTGGCGATCTTCTTCAGACCCCAGTCGCAATACAATTGCCATGTGCTGCCGGGCAGCCATGTCACACTCGATCTCAAGGAAATGGGAGACCAGCTTTCCAGCAAGAATCGCAACCAATTGATGTTCATCAGCCATGCTCTTCAAGAAGGCACGATGAATCACCTTTTTGCTTTTCTCCATGGTGTCGGACTGAACCACAGCCAACGCCAGCATCGCATTCGCGAGCGGATGTTCAGGGTTTTTACGCAAAAACGGAATCAGGCCATCACGAGCTTCTTCAAAAGCCTCTCGGTTGAATAAGGCCATTGCTCGCTGCGTGACTAACCAACCATTGTCAGGATGCTCTTTAAGCACCTTGTCGATGAGTTGGATCGCCATGTGTGGCTGGTTGTTTTCTTGGAGCCGTTCGATTTTCGCCATTTCCGGGAGAATCGCCTGGCAGCAGAATTTGACTTTCTTTCCACTGCCGCACGGGCAGGGTGCATAAGAATCCATGAGTAATGTTTCTCCTATGGATGACTTTGATCCACGGTGATTTTTGAATGGCAGTCATCACCGTTTCTCGACGTCAAAATTTTTTCACAGCCTTCAATTTTCTTCGCAATCTTCAGTTGTTCACACTTTTCAATAATATCGCTGTTTCCAGTGAGGCCCGGTTTCGCACGATTGCTCTCGTCCAATTCACCTGAATTGGACTCTCAAGCACCGAGAAGGCTCAGCATGGATTTATTTCTGGAGATGTTCTTTCTGCGCGAGTCGGTCTGAATTTCCCCGGTCTCTGTGCAGTCTCTTCGTAGTTTTTATCAACATCGCTCCTACAAACTCTAATCAAACCACTGACGAATTCCTAGCGCGGTCTCTCTGTGAGCAGCCAATTTCGGGTATCCAACAGATGCGTCTCCCTGCACAGCAACTGTATTCAGGCCATGGATTTAGGGTTTTTGGGCATCTGTCAATCACCCACCGGAACAGCTCCTGCATTCTCAGAAACTCTTGCTGTGGCTTAGAGAGTCGGCAACCTGAGCTGACGAAAAGTTTTTGCCATCAAACCAGAAAACGATGCGAGGACGGTTTTTCTCAGGCTTTGAGAGGCCATTTTGAGTTTCTTGGCCAGTTTGCTTTTCCGTCTGTCTGTTTAGAACGCGAACACCAATTTGGAAAATGCTATAGTTTTGCGTGAAAATCAGTTCTCCGATTGAGAAGTTGCAATGTTAGCTGACGACGTTCAATCTCACTTTCCAGCTGGCGTCACTTTGCCTGAGCCGATACGTGCTCTTTGCGAATTTCTGGAAGCAAATGGATACCCGCTGAGTGGTTGCTTTGAAATAAGCACCATCGGTGGTAGCGACTTGCAGGCCTGGTTCCCAAATGACACTACGATGCAGAATCGATTTGCCGTCTTTGGGCGTGGTTCTACCGGTTCGGTGTATGCGATCTGGCTTCAAGATCATGGGGATGCTGACGCCTCTCCTGTTGTTGTCCTTGGCTCCGAGGGGGAACTACTCGTCCTCGCAACTGACACAATGCAATTTTGTCGGCTGCTGGGCTGCGGATACGACGAACTTGAGTGGGACAATCTTTCCCAACCTTCATCCGGGTGGGACGACACAAAACCGCTTCGTGAGTGGCTGGCTTCCCGCTTTGACATCGACTTTCCGACGACCGGCAAGCAGATCGTCGATGTAGCTCGAGATCGCTATCCTGATTTCTCCGGGTTCGTTCAGTCGTGGTGGGACGCCAACGCCTGACTCAGGAAAGTGGATCGCTTTCACATACAGAATAGAGAGGCAGCCCTGAATGTGGGGAGTCTTTCGTTATCGCCCGTTTGATGCGTCACGTTTTACAGCATCTTTCAAATTGGTTGGCAGGTTCTGCCTCACAATCTTCCGTCTCGCGATAGGCTGTCTGTGAAGTCATGAAAGTGACTTGCAGGGACACGACAAGCATTGAAATGCTCGAGTTGTCTCATTGATTGTGTCATTGGCAGGTCAGATCATCGGTTTGATGACCTTGCAGTGTATCTTTTCGAGAGCGGTTTTGAGTTGTTGGTACATCGTCTCGTCTTTGTAAGTTCCGACGATCGCTCCTCCTGAACCAGCGAATTTTGCACTGGCACCAACGGCGCGGGCTGCTTCAATCATGTTGATGTGTGACTGAGAGATCGAGCAGATGCTTGCGCGAATGTTGAAGTTTTGGTCAATCGCTTGATGAAGAACCTCAGCTTGGCCTGTCTCAATCGCAGATCGTGCGGTGTCGGTCAGGAGAGCAAGTTCCTTCATGGCATTCACGACATCCGGGTCACCAGAATTGTATCTGGCGCGAAGCGGATTGTGGACAACATAGGTCGGCTCGCCAACTTCTATACTGTAGGCGATGTAAACAGGAGGGAGCATACTCGAGTCGAGGCGTTCGTATTTGCCACATTCCATTCCATCTTCAATGGACATGGAAGACTCTGCGAAGTCCATCGCGACCAAGCCTTCATAAATCTGAACAACTCTGTCTTGCAGGCCGGCGGGGATTCCGAGTTCGATCGTTTCCACACTGAGAGCGAGCGATGGCTGCACATGTAGCGGAACACTCACATGGTAGAAGTCCATGAGTGATCTCAACGTTGCGACAATGATAGCGCTCGAACCAGCCATCCCGACCGCTCTGGGGATTGAGGTCGAGTAACGAATGGAAAAATTTCGATCGTGCAGCGTGATGTTTTTCGCTTTGCAGTATTCGTAGAAGCGCTTGATCGTCGCCTTGATCAGACGGACTCCTCCGTAATATCCATGCAATTCGACATCTTCAGCGAGTTCGCCGATGGACTGGAAACTACTCTGGTCATTGTCTGACCAGACGATCTCAACTTTCGGCCAATCGTACAGAGTGACCTCAGCGAAGAACTGCTTGATTGTCATCGCAATGGTTTTTCCGTGGTATCCGTCAGAAGGATTTCCTACGAAACCTGCGCGAGCATAGGCTCGTCGGCGAATGATTTCCATTATTCTACCTCTGACTTCAAGCTGAGCTTCTCCCGGAGATAGATCTCCAATCCTTCACCATACTGAGGATCGGAAAGTGCAAAATCCACGAATGCCTGGAAGTAGCTTCCGAAGTTTCCGATATCGAATCGGGGCTCATCTTTTGGCAGGCGGATCCCGATTCCTTTTCCACCTTTCTTGAGAACCTGCTGCATCGCATCGGTCAGTTGAATCTCTCCCCCTTTTCCACGTTCTGTTTTTTGCAGTTCCTCAAAAATTGCGGGGCTGAAGACATACCGGGCAGCGACGGCGAGATTACTTGGGGCTTCATCGACAGCAGGTTTTTCGATGAGACTTTCAAGTTCGAAGACGTCTCCGGTAATCGCTCCTTTGGGTTTTGCGATACCGTAGTTAACAACGTCTTTGGGGTTATCAAGTTCCTCAAAGCAGACGATGACATCAGCTTTGGTTTTTTCGTATTCATTGATCATCCGTTCCACGATATGGGATTTGGCGTGCATTCCGATGATGGAATCTCCCAGTGCCACAACGAACGGTTGCTTGCCGACGAACGGTTCGCCAATCAACACGGCGTGCCCCAGTCCAAGTTGCTCGCGTTGGCGAGTGTACGCGTACTGCACTTGGCTTCGTTCGAAGGCGAGTTCTGCGAGCTGTTCTTCCTTTCCGGTTTGCCGGAGATGGCTGGTCAGTTGCTGATTGACATCAAAGAAATCTTCGATGGATGATTTCCCGTAGCCAGTCACGAACAGAATGCGTTTGATCCCCGATTCACGAAGTTCTTCGACAACATACTGAACGACCGGGCGTCGTCCGACTGGAAGCATCTCTTTGGGTTGGCTCTTCGTTGCTGGTAAAAGTCGAGTGCCTAACCCAGCGACTGGGACAACGGCAAGATCGAGAGCCATGAATTTTCTCCTGAAACGGTGAATTGCGATCAGATCAGCGAGTCGTGACCTGCTAAATAGTGACTTTGAGAACAGACCCAAAACCAGGATTTGGCTTCTCTAGAGCCGTTTGCTCTACCGTTCGCCCGTGAAGAACGCATTTCTCCAGGAAAAATGCAGTTCGCCACGAGGCAGAACCTGCAAACCAATTCGAAAGATGCTCTAAAAGAGAATGGATTCCGCCTCGCTGATGCTTCTGAATAGGTTCTGAATGTCGATCTTGATCGATTTGGGAGATCAAGAAAAGAGGAACCATCGAAAGAAATAGCCCCGAAAGCGACATCTTGGGACATCTCTGCGATCACTGCGAAGATCATCAACAGATTCTGATCAAAAAACTATAAATTTGCCTCCGCAAGCCGCACAAGCGCTCGAACCATGACCCCTGTCCCTCCGGCATCCCGTTGAGCGGAGCTTGATTCGACATACGACGGACCAGCGATATCGAGGTGGACCCACGGGGTCTCTCCAACAAATTGTTCGAGAAACTTGGCTGCGGTGATTGCTCCTCCCCAGCGGCTGCCGATGTTTTTGCAGTCCGCAAATTCGGATTTCAGCTGTTCAGCGAAGTAGTCATACATTGGCATTTGCCAGATGTCTTCTCCCTGCTCGCGGGCAGATTTGAGGACCGAATCGCACCAGGGTTGATCGTTTGAAAATGCACCAACGATGTCGTTTCCCAATGCGATGACACAGGCTCCGGTGAGTGTTGCCAGGTCCACGAGCTTGTCGACTTTATCGTCGACCGCAAAGGCCAGTGCATCGGCCAGAACAAGTCGGCCTTCGGCGTCGGTGTTATGGATTTCGATCGTCTTGCCGTTGCGAGCAGTCAGGACACTTCCCAGTTTGTATGCAGCTCCGCCGGTCATGTTTTCGACCAGCCCCATGTAACCGACTACGTTGACCGGCAGCTTCAGTTTTGCAATCGCGAGGACTGCACCAAGCACGGTTGCCGCTCCAGCCATGTCTGACTTCATCGTGATCATGCCCGCTGACGTTTTCAGCGAAAGCCCACCACTGTCGAAGGTCACCCCTTTTCCAACAAGCCCTAATGTGGGAGCCTCTTTACCTCCCCCGTTGTACTTCAAAACAACCATACGCGGGGGACGTTCACTCCCTTGAGAGACAGCCAGCATCGCTCCCATCTTTTCGTCTTTCAGCATCTCCTCGTCAAAGATTTCGCCACGAATTCCCAAGTCAGCGGCTTCGTCCGCAGCTCGTTGTGCAAAAGTGTCAGGATAAATGTCGTCAGGGTGGCGATTGACCAGCTCGCGTGTCAGGTTGACGGCCTCACCGAGAATGACTCCTCGTCGGACCGCAGCTTTGTTTTCCTTGTTCGCTTCGATCTCTGTGATGAGAACTTCTTTGAACGGGTAGCGGCTTTTCTCATCCTGATACAGTCCCTGCCCTGAGCAGCTGACAGTGACGGTGTCAGAGAGGAATTCGAGTGCGACAGGTTCTCCGAGGGCAGTAACGATAACCTCTGGCGTACAGAGTCCGAGACTCTGTTTTTCTTTGGTGGCAATTTTTCGAATCGCTGTGGAATAGGCTTTTCGTAACTCCTGAAGCGACTGCTTCTCTGCCGGTCCGAGACCGACGATCAGCAGGCGATCTGCTTCGAGCCCCGGAGCGTCTCCTAATATTGAAATCTCACCTGCTTTCCCGGTGAGATCTTCCCGTTCACGCATCCGTGACAGGCTGCCTCCTAAGGCTTCGTCGAGACGTTGTAGGCTGGGGCTGAATTCGTCATTTTCGGAGATCCCTGCGACAAGCCAGTTGACTTTGACTTCAGTGGAAGAGGTTGTTGTGATGGAAAATTTCATGTGATGAACCCGCGCGGTAGATATGAGAAAATAAAGAAGCAAGAAAGATGACGTAAACGGTTTTTCAGATTAAGGCTCCGATCGTATCAACTCACTCGGCAATCTCTCCACCCCAACCGTTGCAATCCTTACAGACAAAAGGTTGTTGATCTGTTGCAGCGAGTCTTGCCGATGGCATAAGATACCGAGCGAGACTTTCGTGCAAACATTTTGAGTCTCCACGGACTTGCCTACTTCTCCTACATTCATTGCTTCAACTCAGCCCTCCCTGAAGCAAAATGGAGTTCCTGCCCATGTTGAGTTTCCTGCCATCAGTCAATCGAAATTGTGAATCCATCTCCCGCCGGCACGCTTTACAGATCGGGAGTCTGGCTGGATTGGGATTGTCGCTTCCGAATTTTCTCTCAACCAAAGCAGCCAATGCAGCGACCGCGCTCTCCCCGAAAGATACGAACTGTATTTTGATTTGGACCCGCGGAGGAACTAGTCATCACGATACGTTCGATCCAAAGCCGAATGCCCCGGTCAGCGTGCGAGGTGAGTTTGGTGTGATCGATACAGCGATCCCGGGAGTGCAGTTCACTGAGATCGTTCCGACGATGGCGAAGGAGTTGAATCGCTTTGCCCTGTTGCGAAGTTGGAATCCTCAAAATGGTTCTCACGGACACGCCGATCAGTTTGTGATGTCGGGACGGAAATTCAACGCGGGTGTCTCTTATCCAACATTCGGTTCAGTCGTTGGTTGGCAAAAGGGCTTCAAAACGGCATTGCCTCCGTTTGTGCAACTTGGCAATAACGTCGATCAGCGTTTTGGTGGAGGAATGGCGGGCATCCTCGGTTTGGAGCACAATGCGTTCGAAGTTCTAGCTGATCCGAACGCCAAAAAATTCGATGTGCGAGACATCACTCCACCACAAGGTGTGGACGCGAAGCGGATTGACCGTCGACAAAGAATGCTCTCGAAAATTGATTCTCTGCAAGCTTACGCAGAAAACCAACCAGCGGCATTCGAAGCGATTGACGAACACTATCAGGCAGCGATCAACATGATTACCGCTCCTGAAACGAAGAAGGCATTTCAAATTGATGAAGAGAGTCCCGAACTCCGGGACAAATATGGCCGACACAAATTCGGTCAAAGTTGTCTACTGGCGCGGAGAATGATTCAGTCCGGAGTTCGGTTCGTGACAGTGACTGACGGAGGCTGGGACACTCACGCGAATAATTTCAAATCTCTGAAGGCGAATCGAATCCCTCCTGTCGATCAGGGATTGCCTGCTCTTTTAGAAGATCTTGAAGACCGTGGCATGCTCGATTCGACATTGGTCGTCTGGCTGACAGACTTCGGAAGAACACCCAACATCAACTCTGCAAGTGGTCGCGATCACTGGGCCAGTTCCGGCTTTGCGATCATGGCTGGCGCGGGCGTTCCCGGAGGTTCCGTTCTCGGTGCGACCGATGAGGAAGGGGGCAAACCGATTCGAAATGAATACACTTCCGCGGACATCGCTGCCACAATCTATTCCAAGCTCGGGCTTCCGACTGACCTCATCGCTCACGCTCCCGACGGACGTCCCATCCGTCTCATCGAGGGCGATCCAATCAGAGAGTGGATGTAGGGCTTTCGAGTTGGTGTGGCACTTGGAGAGTGTGTAGACTGATCCCCTGTCACTAGATCATCTTTCGAATTGGTTTGCAGGATCTGCCTCGTGGCGAACAGCATTTTTACTGGAGAAATACGTTCTTCACGGGCACACGGTAGAGCAAACTGCTCTAGAGCATCTTTCGAATTGGTTTGCAGGTTCTGCCTCGTAGTGAACAGCAATTTTACTGGTAGAACGCATTCTTCATGAACGTAGCACGGGACCATTGTCCCGTCAGCTTCGTTCGCAACGACAGTCTCCGCCGAAGCCCAGTCCGGAGTTCGGGCTCTGCGACTCACTCTACTTTTGGGAGCGTCGATCCTGCTCGAAATACTTACTGATCGTGAGACCAAGTTCCCGGCCGACTTGCTCGTAGTTGGAGACTGTACTCTCGGGAGTGTTCCAGGCAGTCTCCAAAGTCACAGCGACAACATGATCTTGAGTGTGGCTCGCGACCCAGTTCTTACTGATGAACATCCACGCGTTACGATCATATTTGGGGCCGGATTCAATCGCTCTTCCTTTGAATGAAAGCGGTCCTGTGATTTGCTCCTTTGATGTCTTAAGGAACGTTTCCAGGTTTTGCCGTCCGATCGGTGGGAATTGGTCTTTCGGTGGAATGAAATAGAACGGATTTTTGTCACCGGCCGCCGGGTTATGCAGATCAACAAAAAGATCGAAGTTGCCGCTTTTGTCCTGGTCTCGGATCGCAACCTGAGCAGTTGCAACCGCTTTCCAGTGGGGCTCATCTGACCAGTCGCGATTATGGTCTTGAGGCTTTTGATTTTTCCCACCGGCTCCGATCTGCACATTGTCAACGTCCATGATTGGAACAACCGTGATGAGTGCTTTCTTGCGAAGTTTCTGAGCCGCTGGGTCATCAGAAACGACCCACTTCACGAATCCATTGCAAACCCAGCTAGAGCCGGATTCCCACGCATGTTGTCTCGCCTGAATCCAGATTCCAATACGCTCCGGAGACTCGGGAGCTTCGGTGATGACCAACGCTGGAGTTGGATTTCCGCCACGCGTTTGGCAAAGCTCGACCGCCTCAACATAGGGATGCTTCGCTGCAAGATCGGCAGCCTTCTGGGCATGTTCCAGGAGAAAAGGTGCTCCCCAGGCAATCCAGATTTCCGCAGCAGGAACTTTGATTTCATAACGAATTCGTTTTCCGGTTCGTACACCCGGTTTTGTTTGCTGCCATGATTGGTTGTCATGGCTGAAGACTGCCTGATCTGGCGTGGCCCAAGGTGCGTTGCCGACGTCGAGAGTCAGTGTCTCTCCAGTTTGTAGCCCACTGATTCTGGCGTACCACCAGCAGACGAAACCTTTCCCCTGATGTGGCGTCGGAGAAAGTGTTACGACACGTTTTTCCTGATCAATTGACTCAACCTTCGCGGAGCCGCCAGGAAAGTCGACATCGACCTGAATCACTCCTGCACTTGCGAAGGTTGATCCAAAGGTGCAGCAAGACAGAAGTGCGAAAAATCGAATTCGGGTCAAAAGTCACCTCTTTAGGCTTGTTGAGATCTCTTCAGGAAATCATTGGGGTAATAAAGCAGTTTGCTCTATCGTGTGCCCGTGAATAACGCGTTTCGTCAATAAAATTGCTTCTCGCCACGAGGCCGAACCTGTATACCAACTTGAAAGATGTTCTAACTTGTGAATGGCTTCAAAGTCGCACAACAGGACCGCCTGCAGGGGCTTTTCATCGTAAAACTGAAATCAGTCTTGCGGAAGGTTTTTTTCTGGTCGATGAGGAAATATGTACCAATTCCTGCTTTGGCGTGGTACAATTCACTCCCCCACTTATTTAATTTTCCCACCTACACCACTGCCCTCCATGTTACGATCCACCGCATTATTGCTGGTTCTCTTTATTGGTCGTGCCACAGTTGCGGACCAGGCTCCAGCTGTCTCATTTGAAAAAGACATTCGTCCCATCCTCAAAGCAGCCTGTTTTCACTGTCATGGTGAAGAGGGTGTGAAAGAAGGAGGGCTCGATGTTCGTTTATCGCGATTCCTTTTAGAAGGGGGAGATTCTGGTCCCGCATTTGTAAAAGGAAACGGCGAGGAGAGCTATCTCTATCAGCGAGTCCGTGATGGTGAGATGCCTCCGGAAGAATCGCATCAGTTGTCGCCGGAAGAGATTGAAACGATCCGCAAGTGGATCGACGCTGGCGCACCCACTCTACGAGAAGAACCAGAAACCCTTGAAGGGCCGCTGATTACACCCGAAGAACTCGCTCACTGGTCGTATCAACCGATTCAGGCTCCGGAAATTCCAAAGGTGCAGGGATCTGAACTTGTCAGCAATCCCATCGACGCATTTATTCTCCAGCAGCTCGAAGCGGAGGGGTTTTCGTTCACGACACCTGCTGAGCGGAATACTTTAATTCGAAGATTGAAGTTTAACTTAACGGGACTGCCTCCCACTCCCGAGGAAATCGAAAAATTTGTCAAGAATGAATCTCCCGATGCGTATTCGCAACTGGTTGATCATTGGCTGGCATCTCCGCACTATGGAGAACGTTGGGGGCGGCACTGGCTTGATGTTGCAGGGTATTCAGACTCAGAAGGTTACAACACTGCCGACAAAGTGCGTCCGGATGCCTGGCGGTATCGCGACTACGTCATACGGTCATTCAACGAAGATAAACCGTTTGATCGCTTTATTCTCGAACAACTCGCCGGGGATGAACTCATTACGTCAAAGATCAACAACCTCACTCCTGAAGATGCTGAGTTGTTAGCAGCAACAGGATTTTTGCGGATGGCTCCCGATGGAACCGGTGGAGCCGTGGACGACAAAGACCTCGCACGCAATGAGGTCGTCGCCGAGACACTGAAGATTGTGACCTCTTCCTTAATGGGAATGACGGTTGGATGTGCCCAATGCCACGACCATCGCTACGATCCCATTCCGCAAGCGGATTACTATCAATTACGAGCGGTCTTCGATCCCGCGCTCGATTGGAAGAAATGGCGTACACCAGCGCAGCGCCGTGTCTCTCTCTATACTGACGAAGATCGAAAACTCGCTGCCGAAATTGAAGAGGAAGCCAAGAAGATCCTGGCAGAACGAGCCAAAAAGCAGGACGAGTTCATCCAGGCGACTTTTGAAAAGCAATTAGCGAAGCTTCCTGAAGAACTTCACGAGTTGGGACGTGCCGCACACGCAACCGCTGCGAAGAAACGGACTCCTGAACAGAAGGATCTGATCAAGAAGCATCCCACGCTCAATGTGACTGCGGGGTCCCTTTACCTGTACGACAGAAAGGCTGCCGACGAATTAAAAGCTCTGGCTGACAAAGCCAACGAAATTCGTAAGAAGAAACCGCAGCAGAATTACGTCCGGGCAACGATGGAACTCAATGGAGTGGTTCCAGACAGCTATCTGTTTGCACGAGGTGATCATGAACAGCCAAAACAGAAAGTGTTACCAAGTGGACTGACCGTAGTCTCACTCACTTCAGATGTTCCTGAAATTCCGGAGAACGATCCGAAATTCAGCACCACTGGCCGTCGGACTGCACTTGCGAAACGTTTGACGCATCCGAATCATCCTTTGACTGCCCGTGTGATCGTGAATCGAATCTGGTTGCATCACTTCGGCCAGGGGCTGGTTGCCACGCCGACCGATTTCGGCAAGCTTGGATCGAAGCCAACGCATCCGGAATTGCTCGACTGGCTCGCCTTGGAATTCATCAACTCGGGGTGGAGTGTCAAACATCTTCACCGCTTGATTCTCAATTCGACGACGTGGCAGCAGGCCGCTCATCGTTCACAAGACCTGACAGCAGCCGACCCGGAAAATCTGCTGTACGGGGCCGCCAATCTACGTCGAATCGATGCCGAAACTGTCAGGGACTCGATCCTGTTTGTCGCTGGAGTCTTGAATGAGGATGTCTACGGCGAGCCCGTTCCTGTGATGGCGGATAAGGTGGGGCGCTGGGTACTGGGAATTGAAAACTTAAACGCCGGTCGACCAGGAAAAGTGATCCCTTTGAGAGGGGAAGAACACCGCCGTAGTGTTTATGTGCAATCACGTCGCAGCCGACCACTTTCAGTCATGGAAGCCTTTGACTTACCTCAAATGTCACCGAACTGCGAAGTTCGTCGAGCCTCGACAGCAACTCCTCAATCGTTAATGCTTCTGAACAGTGAGTTTGCTTTGAACTATTCCAAAGTGCTCGCGGAGCGGATTCAAAAAGAACACCCAGACAATCTGGAGTCGCAGATTCAGGCGGCTTGGAATCTTTCATACGGTCGGAATGCCGAAAGCTCAGAAGTTGTTGAAGCTCAAGCGTTCGTTGGAGAACAAGTCAAGTTGCTGGAAGGCCGCATCTCTCTGAAAAAAGATGATGATGCTCAGCCCATTCAACTGGAAGCTTTGGCGAATTTGTGCCAAATGCTGTTTAGCTCCAACGAGTTCCTCTACATCAACTAAAACCAAGAGAAGTCAGAATGCAATTCGAGAACCATCAAACTCGACGTCATTTCCTCGCGCAAAGCTCGCTGAGCGTTAGCTCACTGGCGTTGGCTTGGCTCCTGGAAAAAGAAGCGAACGCAGCTCCTAAAAAACCACCGTTTGTGCAACCGGTCTACGATGCCAAGCCGAAGGAAACGGAGCATCCCGCTCAAGCCAAGGCGATGATTTCGTTATGGATGCAAGGTGGACCAAGTCATCATGACATGTTCGATCCCAAACCGGAGATGGCAAAATACGATGGCAAAGCGTTTCCGGGGGAGATCAAATACGACAATGCCGCACAGGCGAGTTCGAAGGTGTTTCACAGCCCATGGAAATTCGCTCCTCGTGGTGAGTGTGGGATGGAACTCTCGGAGTTGATTCCGTACACCAGTGCTATCGCTGACGATATTTGTCTGATCCGGTCGATGCGGACGACTGTCAATAATCACGGTCAGTCGATCCGGGCTTTGCAAACCGGTCGGATTCTTGAAGGACGTCCGACTCTTGGAAGTTGGCTAACCTACGGTCTGGGCTGTGAAGCAGATAACCTGCCCGCCTTTATGGCGCTGATCGATCCGGGGCAACTACCCGTTCTGGGGGTTGAGAATTGGCAGAATGGATTCCTCCCTTCGACTTATCAGGGGACTGTTGTGCGACCTCAGGAGCCGAGAATTCTCGATCTCGTTCCACCTCCACATTTGAAGGGGGCACCTCAACAAAACGCACTGAATTTCCTCGACAGCCTCAATCGCCGGCATCAGGAGCGTTTTCCGGGACAGCACGATTTAGAAGCTCGAATAGCGACGTATGAACTGGCAGCCAAGATGCAAGTCGCGGCGACCGAAGCTCTCGATTTGTCAAAGGAGACGAAGGCGACCCAAGAGATGTACGGGATTCACAGTGAGAACAAAACGACAAGTGAATACGGAACACGTTGCCTGATTGCTCGCCGACTGATTGAACGTGGCGTCCGCTTCGTTCAGGTTTATACACAAAACCAGCTCTGGGATAGCCACAACGGAATTATCGGTTCGCTTCCTAAAGCCTGTGCAAAAGTTGACCAACCTTCCGCTGCATTGGTCACCGACTTGAAAGCTCGTGGACTCCTCGATTCTACCGTCGTCCATTGGGGTGGAGAGATGGGGCGTTTACCAGTCATTCAAAATGATGGCGGTCGAGCTAAAATCGGTCGCGATCACAACACACATGGATTCAGTTCCTGGGTTGCCGGAGGTGGATTCAAGGCTGGTCACGTTCACGGAAAAACCGATGAGTGGGGGCACAAAGCTGTCGAGGATGTCGTCAATCACTATGACTACCATGCCACATTGATGCACTTGTTCGGACTCAAACACGACGAACTCAAATATGAATACGCCAAGCGAGAGCAAACTCTCACGGATAATCAGCCAGCCAAAGTGATCGAAGGCTTGCTGGCATAATCCGGGACGCCCGAAAAATCAATTAATTTCAACACATTTCACATCAACTCATTTTACGGTGAATCAGAACAATCTCAGTCAGTTCCATTGACCCGAGACTCGTTGTGGCTTTATCAATTACTTAAGAAAAGGTCCGGAACCCCAAAATTGACCTCTCAAATACTGAGGAATGTCTTCATTATCGAGGTGATCGGATAGGTCCCAACTTCACGTAGCACTTCAATAAAACGGAATCGAATATGACCAAACAATACCAAACAAATCGACGTGATTTCCTGAAGACCACAACGATGGCCGGTGCGGGAGCCATCGCAGCTGGTGTCTGGACTGGAGCACAAGCACAGGATTCGAAGTCACCAAATGAGAAGCTGAACATCGCCTGCATCGGAACTGCAAACCGTGCTGCCGCTGACATTCAGGGTGTCTTAGGAGAAAATATTGTCGCTCTTGTTGATGTCGACAAAAATTATCTCGATCGGAAGCTGAAGGAAATTCCCGGCGCACGCCCTTATGCCGATTATCGAGAAATGCTCGATGCCGAAAAAGGCAAAATTGATGCAGTCGTGATCGGAACGACCGATCATCATCATGCACCAGCGACGATTCGTGCGATCCGTGCTGGTTTGCATGTTTACTGTGAAAAGCCGCTGACACACACCGTTCAGGAAGCTCGCATTATCGCTGAAGCTGCCAAAGAAGCGGGTGTTGCCACTCAGTTGGGAACGCAAATTCATGCTGGAAACAACTATCGTCGAGTTGTCGAAATCATTCAATCGGGAGCGATTGGTGATGTGACCGAAGCTCATGTTTGGGTTGGAAAAGGTTGGGGCGGTGGAGAGCGTCCGGAAAAAGCAGAACAGCCACCTGCTCACTTGAACTGGGATCTCTGGTTGGGACCGGCTCCTGAACGTCCTTACGCTGCTGGACGTTACCACCCAGCTCAATGGCGTCGCTGGTGGGATTTCGGTCAAGGAACTTTGGGCGACATGGGTTGCCATTACATGGACCTTCCATTCTGGGCACTCAAGCTGCGTCACCCGACCAGTTGTGTCGCCACCGGTCCAGAAGTCCATCCGGAAACTTGCCCACTCGGTTTAACCGTCGAGTATCAGTTCCCGAAACGTGGGGACCTTGCTCCTTGTAAACTGACCTGGTACGACGGCAACATGACTCCGAAGAAAATTGCTGGCGAACGCGTCCCCGGAAGCGGTGTGATGTTCGTTGGGACTGAAGGTCACATGTTTGCTGACTACGGCAACTACCGATTGTTCCCACGCGAAAAATTCGCTGATTTCACAGCTCCTGCAGAATCGATTCCGAACTCCATTGGCCACCACGCAGAGTGGATCAAAGCCTGCAAAGATGGGTCACCGACCACTTGCAACTTTGATTATTCCGGCGCACTGTCCGAAACTGTTCTGCTCGGAAACGTTGCCTACCGAACCGGTGAAAAACTGGAATGGGACGCTGCAAATCTGAAAGCGACAAACACTTCAGCCGCAGATCAGTACATCAGCAAGCAGTACCGTACCGGTTGGGAAGTTTCGTAGCACAGCGTATGCGGCATTCTTTGAATGCGGCTGGACGCGAAAGTCAAACACCCTCGGCACAGCACATTGTGTCGAGGGTGTTTTTTTGTGCACATCGTCATGAGAGCATTTCGCTATACCGTTTACCCGTGAAGGGCGCGATTCAATAGTAAAACCGCTGTTCATTACGAAGCAGAATGCGATTTGAGAAATTCTTTACGCAGCAGTGGTTTCGTCGAGTTCGAGCGCCGGCAAGCGGGTGGTCAGTTTGACTTTGAGGTTGCGCTCACCACGGGCGTTATAGAAGTAGATGACGTTGGTGTCGGCAGCCCAGATAGCGGCGAGCTTCAAGCTGCGGGGGCCGCGCAATCGGTATTCGATTGCGCAGACGCGGTCTTTAATGACTAGCGGGGACTTTCTGGTTTCAAATTGTTCGGAAAGAAGATTCTCAGACTCACAGAGGGTCTGATGAACAAAAGAGTGAAGTTCATCGAAAGATTCCAGAGTTCGATCGATTTCTTGCATATCCCTCGCCTGTCTCTGTTGAGTGTTTAGAGCATCTTTCGAATTGGTTTGCAGGATCTGCCTTGTGGCGAACAGCATTTTCACTAGCGAAATGCGTTCTTCACGGGCACACGGTAGAGCAAACTGCTCTAGACATCCTTGTCCGGGGTAAGTCATCGGCAGGCGGGGAGGGTTCACTTCGAAAACGCTTTGCTTGCTGCTGCATCTGGTGTGGAAGGCATGATTGGTCAAATCGTTACGATCCGCATCATCGCTGGGGGAGACTCGCGATGTCTTGATGAGAAGCTTTTGAATCGTCTTCTGAGGTTCAATTTGTAGCGAATGTGCAGGTTTGTGTGACGTTTTCACTTGCTCTTGGGATCAGTTCGTCAGGAATGCAGCACCAGAGCTACCGTTACAGTTAATAATTGAGCAAGTAAAAATGTGAGTTTCAGGCAACATAGGCGACCTTTTCTGGAAACATGTCGTAGTGTTGCAACATTATTGGGATTCCCGTGAGTTTTCCCGATTCGATTTGACCACCGTGGAAAAGAGACATGTCTCCAAGTGCCATTATTGTTGTTGTTGCAGTCAGCCTGTTTACCGTGGCTGCCATGGTTTGGGATGTTCGATTCAAAAAGATTCCGAACAAGCTGACAATTCCGATGTTCTTCGCTGGCTGGGTTTTTCAGATTGGAATGTCGCTCATGTATGGCTGGCATCATCTTGGCTCAGCTGTCTTGGGATTCATGGTCGGATTTGGAATCCTGTTCGTGCTGTGGTTCATCGGCGGTGGCGGCGGTGGAGACGTCAAGTTGATGGGAGCACTGAGTGTTTGGCTTGGTTTTAAGCTGACTTTATGGGTGATGCTCACCAGTACGGTCATCGTGCTCTTGCTGACCATTGGCGTCATCGTGTGGAGTCTGACCTCTCGGGGATTGAAAAGTACCAAGAAGAAATATCTCGGAACGGGAAAAACTCCTGCCGGGAAAAAGCCAGTTACAGAGACATCTGATGACAAACTCAAACGACGCGTCATGACTTACGCCGGTCCTGTCGGTCTGGCTACGTGGCTGGTATTGGCCTGGAACTATCCACAACTCAATCCGCAAGTCGGAGCAGATGAGAAGGCTCCTCAGGATGTCATCTCTCAACCAGTGGAAGCGGTGGAATGAGACGGTACCCAATCAAGCAAAGTCGTTCGCGTCGTGGATTCGTGAGCCTGGAAGTGATTCTGGTGCTGCCGATGTTCATCGTTCTGCTTCTGGGACTCTGTGAGTTCTCCCTGCTGTTTACGGCACGAGGGGAGATCGTTGAATCAGCCCGCGCTGGAGCAAGAATGGCCACGCTTCATGGTGTGGATGATGTGATCGTGGAAGAAGAAGTCCGGAAGACCTTGAGTCGGAATCTGGGAACGTACGCGAAAGTCAATTCACAATTGGGAAAGTATTCCGGGGACGAAGTTGTTGTCCAGGTTCGAGTCCCGATGGCCTCAGTGACTCCAGATTTGCTCTGGCCTATTGGCTATAGCGTGAGAGGTCGTGAAGTGATTGCGGTCGCTCGGATGCGAAAAGAATAACGAAACAAATTCAATCTATTTTGATAGCGGAGAGAGTACCGTGCGACGATTGTCACCTGCTTTACTGACGATGGTTATGCTGGGAGTCGTTGGACTTCTAGTCGCCATGTATTTTGCTAAAAATATGTTCGCGACTGAGGACCCTGTCGATCCTGATCCGATTCGGAACATCCCGATGGCGCTCACCGACTTGCCCCCCGGGACGAAGATTACTTCTGAGCATATCGGGACCGGTCGCGCACGTAGCTCTTCAGTGACTCCTGAAACAGTCATTTCAGATCGGATCCTGCTTGGGAGAATTGTGAAAGATGCGATTTCTGCTGCCAAGCCGATTTCTTCCTCATCGCTCTACCCACCAAACGAAGGCCCCCCACTTGAGTTGGCTCCCGGGACACGTGCCGTGACCGTCAACTTTGATGGCTCGTCATCAGGCACGATTGATTTACTCAAAGCAGGTCAATACGTCGACGTTCTGTTCTCACCCTCCGATTTGCCGAACTTTGATCAATCTGGCGGGTTGATCATGACGTTGTTCAAGGGCGTTAAAATTATTGCCATTAACGGCGTGACCATTGGCTCCTCCCGCGGTGGACGTGGTGGCGAAAAAGTGACACTCGAATTGACTCCGGAGCAGGCCAATATTCTGTTGCTGACAGAAGAAAAAGGAAAACTTGACCTCACCTATACCGGAGAAGGAAAAGGGAGCGGCGTTGTCGGTGTCGACGATGAAAACCGTGCGACTCTCAATCAAATTCTGGGACTGACCCCTCCTGAAGACCCCGAAAAACAGACAGCCTTCACGACAGAAGTCTTCAACGGAACTGGTCGCCAGTTACGTTCGTTTGTTGATGGAAAGCTGACAGATCGATATCTGATCGAGCAGCAAGACTTCAATTCAGACGACCTTAGAAACAACCGTCAAGGACAGTGGTCAAGAGGCAGAGCAACAGCGGACGCCTCAAGCGTGAATGACGCTGACAATCGACAAGACAACAACGATCGTTCTCAAGGATTAAACGGAGATTCCGTTGACTCCGCGAATCGCGGGCAAGATGTCAGTGGACGCTCGTTCTAATTTTGGAAGTCTTCCTGCGATTGGAATTGGCTTCGATCGCAACCGTTTTGAGAAGTCCGCAGTACGGACCTGGGCAAACACAGAACAAGCAAGTTCAGTTCACAGCGAACTCTAATTTTCAACGACAATGCAAATCAGAACCCCACAATCTGAGACTCTCAAGCGACGCGGCACCTTAATGCCGGCGTTAGCGATTGCGATTCTGGTTGCTGGTGGAGCGGTTGCTTTTGCTCTGGATGCTCTTTGGTTATCGACTGCTCAACGCGAGTTGAAAACAGCTGCGGATGCCGCAGCCCTGGCAGCAGGTCAACGAATGGCCAGCGACGATCTTCTTCGAGTCGATCTTGATAGTCCGAAGAAAGCAGATTTCGTTCGTGAAATTGCTCGCAATTCAGCATTATTGAATCGTGCCGTCGGTCGTGAAGTTGCTGTCAGTCTTGATCCTCATGTCGATATTCGCTTCGGTCGACCGGTCGTCAATTTGAATACCGGCTCGACAACATTTATTGAAACCGATTACTTCCCAACAACGGTCATTGTCGCGACACATTGCGATCGAAAGAATGGAAACCCGGTTTCGCTGTTCATGCCATATCTCACGGGAATGGCGACTGCCGACGTCACCGCGATTTCCGAAGCGTCGATCAGCAATCAGGTTTCTGCTGTCCGTCCGATGGAGAATGCTAACGTTCCTGCCTGGCCGCTGGCGATTCTGGAACTTGACGGGGGCGAGCAGGATGACTGGGCGAGCACCATCGAAGGCCGGTCCGGGCAAGACCTGTTCGGTTGGGATCACGAGGGAAAACGAATCATCAATGCTCCCGATGGCATTCCTGAAATTGTCTTGCGAAGCGGTAACAGCCAACGACTTGGAAACGTTCGCATTGTTGATATCAACACCTCTCTGCGAGACGAAGCTCTCAGAAATCAGTTCTTAAACGGGTGGTCGGAAGACGATCTCAAAGAATTCGGAAACGAGCTTGGATTCGAAAGCGGTCCCCTGACACTCAATGCGACTGATGACTTCTCAGGAATGCCCTACAAAGAATTGAGGCAGCAAATCGGTCAAGAGCGTGTCGTGCTTTTGTATCGGGAGTCTCCTTCAACGGAATACACCTCAACTCCTTCGGTCTTAACGACTCGACTTGTTTCGATTCGTCTCTTAGAGATCACGGAGCTTGGTGATGAAATTGAATTGATCGTTCAGCCGACTGTCATTGCAACACGGACAGCAGTCTTGAGCGAACAACGACCGGACGCACCAAAGAATCCATACCTTTATCGCCTCGCGATTACACAGTAGCCAAATCCCGTACAGGGAAGCAGAAGGACAAACTTATGGTTGCCGTTGCAGAAAATACAGTTGAGAAGACAGCTGAGACAGCTTTGAGCTTTCAGGAAATGAAAACTCGATTGCATCGACAAATCGTTGATTCAATAGACATGTCCAAAGCTGGGGAATTGGGTGAAGCTGAGTTTCGCTCGCAACTCACAGCTTTGGCTAATCATTTGTGCGGACGTCCCGACTTGTCGCTGACAGAACAGCAGCAACAGCAGATGGTCCGTGAGTTGATGGACGAAATCTACGGGTTTGGTCCATTGCAATCATTGATGAATGATCCAGAAGTGAGTGACGTTCTGGTAAACGGTGCCAACTCTGTCTTCATTGAACGAAACGGACTTCTGGAACGGACTGATGTTCGTTTTGCCAATGACGATCACCTGCTTCATTTCATTCAGCGACTGGTCGGACAAGCTGGTCGTCGTATCGATGAAGTCTCGCCGATGGTCGATGCCAAACTTGCGGACGGTTCACGTTTGCATGCTGTGATCCCTCCGTTGGCGTTACGTGGGCCAACGCTTTCCATTCGTCGATTCAAAACACAAATTGTGCGAATCGAAGACATGATTAAGATGGATACACTCGCTCCGGAAATGGCAGAGTTTCTCATTACCGCAGTCAAAGCTCGAGCAAACATTCTCTTCTCTGGAGGAACCGGTGCCGGGAAAACGACCATGCTCAATAATATGAGTCGTTTCATTCCTTCGTCACAACGTGTAATCACGATTGAAGAAACCGCCGAGCTTCAATTGCAGCAAAGCGATGTGGTCGGACTGGAAACTCGCCTGCCAAACATTGAAGGAAAAGGGACAGTTTCACCACGTGACCTGTTGAGAAACTCACTGCGAATGCGGCCTGACCGCATTATCGTCGGGGAAGCACGCGGTGGAGAAGTGCTCGATATGCTGCAGGCGATGAACACCGGTCATGATGGATCGATGAGTACAGTTCACGCCAACGATACTCGTGATGCTCTGTCTCGGCTGGAACTGATGATCGCTCTTTCAGGAGCGGAACTTCCGACCAAGGTGACACGTCAATACATCGCATCGGCAATCCAGTTGTTCGTTCACATCGCTCGTCTGAGCAGCGGGGAACGAAAGGTATTGCGAATCTCGGAACTCTCCGGAGTCAAAGATGGAGAATTCGTGATCAACGACATTTTTGTCTATCGCATGGCTGGTAAGAATCCAGCTGGGCAAGTTGTTGGGTCGTTTTACGCAACCGGATATGAGCCACAAGTTGTCCGTAAAATGGCAGCCGCAGGACATGATATTAAAACGTCACTCTTCGCTCCTCGCGAATTGACTTCCGGGAAGTAACGACGCAAGCCACAAACGAACAGAGATTCCTTTTCGCCCCTTCGGGGGCAGCGCCAGAGACCAATCCCATGGCAACCACAACAGTTCTTCGACAACCAGAATTCGCGGGAATCCTTCGCGATGAAGAAGTCTTCGCGATCGAGAACGACAATTCGCTCGGGAACCGTATTAACGGTTGGTTCGACGATCTGATGCTGCAATCAGGACTCGGAGTCACACCGGGGATGATTCTGGCACTCTCGTTGTGTTCAGCATTCACGGTCGGCGGATTCATTTTCGTCTTGCAGGAAAACTTGCTGACAACAGCCTTCGGAGCAGCTTTCGGTTCGATGTTGCCCATTTTGTTCACGATCTTCACCCGATCACGACGACAATCAAAAATTACCAGCCAACTTCCACCGATGATTGATGAACTCGCCCGAGCTGCAAAGACGGGTCGGTCGCTCGAAAAATCACTCGCATTGGTTGCACACGATACCCCTTCTCCTTTGGGTGACGAACTTTTGTATTGCACTCGCAAACTGGAAATGGGGTTGAGCGTCGAAAATTCGTTGAAAGAACTTCCCTCGCGAACCGGTGTGGTCGCGACCAGTGTCCTTGTGACAGCCCTGTCGGTGCACATGCAGACCGGTGGTGACCTCGTCAAAGTTCTCGAACGATTGTCTCAAACATTGCGAGACCGAATTCAATTTCTCGGACGCCTCAAAGCTGCGACTGCGGCCAGTCGGGCGACTGCTGTTTTGATGATTGTGCTTCCGCCGGCGATCGTTGGATTCTTTGTTCTGCGAGACGGTGAGTATCTGACGACCTTACTGGAGTCGACTTGGGGTATGCGGATTACGGTGACTGCCGTCGTTCTGGAACTTATCGGAGCAATGTGGGTTCTCAGAATTTTGAAAACAAGCGAAAAAGTTTAACTCCGATTATTGATCAGCTGGGATGCGATGGCACCCACCTGGTTCCAGGTCATAATGAGATCCTACTGACGATCCAGCATCCACTTCACATGCGTGTTGGAAAATGAGAGTTGACTGCGGCGAAGATCGCGACAGGATTCACGAAGGAATCAACCCATGAATTCATCTGAAATGATATTTTTTGCTATCGCCGTCGGAGCAACGATGGCGATCTATGCAATCTACAAGTTCTGGAAGCGTGGCAAAAAGTCAGTGGATGCCAATCGCTCTGAACCGAAGATGCGGCCCAAGGGGACTTCCAGGCTGCGGGAGGATTCGCTCGAACCTGTAGCGAAGCAAGAGCCTTCATCTCCGTCGGTTCCGGCCATTAAAGACGAACCTCAACATGCCGAGGAAGTTGAGCAGCCTGCCATTGCTCAAATCGAGGAATCATCACCGCAGCGAGACAACGTCCCAGCTGCGACTCTCTTTTCGACTGAAGGAACAAAAGTAAAACCGGGCAGAATTAACGAAGTCAAAGTTGAAGGAGTCGAAGAGGAGTATCCCTATTTTGATCAAAGCGACTACAAGTTTGGAAAGTTGACTCCCTTGTTGGCTGCAATGATGCCAACTTCAAAAGAGGGACGTGAGACGATCAAGCGTGCTTTGCGTAATGCGGGTTACTATTCACCGCATGCTTGGCATAACCTGACAGCCGTGCGCTACCTCTGCATGGTTGCTCCGATTCTCTTTTTCGGATTCTTGCTGGTAATTGTTCCAACGCAATTGGAAACATCTGTCATCATCGCCCTGCTCGTTTGCACTGGGTTGGGATGGGCGTTACCGAGTTTGTATGTTCGTGCAAAAGCGAAAGACCGTCTGCGAGAAATCGGAAACGGAATGCCGGACATGCTCGATTTGCTGAACATGTGTGTGTCGCAGGGGATGACTGTAATTAGTGCACTGGGCCGTGTGGGGCGAGATATCGCCCCGGTCTATCCCGCACTTTCTAAAGAACTCAAAATCGTCACTGACCAGGCCCACGTCGGCACGCTTTCTCAATCGTTATCCAACCTGAGTGACCGCGTCGATCTTCCGGAAGTTCATTCGTTTTCATCGCTACTGGTTCAGACAGACCAAATGGGAACGAGCGTCTCGGAAGCGTTGTCAGAATATTCCGACAACATGCGGGAAAGCATGAAGCAACGTGCAGATGAAAAAGCGAACTCTGCCACCTTCAAGCTTCTTTTCCCGACTGTCCTCTGTCTGATGCCCGCCGTTTACTTGTTCCTCCTCGGTCCCGCCGTGGTGGAACTCAACCGCTTCTACGAAGACGGCGGCTCCGATGCACTAAGCACCGAAATTCCAGACCAGTTTACTGGTGGATAAACGTAAATAGTATCAACGCTCAACTTGGTTCCCCGGCGAAGAGGGCGGAGCTTGTCGTTGATTTTGGCTTACGATTCTTATTTAGAACCAGTCCGAAACCCTCTGGAGTAGCCGCTTTCCTCAACATTTGAGAGAGCAATTTCAATTTTCAGGATCAGTTCTAAACCATCTTTCCACACTGAGATTCCTTGGGAGCGGAGTTTGGTGAAGCATTTGGTTGGTCAGCATTTGAGCCAGTCGCGGCGCCATGAGTGACCCTTTCGAACCGAGGCCGTTGAAAATTAGAACGTTATTCATCTTCGGATGGGCTCCCAGCACTGGATGGAAGTCTTTCATTGTTGGACGAATAGCTGCCTGGTGTTGAACGATTTCATACTCGCTGGACAGCAGATTGTTGAGCCGGGATGTCAGCCAGTTCCGCCCATTCTCGGTGACTTCATTTGAGAGATCACTCCAGTCGTAGGTTGCTCCGATTCGAATCTGTTTTCCTCTGGGAGACATCCAGATTCCGCGATGGATAACGCGATCGATGTTGGAATTGTGAGTCTTGATGTCAAGGATCTCTCCTTTGGCTGGGTTGAATTTGACCGGATCGAAATGAGGAAACATCGTCGATTGAAATCCCTGACAGGTGACAAAGTGCTTACTCGTCAAATTGAGTTTTGGAATGACGATCCCGTTCGGTTGAATTTCTATTTCTGTTTGGACATCGACGGAGCACTCGGAATACGACTCCATGGATTGAAACATCTTCCGCGAAGCTTTCAGGTATTCTTCAACATGTAATCTCCCCCCAATCATTTCAAAACCACCCTCAGCAGCTGCATGTTGGAACGTCTTGAAATCAGGGCGGGTTGAAGAGACGAGGTCTGTGAGTCTGCTCAGCTTCCCTTCAAATGTCTGACGTTCTTCAGCAGTTTGGAACAACCGCAGCATTGGGAGTTCGTCGAAAAATTGCGTCTCGGTCTTTGTTTCGATTTCGCGATAAAACTGAGCGGCTGCGGAATAAAAGTCTTCCCAGTCCCAGGAGATTGCAAAGCGTTTGCCGGTGATCGGCGTCATGAGCCCGGCTGCAATTTTGGAAGCTGTGATTCGATCTCCACGGTCGAGCACCATCACAGTGCAGCCCGCCGAGAGGAGCCTCCAGGCCAGGGTTGTTCCTGCGATTCCTTGACCAAGGATAATCACGTCGACACGGTTGCGTATCATCCTAATTCACTCAATCAGGCGAGACCATAGGGTTCGCAAACAAACAGGAATGCTGATTCAAGCTTAAGCAGTCTGCTTGACCATGTGCCTGCCAAGAACACGTTTTACCAGTAAATTTGCAGTTCTTTAAGAGGCATAACGCGAACACGAATTCGAAAAAAGCTGGAGTGCCCCAAAATCCAGAATTTGAGGCTGAGAACTGGAATTGTGGTGTCATTTTCAGATCAATGGCAGTTTCTAACACCAAATTCCTCAATCCTTGATGAATTACGAAAACATGCGTTTGCCGTTCGCGCATGTTGCTCCGTCAGTCTCTAATATAATTCTCAGTATACAAAATTTCGCTCTCGACCGTTTGCCGTGTCCGGTAATCTCGGGTATGTTCGAGATCAGAAAAAGTTTCCGATCGCTCCCTTCACATTCGCCCCTTCCGGAAATGACGCAGCCTGTATTTTCTTCTGATTCTTCGCATTTGAACAGTTCACCCTGTCTTCAGGGGGAGCGGGTGACGTTCACGGGAATACTTGCATCGACCACGCATGCCGAAGCCGCCAAGCTTGTTGAAGAAAATGGCGGGACAGCGACAGATCATGTCAGCCGACAGCTGACGATGATCGTGATCGGTGAAGAAGGTTGGCCGCTTGAGGATAACGGACAGCCATCGGTGAAGCTCCAGCAGGTTGAACGCTGGATTCAGTCTGGAGCTGACATTCAAATTTTGAATGAATCGCAATGGCTGACGTTGTTGGGATTGAATGATCATCGAGAAGAAGTTCATCGGCTGTATACCCCTGCGATGCTCTCTTCGATTCTTGGAATTTCGACACACGTGATTCGCGGGTGGGAGCGAAGCGGACTGATTCAACCGATTCGAAAAGTTCATCGGCTTCCCTATTTCGATTTCCGAGAAGTCAGTTCAGCTCGTCGACTCAGTGAATTGCTCGGCTCAGGGATTCCACGACAAGAGATTGAAAAGAGTCTAAAGAGTCTTCCCAGCGTTCGCCGTGGCGATGAGCGTCCGCTCGAACAATTGCAAATTCTTGCTCACAGTCTGGGCGTAATGATTCGTGATCATCATGGCCTCGTTATGCCTGCAACAGGTCAACGGGTTTTCGAGTTCGAAACCGAAGTGACGCCGAGCGAAGTCTTCGAGGATCATGAAGACGACCCGCAATCGATCTCCATAGCAAGTGTGGCAGGGGCACCGACTGACTTCAGAGCCAATCCGAATCGGGACTGGCTTGTTGAGGGATGCCGGCTTTATGACGCCGGCCAAATTCAGGATGCACTGGAAGCATTTCGTTTGGCAGCGATGTCCTCTCCTCAAAGCTCTGACGTTCACTTTCAACTTGGTGAATGTCTTTACCGATTGGGTTCCACGGAAGGAGCTTTGGAACGTTACTATGTCGCTGCCGAACATGATCAAGACTTTCTGGAAGCCTGGACTCAGATCGGCTGTTTACACAACGAACTTGGTGAAAACTCTGCGGCAGCCAACGCTTTTCAGGTTGCGTTGACAATTTTGCCCGAGTATCCCGATGCGCACTATCATCTCGCTGAAACCCTCAACCAGATGGGCAAAACAGACGTCGCCCGGTTACACTGGGAAGAGTACCTGAAGCACGACCATCGTGGACCTTGGGCAGATGTGGCACGTCAGCGAATCGAGCAACTCGGTGAGCTTGACGACTGAGGCCGACCAATCTTCACATGTTTTTTGTAAGAGAAAGCCACCTGGTAACACTTCGGCAGCTGTCCAGCATCGATGTGGATTCATCCGATCTATATTGACAGCGGACTCCTCGTTTCTACCATCAATAGAATGATCCGTTGTGTACTGAGTCGATTTCTTTACGTTTCTCTCAATGAATTGTAGTAGAAGAATCGACCAACCTTTGTAGCGATGTCCGAATCACCAAAGAGGCAAGCGACACAAAAGACGAGCTGAGACAAGTCGACTTAGAGCATCTTTCGAATTGGTTTGCAGGTTCTGCCTCGTGGCGAACAGCATTTTTCCTAGAGAAATGCGTTCTTCACGGGCAAACGGTAGAGCAAACTGCTCTAGGCGAGGTCTGACAAGATTGGCACCATCAATGGAGAGGTGGCTGGAATGCGAACCCGTAGAGACAATTCTTCTTTGATTGTGCAAGTTCCCGCGAAGATCAATCTCTCTTTACGCATTTTGGGTCGTCGAGATGATGGCTTTCACGATCTCGAAACGTTGATGGTTTCTGTCCGAATGTACGATACGATTCGGTTTGAGATTCAGGAATCACCGCTGGTTCAGATGACTTCGACTTCTCTTCTGCCCAATGAAAAGCCGCTTCCGAATGATGATCGCAACCTGATTATTCAGGCTGCCCAATTACTTCAAAGAACAACATGGACTCACTCCGGAGCAATCATCAAGCTTCTCAAACGGATTCCAAGTGAAGCAGGAATGGGAGGTGGTTCGAGCGATGCAGCGGCGACATTGGTGGCGTTGAATCAGCTTTGGGGGTTGAACCTCAGCCAGGAAAAGCTTCATCAGTTGGCAGCGAGTCTTGGAAGCGATTTGAATTTCTTTCTGGATTCAAACGTCGCTGCGATTTGCACCGGTCGAGGAGAAATTGTGACACCAGTGAGTGTGAAGCGTCCGCTGCACTTTGTGATTGTCAAACCTCAATCTGGTCTTTCTACAGCCGACGTGTTCAAGCATTGGACCGCACACTCCTCACCGGAAACTCCTCATCAAGATGAGATTTTGAAAGCAATTGAATCGGGAGGATTGAGTCAAATTTCAAGGCTCGTTACGAATTCACTTCAGGGGTCAGCCCGAAATTTAAGTCGTGAGATCGAGAAATCTTTGGAGCTTCTTGATCAACATGATATCGTTGTAAGTGGAATGACCGGTAGTGGCTCTGCCTGTTTTGGGTTGTGTCGGTCTCGAAAATCGGCGAACCGTCTCGCCAGGAAAATCCAAAGCCTGGGAGGCATACAAAGTTGGGCAGTCACGTCGGGAGTCTAAGGCATTTTCAATGTTGCTGCCCGTGCAGATCACTTTTGCAACTTAAGAACTGAATCTGAATTTGCTCTCTCAACGATAGAGAAAAGTGATGAATTCAGAGATTTTCAGGCAGGTTCACAAGCTTGCTCACCATGCGCCAGAATGTAAAACCAATGTTGGATTTGCTCTAGATTATTGACGATGCCGATCAAAGGAGATCGAGATGGACATCACGGAAGTTCGCATCAAATTGATGGAATGTGACCATGAAGAACGTTTACTCGGATTCTGTTCGATCACATTTGAAAATGCCTTTGTGATTCGGGATCTCAAAATCATCCGTGGCGGGAAGGGGCCATTTGTTGCAATGCCGAGTCGGAAATTGACTGACCGTTGCAACGGTTGCGGATTCAAGAATCAACTCCGGGCTGCGTACTGTAACGCTTGCGGGTCTCCGCTTGATGATGACCGATCACACAAGCAGGCAGATGGGAAGGCGAAGTTGTACGCCGATATCGCTCACCCAATCAACTCGGAGTGCCGAGACCTGATTCAGGAGCGGGTGCTGGAAGCATTTGAGAAGGAGCTGATTCTCGCTCAACAGTCTGATTACGTCTGCCGGTATGAAGACTACGGCGAAAACGAATCGAAGCAGAGCGCAGTCACTCAATCCGGAAACAACATGCGTCTCGACAAAGCTCAGGCAGGGAAAAAACCGCACATCTCGCACGAGTCGAATCGCGTCTCCGCGAAAAAAGTCGATGAGTTCGGTTCCGGACTTTTTTGAATTACGAGAGTTTCATTTTCGCCGAAAACTCCAGGTCTCCACTTACAGCTGTTTTGAAATAAACGTACGCGATCCTACTCGTGGATAACGTGATTTCATTCAGGAAACCGGTTCTTCACGGGCACACGGTAGAGCAAACTGCTCTCTAAGCTGCCTTGCGCTGTTCGTCCAGAAGTTGCTGCCTTTGAGCAGAGAGGACTTCTAAGACAAGGTTCTGATAATCCTGTGCTCCGGAGGAAGACGGGGCATACTGAAAAATCGAGGTGCCGTGGCTGGGGGCTTCTGCCAGCTTAATATTTCTACGGATCTTTGTGTTAAACACAGTTGCATCAGCCCAGGGTGCCTGCGGGTCACTTTGTTCAAGAAACATCATCAGATCGTCAGTCACATCGCTCGCCAGCCGGGTTCCGGTGTCGTACAGACAGAGTACGATCCCGGAAACTCGTAACTCGCGATTAAGTCGTCGAGTGACCAGAGCTGTCGTCTCAAAGAGTTTGGACAAACCCTGAAGTGCAAAAAAGTGTGGCTGCAACGGGATGAAAACTTCAGTTGCGGAAGTGAGTGCGTTGATCGTTAATACGCCCAGCGATGGAGGGCAGTCCATCACGATGTAATCAAACTTCTGTTCGACCCCAGCTTGAGCGAGCGATTGCTTCAGGACGAATTCTCGTCCGGGGGCGTCGACGAGTTCCAGTTCAGTTGCTGCCAGATCGATGTCCGCAGGTGCGAGCCAAAGATTTTCGGCGACAAGTTGGGCCACTTCGGTGAATCCCTTCGCACCCGCGAAGACTTGATAGACCGAATTCGTTCCACCCTGGACTTCGACACCGAGGTGTATTGATGAGTGGGCCTGTGGGTCCAAGTCAATCAAACAGACGCGCTGGCCATGTTGGGCGAGACCGGCAGCGAGATTGACACTGGTGGTGGTTTTTCCAACTCCACCTTTTTGATTCATAACAGCGATGATCCGCATCCGTGCGCCTCGTGACTGTGTTGGTGTATATCGTGTTGTATATGGGGTCAAAAGTCTGGCGAAGTCAAATCGAATGAAAATCGATCCAAATCGGCAGTCGAAAGGGTCGGGATTTCGTATGATCCTTAATCTTGAACTGAACACCTCAATCGTTGAGGTGATTCATCATTGCATCAGATTTTGGATCGGGACTAAACTCGTCAACTTCGATGATCGTTCTAAATCTTACAAATCAACATGCGCGCATGTTTTGGGAAGGGTTTCGGAGTCAGTATCTTCGGGGACAATATGATTGCTCAATCTCATGGGTTTTCACCCGTGACCCGCTATCCTTTGCCTCAATGATTTTTTCAAGCTGACCAGCAACTTGAAAAATTGCCACCTTTTGGTTGCGGCCGCAAAGGCTGCGCTAGTATACCGTTGCTCGAATCTCCCGGAAATACGAGTTCTCACTATGACCCGTTCTGTTGAGCAAGAAGTTGCAGAGTTACGACGAAAAATCAACCGTCATAACCGCCTGTATTACGTTGAATCTGCTCCGGAAATTTCTGATCTGGAATTCGATAAACTCCTGAAAACGTTGGAGATACTGGAAAAAGAGCACCCCGAACTGGACTCTCCAGACAGCCCAACTCACAAGGTCGGTGGCGAGCCGATCGCCGGTTTTGAAACCGTCCAGCATAGATTGCCGATGCTCTCGATCGACAACGTTTACGACGAAGAGGCTGTTCGGGAGTTTGATCAGCGATTGAAGAAATTGGCTGCTGTTGATGAGTTGGAGTATACCGTTGAATACAAAATAGATGGCGTCGCTTTAGCATTGGTCTACGAGCAGGGTCTCTTGACGCAGGCACTCACTCGCGGAGATGGCCAGCGGGGGGACGACATCACTCAGAATGCCCGGACTGTTGGCGGAGTTCCTTTGCGGTTGGAATCTGAAAATCCGCCTGAACTGATTGAAGTCCGCGGCGAAGCTTACATTTCCAATTCGGATTTCGCTCAACTCAATAGTGAGCAGCGAGCGAAAGGTCAGGAGGCCTATAAAAATCCACGAAATACAACTTCGGGCGCATTGAAGCTTCTCGATCCAAAGTTGTGTTCAGCCAGAAAAGTCCGGTTCCTCGCCCACGGAATCGGGGCTGCCGCAGGGTTGGGCATTTCAACACACCTCGATTTTCTGGAGGAACTAAAAGTCTGGGGGATTCCTCCGACTCCGCACGTCCGCGTCTGTTCCGGGATAGATGCTGCGATCGAGCTTTGTAATGAGATGATGGAAAATATCCATGCCCTCAACTTCGAGGTCGATGGTCTCGTCATCAAAGTCAATCAGTTTGAGGTGCGGGAAGAACTCGGCAGTACTTCCAAAAGCCCTCGATGGCTGATCGCCTACAAATGGGAACGCTACGAAGCGACCACGACCGTCGAATCGATTGAGATTCAAGTCGGAAAAACGGGTACACTCACTCCTGTCGCTAATTTGGCTCCTGTTGAAATCGCAGGGACAACCGTTTCGCGGTCGAGCTTACACAACCGTGATGAAATCGAACGGCTGGAGGTGATGATCGGAGATACAGTTGTCGTCGAGAAAGCGGGAAAGATTATCCCCCATGTCGTGCGTGTCGAAAAACATGAAAGGACCGGATCTGAAATCACCTTTCACTTTCCGGAAGTTTGCCCGGCGTGTGGTGCTGATGTCGCCAGAGACGAAGGTGGGGTCTACATCCGTTGCCTGAACCCGACCTGTCCCGCCCAACTTCGCGAAGGACTCCGCTTCTTTGTTTCTCGCCAAGCGATGGATATCGATGGGCTGGGAATCAAAGTGATCGAACAACTGATCGATGCCAAGCTTCTCAATAGCTTCGCCGACTTGTACCGGCTTCACAATCATCGTGAGGAACTTCTCGAACTCGAAAGAATGGGAACGCGGTCTGTCGAAAAACTGCTCGACGGTGTTGAAGCGTCGAAGTCCCGTCCGATCTGGAGGCTCTTGACCGCTCTGAATATTCGCTTTGTCGGGAGGACGAACTCCAGAATTCTCGAAAAGCATTTTGGTACCATCGATGCCATCGCCAGTCAGACCGAAGAATCACTTGCCGAGGTCGATGAAATTGGTCCGGTCACAGCGAAGTCCGTCTACGAATTTTTTCACTCTGATTTCGGCAACCAGATCATCGAGGATCTTCGCCACTGTGGACTCAACTTCGGAACTCCGGTTACTGAGAAGCCTCAAGCCAATGAAGCGGAACAGATCTTCAGCGGGAAAACTTTCGTCGTGACTGGGACGCTGGAACAATTCACACGTGATGAGATTAAAGAGTTGATCATTCAAAACGGCGGGAAAGCTTCTGGCAGTGTCTCGAGCAAGACGGACTATCTCGTCGCTGGCGACAAGGCAGGCAGCAAGCTGGAGAAGGCAAGAACTCTGGGAGTACCAGTACTGAGCGAGCAGGAGTTTTTGGACAAGATTGCGGCAAAAGATTCGTGAAGTTTGCTCTATCGTCTGCCCATGTAGAACACGAACCCCAACTCCAAAGATCCTCAGAGTAGAGGGGGAGAATGGCATGCTAGGGAGATAGCTGTGGTTGCTTTGCAGGGGTTGTGCGGAGTGTAGGGGCTCTGCGTGATCTGCGGGTCTCGTGCAGAGGGTGCAGGTCGCTCGGTTCGAATTTTCGGTTCCTTCCAAGTCGAAACCTGCTTGGCAACGTTTCAGGGTGTATGAGATACTGTCGGAATCGGTTTGGAAGTGAAATGGTTCCGATACAGCATTTCGGTAGTCCTCTCGCAACAATGAAGTAGACATGATTCTTGTTCAAGATCTGACAAAGGAGTTCACTGATCTCAAACGAGGTCCCGTTGCGGCGGTGAAGAATGTCTCCTTTGAAGTGAAGCCGGGAGAAATTTTCGGACTGCTCGGTCCGAACGGTGCTGGCAAAACGACGTGCCTGCGAATCTTGAGTACAGTTCTGAAGCCGACAACTGGTCAAGCATTGGTCGCTGGCTACGATGTAGCTCGCTTTCCAGAGTCGGTCCGGGCGAACATTGGCTTTATGTCGTGCAACACCGGTATCTATGACCGCATGACAGCTCGCGAAATGGTGGAATACTACGGTCGCTTATACGGTATTGAAGAGGAGCGGCTCCAGGTTCGCATTGATGACATTTTCAATACGCTGCAGATGAATGAAATTCGGGATGTTCTAGGGTCGAAGATGTCGACTGGAATGAAACAGAAAGTTTCGATCGCCCGTACGATTGTTCACGATCCACCAGTTCTGATTTTCGATGAACCGACATCTGGCCTGGACGTGTTAGTGGCGCGGGCCGTTCTCGAAGCAGTCGCAAACCTGCGTGATGCTGGTAAGTGCATTATCTTTTCGACCCACATCATGAGAGAAGTTGAGAAGCTGTGCGACCGCGTTGCCATCATCCATAAAGGTGAAATTCTTGATACAGGGACCGTTCAGGAACTGATCGACGAATATAATCAACCCGACATCGAGGAGGTCTTCTTCGAACTGATCCGTGAGCACAAAGAAAAACTTTCACTGGCCTGACTGAAGCAGAATAAATTCATCGCGGAGATACAGAAGGTCTGAAAACTCCTGAACGGATTTCCAACTCGAACACAAAACATTGATGAGCGATTGCACCGACAGTGTCTCTCAGACGCTGTGCCTGAACACCATCATCGTTGCATGCACTTCACATCGACCCGACAAATTGCCAATCGCAACTCTTTCTGAAAAATCAAAGAGCGAATACATTTTCCATGAACTGGACGAACATCAAACTGATTTTCCTGCGTGAAGTTCGCGATCAATTGCGAGATCGTCGAACCTTGTTCATGGTCGCTGTGCTCCCATTGCTGCTGTATCCCGCATTGGGAATCGGAATGGTGCAGATGACGGTGACGTTCACCGAACAGACGCGAAATGTTGTGATCATCGGGGCTGACGAAATCCCGCCGCCAGATCTGGTCAAAGACCACCGCATCGTTTCCGACTTCTTTAACTATTCGGAAGATGCCGACAAGCTCCGCGTGATCACCGATGCTCCCGATTCATTGAGCACCGCGAATCTCGATGAGAAGACGCGCAATGCATTTCGCGATTTCATGAAGCGAATAGAAATCGAACGTGCCACTCTTCTTGAGTTGGCTGATGTTCAGGATGAAATCTACTCGCTGGTAGAATCGAAAGAGCGGCAGAAGGAATTGACAGAGCGGGAAATCGCTCTGCGTAAGAAAGTGACCTCCTGGTTTTCGAAGAGCCCTGCTCAGGTTCTCGTGATTTTCCCTAAAGGGTTTCGCGAACATTATGAATCCGGTAACAAAAAACTGGCAGCTGGCGACTTTGATTTAGAGCCAGGACCACGCACGATTATCTTGCATAACAGCGCCGATGAAAAATCGGAGATCGCCTATCAGCGAGTCAAGCAGGCGCTGCGAGAGTGGGAAGCAGCCTTGCTGGCACAACGGTTGGACTCTGCTTCGCTGCCTGCAAGTCTGCCAGATCCAGTGCAGTCGACATTAGTGGATCTCGTCGAGGCGGATGAAATCGCAGCTAACGTCTGGAGTAAGATTTTCCCGGCATTGCTGGTGATTATGTCTGTCACCGGAGCGTTTTATCCGGCGATTGATTTGGGTGCAGGGGAAAAAGAACGTGGCACAATGGAAACGTTGTTGATCTCGCCAGCCACCCGAACAGAGATCGTACTCGGGAAGTTTCTGACGGTCATGCTGTTTAGTATTTCGACAGCCTTGTTGAACCTTGCCAGTATGGGGTTCACGGGGCAGCACATGCTGACAGCCATCGGCAGTACGAATGCCTCGGCTATCGGGGATCTTTCGTTCCCTCCAATGCTCTCATTGATGTGGGTTGTCCTGCTGGCGGTTCCTCTCTCTGCATTGTTCAGCGCCATGAGTCTCTCGTTGGCGATGTTTGCGAAGAGTAGCAAAGAAGGTCAGTACTATCTGACTCCGTTGCTGATGGTGACGATGGGACTGACGATGTTCTGTCTGAATCCGTCAATTGAATTGACTCCTTACTACAGCGTCTTGCCGGTTGTCGGCCCGGCGTTGTTGCTGAAAGCGTTGCTGCTTGGTGGCGCAACTTCGAGTGTCGTCTGGATGTATGCTGTCCCGGTGCTCGTAACCAGCTTTGCATATAGCGCTCTTGCGCTGTGGTGGGCGATTGAACAGTTTCAAAGTGAAGGAATTCTGTTTCGCGAAGCAGAGCGATTCGAACTCGGATTGTGGATCAAGCACTTACTTCGTGATAAAGAAGAGACACCCAGTTTTACGGAAGCAGGCGTTTGCTTCGTAATGATTGCGATGTTGCAATTTGTCTTTCTCACTTCGATGCAATCGAATCCGAATTTGCTCGGTGATGCCAATGGCATGGTGGTTGTTCAGTTAATTTACTTGATTGCAACCGTTGGGGTTCCGCCAGTGATAATGGCGATCCTGCTGACGAAATTGCCGTTGCGAAGCTTGAAGCTCAAACTTCCAAGTTGGAAAATGCTCGGTGTGGCAGTGGTTCTTCCACTCTCGTTACAACCGCTCGCGATGGAGTTGCTCTCGAGGCTTGACCCATTTTTTCCGCCCATTCCTCCTGGCGCAGAACAGATGATGTCAGCGATGTCCGAGGTCCCCTTGTGGTTGTCGTTCGTCACGTTCGCTATTGCTCCGGCGGTGTGTGAAGAGTTGGCGTTCCGCGGATTCATCCTCAGTGGGTTTCAGCGTTCACGACATAAATGGCTGCCAATTGTCATTTCAGCGATTCTGTTTGGTGTCATCCATATGATTCCGAAACAGCAATTCAATGCTTCTCTGTTAGGACTGGCGTTGGGATTGCTGGCAGTTCGCAGTAAGAGTTTGATTCCCTGTATCATTTTCCATGCAATTTTTAACGGGACGCAAGTCTTTGCTTCACAATTGGAAATTGAGACGCTGCAAGACGGTTTCACACGTCATCTTGTGACATTCTCCAAGACGGCGGAAGGTCTCGACACGATGGCATTTAACCCTGTGTTCCTCGCTGTTTGTGGTGTTGTCTCGGCGGGCATACTGTATTGGCTTGTGAAGCTGGGTGATGAATCGCCGGAGGCTCCTGAGTTGACTCCGTCAGCGAATTCGCATGTTGCAGAAGCCTCAAATTGACTTCACTCTCACCGCATCAAAGGTTTCAATTTGGTGACAGGCGACTAACAGGGTTGTTGAATCGGTTCTTCAAACAATAATCGGCTGCGTTGGGGTTGTCAGAGAATGGATAGCTTTCGATGATGGAACTGTGAACACTTCTTTATCGATCTCTGCGACGCGATTCTGTCCGAGACCCAGCCTGAACTGGGGCGGGCTGTTTTGCGCAGTCGTTTTATTTCATCAGAACGCTGCATTCGCGGATGTCGCGAAAACTCCCAAGCGGCTCGTCAATCAACTTGGGAACTCCAGTTTCCTTTCGCGACTTCAGGCCGAGCAGGAACTTCTGGATTTAGGGTATCGATCTTATTCGGCAATCGTCGAAGGAACGAAATCGCCTGATCCAGAGATTCGATACCGAACGCTTCGATTGATGAAACTCCTCAGGCGGGGGGCCTTTGCAGATCGGCAGCAGGAACTGCGTGCAAATCCGTGGATCGTCCCAGAGGGGTTGGCTCCTGGTTGGGAGGAATTCCATCAAATGCTGGGCGACGGCGAGGACGCGCGCGAGTTGTATGTTCAAATTTTAAATAGTGAAACTGACTTGATGCTCGCTGTCTCAGCACCAGGCTGGCAAAGCCAGTTTGAAAAGCGTTGCAGTGACCTTCAGGCGATTTCCCATCAACGACAGAGTCTTGAAATCCAACCCGGTTCGATTGCTGCTTTGCTTTTTCTCGCCTGTCACCCGGATAACAGACCGAGCGGGAATGCCAGTTCTATCATTACGATGTTGATCAGCGACTCGACTTTTCGCGACGCAGCGTTACGTTCCCGCAGTAGTGAGGTTCTGAAAGCGTTGATTGGAATCTGGATTCGCAAGAACCGTCACACTTCTCCCATTCAACTGCTCAGCGATGCTGTGACCTTCGATCTCGATGCGGGGATGGAAGCTGCGCGAGACGGAATTGCACGTCGGCATCAGTTACGGGCATCTGCGATTCATACCGGAAATTCGATTTTCTATCTCGCGAAGTATGGCGGGAAGGATGTCATCGAAGAGTTGGAGAAGTTACTCACGGATAGTGCGCAACTTCCTGGAAGTTTCAAGAATTCAGCGACGACTGTTCAAATCCGTGACGTCGCGCTCGCCGCATTGCTGTATGTGACAAAGCAAGATCCCAAAACGTACGGCTTCAATGAGCTTCGCCCCAAAAGCGGGTATCTCTATTATGCCAACTCTGCCCGGTTCGCTTCCGATCAGGATAGAGAAAAGGCACTTCTTCTCTGGCAAAACTGGCGAGCAAAGCACGTCCGTGATCCATTTCGCGGCAATTTAGACGCCAGTGAAGGTGATGCACTTTAAGGCATCTTCATCTTGAAGTTTTTCGTACCGGTTACGATCGCTTTTGACTTCATAGATTGCGCGCCACGAAGCAGAGCGTCGGATCAATGCTGCCTGTTCTTAAAGTCTTTCGCTTTCGATTCTTGAGCAGTGATGGTGTGAGTTTTTGCTGGAGATGCAGTTTCGTTCAACGATTGTCGCGGATGAGTTCAATAAATTTGAACGCTTCGCCAACCAAGACGGGTAAAACTGCCGTCGCCAGAAAGCGACACCTGTCGCCTGCTGGGGACCGATTTTCGGATTTGTGACAGGAATCCAATTCGTTCATGTTGCGGCACAAACATTGCTTCTCATCTTAGAAGTCCCTGAAGAAAGTTTCTCATTGTCTTACGAGAGAGGTCTCATCGTCGCTGCAAAGTTTTGCAGGGCGTGCACCAGTCGGTTGCACTAACTTTTTTCAGAGCACGTTCAAGCTTCTGCGACCTCAGAGAAGCGGTCCAAATATCTAAGTTTTCACTTTTCACGCTAACAAAATCCTTCATTCCAAAGGTTTTTGAAGAGGTGCTTTGTCCGAAGGAAGAGTTGCCTGATGTACTCGACGTAGTGCTGCCAAATTTTCTTTCGATCCTGTCCCGTTCCCTAAGAGAAAAAACGATTTATCTGTGATATGATGCAGCGTATGCCACCACTGCCTCCATATGATCCACTCGGGAACGAACAGCTCGATTACCTCGTGTTTCGAGCGATCGCGGATTACACATATGATTGGGAGAGTTGGCACCAGCCCGATGGTAAGTTGTTGTGGGTGAATACCTCAGTGGAAAGGATCTCCGGGTATTCTCCAGATGAATGTCTGGCAATGAAAAATTATCCATTGCCGCTCATAGCTGTTGAAGATCGCGACAAGATTGCTGAGGTGCAGCGAGATGCAATCGCTGGCGGAAGTGGCAACGATGTCGAATTTCAGGTGGCTCACCGTGACGGTTCCAGTCGCTGGGCAAGTGTGTCGTGGCAGCCGATGTATGATCAGTCGCACCGGCATCTTGGTTATCGTGCCAGTGTCAGGGATGTCACTGAGCGTCACCGCTTGCGCGAAGAGTTGCGACTCTATAATCAACATCTGGAGCAGCTTGTTCAAGAGCGGACAGTCAAAATCGCTCAATTGGAAGAGCAACGGCTGAAAATGGAAAAACTCGCTGCTCTGGGGCAGATGGCAGCCGGGGTTGCTCATGAGGTGAACAATCCGCTGGCTGGGATCCGCAATGCGTTTGCGTTGTTCAAAAGTCATCTTTCGTCTGATGACGAGGACTATGAGCTGCTCGAATTGATTGATGGAGAAATTGAAAGAATCAGTTCAATTACGCATCAAATGTATCAGCTTTACCGCCCGAGCCAGCAGTCGCCCAGGCGGTTCGATTTGCGTCGCACTGTGGCAGACGTTGTCGTCCTCGTGCAGCCATTGGCAAAGAAGGGGGACGTACAGGTGACGTCCACAACCCAGGATTGCATCAAATCCGGAGAACTGGAATCGACTGAGGTAATCCTGCGAGAAGGTGAACTGAAGCAAATCCTGTTGAACGTCGTTCGAAATGCAATTCAGGCAACGCCGCGCGGCGGTTCCGTTCAAGTCGAAGTCTCCACATCGCTCACCGGTGCACTTGTGACTGTCAAGGACGAAGGCGAAGGGGTTTCGAGTGAAGTCATCGCAAAAATGTTTGAGCCGTTCTACAGCACCAAAACAGGGACGCGTGAAGGGATGGGGCTGGGACTGTCAGTGTCCCGAAGCCTGGCTGAGGCGATGGGGGGCACAATTACAATCTGTAATAACAATAATAGTGGCGCTTGTGTGACGGTCGCAGTGCCACGTCGGGTGTTAAGCAATGAATGATCAACAGACGGTGAAGCGAATTCTTATCGCTGACGACGAACCACTCTATTTGCGAACAACTGGCCAGCTGTTGAGTCAGGCGGGTTATGAATGTGTCTGTGTGCCAGACGGAAACGCGGCCATGGAGAGGCTTCGCCGCGAGTCGTTTGATCTGATTCTTTCTGATCTGAACATGCCCGGCAACTTAAAGCTCGAACTGTTGCAGCAGGGACGGATGCAATGGCCGGACATTCCACTCATCGTGATTACAGGCGTTCCATCATTGCCGACAGCGATTGAGAGTGTACGGCTTGGCATCGCTGATTATCTTCTGAAGCCAGTGAAGTATGAAGACCTGTTGGCGAGCGTTCGTCGCGTGCTTGCTCAGCCTGTGGTAGAGACTCCCTCAACGCCGATGTCTGAATCTGGTCACGAGGATTTATCAGCCAAGTTCCCAGAGATCATCGGTCGCAGTGAACCGATGCAGGAAGTCTTGGAGATTGTTGATCGTGTTGCCCAGACTGACACCAATGTCTTGATTACCGGAGAGAGCGGCACAGGCAAAGAAGTAATCGCTAAAGCGATTCATGATCACAGTCGGCGAGGCGCTCATAACTTCCAGATTATTGATTGTACCGCCATTCCAGAGTCGCTCTTTGAGTCCGTCTTGTTTGGTCACGCCAAAGGGGCGTTTACTGGTGCGGTGAAAGATCAGGAAGGTTTGCTCAGCCGAAGTGATCGCGGTACCGCGTTTTTCGATGAACTCGGCGAGTTGCCAATGGCCTCGCAGGCCAAACTCTTACGTGCTGTGCAGGAGCAAGCGTTTACGCCTGTCGGGAAAAACGAATTGCGAAGAGTGAATACCCGCTACATCAGTGCGACGAATCGTGATTTACTTGAAGAAGTCAACGCGGGGCGATTTCGGCAAGATCTCTTCTATCGGCTGGGTGTACTCCACCTTGATTTACCGCCACTACGGGACCGTGGTGACGACGTTATGCTGTTGGCGGACCGCTTTTTAAAGGACTTCCAGGAAGGTGAGAGACGGATTACAGGTTTCTCTGATGAGGTCGTGGCCTGTTTTCTTCGCTATGAATGGCCGGGCAACATTCGGGAGCTTCGCAATGTTCTCGAACGGGCAGTCGCTTTGACCCGAACAGAAACAGTTCAGCTGACAGACTTACCGAAACAGGTCCGCGAGACTACAGGCAGCGCATTCAGGTCTGTTTCCGTTCTGGCGGAAATTTCCCGCGAAGAAGCACTCGACAACGCTGACCATACTTACTTGACCGTTCTACTTGAAAAGCATGGCGGCAATGTTTCACAAGCAGCACGTCAGGCAGGGTTGTCGCGTCAGGGAATGCACAAATTACTGAGCCGACACGGACTTGACGCTGCGACTTTTCGAAAATGAAAACCTGATCGGACGATTTAATTTGAAATCGGTGCCAAGCGGCATCGAGTTTGCCTAGTCAGAAGGTTGTGATGATAACACAATTTTTTCTGACAAGGATGGAAAACATGTCTCTCGATCAATGGAGCGACCGCAACGAACTGCTCAATTCTTTTAGTTCAACGATTCTACACGAGACAAACGGGCTGATTCGTGGAGTGACGCTCGACCTGGCTGATGACTGCATGATTGTTCGGGGCAATGCTCGCAGCTACCACGGCATTCAACTGGCGATCCAAGCGTTAAAACAGCTCGGTGGCAAGCAACGACTCTTTTCTAGAACGCAACTTCAACTGCAGGTTGAGGGAAACCCCGTCAGCTTCTCGATTGCTCATCCTCAGCCTGAAAAAGTTGGCGAGCCAGCGTCAACTGCGGGCGACAGGAGTCGTGCTGAGTTGACCGATGCGACTTCCGGGGCTCGGGCATCCTGACGGTTTTCATGCGGAAAACTGTGGTTTCCTTGGAAATTTGCCTGTTTCGACCCTCTTGAATGAATTTTCATCGGCGTCGAGTCATTTGGTCCACTTGTTGCATTATGAAGTGGTATGACAACCAGCAGCGAGGAAAACCATGTCTTCAATACTACATGTTTTCAAGCCTGATTCGCACACTGTGTCTTTTCAGATCGAAGCAAGTCCGTTCTGCGAAACTTCTTCCGAGCCAACATAGCCCTGAAGAAGAAGTCAGACCAGGAGACCTTCGTCTGCGACAGATGACTGTGAAGTCACATTTGCATTCAGGGTGTTGAGTTCAAGTCATTGATGTGGGTGCTCTTGCTCGGGTTGGCTCTTTTGGCCCTGTGCTTTCACTATCACATTTCTTATTTCAGAGTTCTTTTGATTCCAATTACAACAATGTAGGCAGGAGTATTCGCATGGCTGCCAAACGAAAAATCATTATCAGCAAAGAAGATCACGAACGATTGAGGAATCTTTTCTTCAGTAAGTTCGCAGCCGCATTCAGTGATAAGCCCTACCTTCAATCGTTGAAAGACGAATTGAATGTCGCGGAGATTGTTGCACCGGAGGAGATTCCTCCCGATGTGGTCACGATGAATTCGACTGTGCGATTGCGTGATACGCGGACCAAAGAAGTTGACACTTACACTCTAGTCTATCCCAAAGAAGCGAATATCGCAGAGGACAAACTTTCAGTACTTGCCCCGATCGGAACCGCAATTCTTGGTTATCGAGTAGGCGATCTTGTTCGATGGCAGGTCCCCAGTGGAACGATCTCTGTTCGTATCGATGAATTAGTTTTTCAACCCGAACGCGACGGAGTGACCGCTTAAGCAATTCAATGGTCCGACCCGGAATCATTAACGGGTCGCGATCAAATTTTTCCCTTCTCATCAAAGGAGAGTTTAATGAAGATTAACGTCAATGCTCCAATCGAAGCAAAACGTCATCACTTCCAAGACTCAGCTCTTAACCATATCGCCAAAACACTGGATCGATTTTCGAATCGAATTACCAGTGTGACGGTCACGCTCACCGATGAGAATGGCCCTCGTGGAGGGGTCGATCAGCAATGTCGTATCAGTTTAGTGATGCCTCGTTTTGGAGAGGTTGTCGCAACTGCGACGCATGAAAATCGATGGACAGCCTTCACACAGGCAGCAGATAAAGTACGCCGCATCGTCGTGACGAAACTGAAACGTCCAAAGGCTTTGCGTATGCGTCAAACGAAAGATCGCCGTGAGCCTGAGTTAGAACTCTCGTCGAGTTAACGACCTCTGCTCATGTTGAGTCTTGCTTTTGGGAGTATCTCAAAAGTTGAAAGCAAGTGACACGAGTGGGTCACGGTATAGAACCCGTGACCCACTTCATTTAGAGCAGTTTGCTCTAACGTGTTCCCGTGAAGAACGCGTTTCATCAATAAAATTGTTGTTCGCCACGAGGCGGAACCTGTACACCAATTCGAAAGATGCTCTGTTGCACACTCGGTTTTCCTAAGGCGGAGTGTCAGCTCAAGTGGCGTGAAAGCAATGGCGTTAAAAAAATCACTGCGGAAGTGGTTGATTTTCATCGCCGTGAAGCTTGAGCCGTCATGAATTTGCAGGAAGTCACATCCGTAATTCAAGGAGCAAAGAAACGTTCAAGTAGCAAACTGATCCAAAGACGTTCAGCCAGTTGCCGAAATGGAATCCCCTGTCGGCAAGTCTGGGAGAAGAGTTGCTTCGGGAACGAATCCTCAATGAAATTAACTGTTCTGTGCTGGCTATCAAACCAGCTAGTAATACATCACCAATTCGGGCCGGTGAGTACATCGACTACTCGAAGAAAGTGATCCATGAACCTTAATCAGATTCTACTGACGACCGACTTTTCGGATCATGCTCGCAAAGCTTACCGGTGTGCTGCTGAGATGGCAGAAAAACATCAGGCGACTCTCCACCTCGTCCATTTCTCCGGTTCGATCCCCAGCGTGCTTTCACAGGCTTCGCAGGAGACATTGTTCGACACGCTCGAAGCGGCGCTGAACGAAGAGGTTCGGGACCATTCTGAATTTTCGAAGATTGATGTTCGTACGAACTTGCAGCGAAGCCGTTGGACACGGACAGGTCAAAGAGCAATTGAGGAGGAGCTCAACATTGATTTAGTAGTGATCTCTCCTCAAGGGCGGACGGGGCTTTCTAAAATGTTTCTTGGAAGCTTCGCTGATCGAATCGTCCGGGACTCATCGGTCCCGGTTTTGTTGTTCCGACCGACTACAGAGAGCGAATCATACAGGCCACAGACAGTATTGGTTCCGCATGACTTTTTCGATCATTCGCTTGCCATTGCCCCTGCGATGAAGTGGTTGGACGAAGACTGTCGTCCTTCATACCGTTTACTTCATGTTTATGAGTCATCGCACAACTTCTCTGAATCTGCTTTGGGGAAGAGGCCTCATTTTGAAAAAATACTGAAAAATCTTCAGTCACTCTCCGTTGAGTCTCGGTTTGTGGAGTTGATCGAGGACGAACTCAGTGGGCTCGATGTGACCTTGGAAACTGCGCAAGGGATACCTTCGGAGCAAGTTGTTCAGCGTGCAAATTATTTAGAAACAGATTTGGTAATGCTCGGAAAACGAGACAGCCTGGGCAGCGTGAGCCGAAGTGTAATTCGGGAAGCACGCTGCAGCGTCCTCACTGTGCCAGTCAGTGAGGTTGAAGACTCGAAATTGTTCCGAGAACAAGAGCCTCAGGTTGGACAGTACTCGGCACAAAGCGAGTGAGTTGTGCCGAAGAGGAATAAACCTTAGAGCATTTTCATGATTGGGCTTCAGCCATATCGCTGTATTTTTGGCTGTCATTCAGCCCCGGTGTGAGTCACCGGAGGGGCTAGAGCATCTTTCGAATTGGTTTGCAGGTTCTGCTTCGTGGCGGGAAGTTTGAAAATTCTTGAAAGCGATTTTCACCGGCACGACAGGCATGAAAAATGTTTTTAAAACAGAATGATCTTTCTTGTTTTCGTGTAGAATGTTTTCCACCAGGACGTACTCCGTCCATCACGAGAAAGATTCTGTTCATCTTTGCATAGATATGCTTTGTGACCGTCATGACGAAACTATCGCACAATTCAAATTATGACCGCGTTCAGCGGCGTCTGACGATCCTGTTGCGTCTGTTCCTTGTCGTTGGCATCGGAATGGAAGCGACCGAACAGCTATGGGGCAATGTAGTCATTGCCTCTGGAATTCTGCTTTTAACGTACTTGCCCGCAATCCTGGCTCGTCGAGCGGATGTGCATGTCCCGCCTGAGTTCGAAGTCTTGACGATTGCATTCATTATTGCGTCACTCTTCCTTGGTGAAGTTCGTGATTACTATAATACGTTTTGGTGGTGGGACATCGCGCTCCACGGCACTTCTGGCGGGCTGCTGGGGGTGTTGGGAGTATTGCTGATTTATGTTTTAAATGAGACACCACAAATTGATCTGCAGATGCGACCCGGTTTTGTCGCTTTCTTTGCATTCTGTTTTGCGCTGTCGGTCGGGGCCCTTTGGGAGATTTTTGAATTTACGATGGATCAATACTTCGGAATGAACATGCAAAAACCGATGTGGGGTGATCCGTCAGGGCTGACTGACACAATGATTGATTTAATCGTCGACGCAATCGGAGCGTTGATCGTCTCGGTGGTTGGCTACATCTATATGGTTCGCGGTTATGAATCAGTAATCGACCGGGGAATACAACGATTCATTGCCCGCAATCCACGTCTGTTTTCGCGTGGGCAATCGGAATGATACCCGAGATGTTCGCATAGACTGATAAAGAGGAGATTTCGATCAATCCAATATTAGAGCAGTTTGCTCTACCGTTTGCCCGTGAAGAACGCATTTCTCCAGTAAAAATGCTGTTCACCACGAGGCAGAACCTGCAAACCAATTCGAAAGATGCTCTAGGCTTCGCATTCTGCCTGGTGGCAGGCAGGTCATGAATAGTGAATGTGATCTTTGCGGGCACAGCAAGCATTGAAAATGCTTTAATCGTCTAAGGAGCCTGTAGTGAGACTTCGAGTGATTGCGACCGACTATGACGGAACAGTTGCTAAAGACGGTGTGTTGAGCCCGGCTGTCCGAACTGCAATTGCGAAGGCTCGGAAACGAGGTCTGCTCGTTGTGATCGTCACTGGACGGATTCTGTCTGAGTTGCGAAGCGTTGCAGGCTGTCTTGATTTTGTCGATGGAGTCGTTGCCGAGAACGGTGCAGTCGTCGCACTCCCAAGTGGACACATCACGCTGCTTGGTGCTCCTCCTCCAATGTGTCTAATTGAAAAATTGACGAAGCGAGGAATCGACTTCAAAGTGGGGCGTTGCGTCGTAGAGATGGAGGCTGAATTTGCGAATGTTGCGATTTCGCTCATTCGTGAACTGGAACTTCCATTGGCGATTACTTTCAATCGAGGGCGGATGATGCTTTTGCCTGCGTCGATCAGTAAGTCGAGCGGGTTGCGTCATCTTCTGGACACTTTGGGAGTCTCACTTCACAACGCTGTCGGGATTGGGGATGCAGAAAACGATCACGAATTACTGGCAGTTTGTGAACATGGAGTTGCGGTCTCATGGGGATCGTCTCGGCTTAAGGAAGCTGCCGACTTCGTAATTGTTGGCAATGGCCCGGATGCCGTCGCGGATTATCTCGAACAGATCTCTGTAGACATTCGAATTCCGGCTGATTCGTCCAGTCATCGCAAAGTGGTGCTGGAAGAAATTGAGGGTCAGCCTCCGTTTGAGATCGAGGTTCGAAGCCGCAACATCCTGGTCGCTGGCGACTCTAGCAGTGGCAAGTCGTGGCTTGCTGGAATGCTGGTCGAACAACAGATACTTCAGGGTTACACAGTTCACGTCTTTGACCCTGAAGGTGATTACAGCAGCCTGGCATTGCTGCCGAATACGGTTGTTCTTGGTGGTGGCCGTATGCTGCCACACGGGGACGATTTGAAAATGTTACTGCAACAGGGGATCAGCGTGGTTTTGAATTTGTCCCATCTGGATCATGGGGCAAAGTGTGAGTACATCGAGCATCATCTTCCACTGGTTGCCCAACACCGGCGGGAACGCGGGTTCCCCCATCGAATCATGCTCGATGAGTGTCACTACTTTCTCGGTGGTGCGCTCGGGCGGCGTTTGTTGGACTTTCAGCTTGATGGTTACATGTTGGTGACATACCGACCATCGCAATTACCGATTGAGGTGCTCAAAGAAATTGATGTGATCGCAGTGACGCGTCTTGCAGAACAGGATGAAGTCGATGTCCTGCGTGATCTTCTGGATCAAAAGAGTGATCACTATGTCGACTCGCACGACTGGTACGAGGAACTCGCCAGTCTGAATATCAGCGAAGCTGCGTTACTCCCTCCGACAGAGGAGACAAACGGACAACTGCGTCGCTTCATTGTGGCTCCTCGGCTGACCGCTCATGTGCGTCATCGTACAAAGTACTACGAAATTCCTGTCTCAAAGGAAGAGGAATTCGTCTTTACAAACCAGGGAGAGCCTGTGGGACATTCAGCGGCAACTTTGCAAGAACTGGCTGTCGCTGCCAAGCATGTCCCATCGGATGTTCTACTTGGTCATTGTTGCCACCATGATTTTTCACGTTGGATCGCCACCGTGTTTGGTGATCACAGTCTTGCCAACGACATTCGGCAACTCGAATCAGAATTGAAAGCAGATGGGTTAGTAGAACGATTCATGAACCGTTTTAGTGAGACGGTTGAGAAGCGGTACGAGAGTCGTTGAAAGTAGCGAAATGGATGATGCCATCAATTGCATGATGCAGCAAACGTTGATGTGAAAAATATTGATGCTGCCAACTCGTGTTGATGCTTGCGGTTCTAGAGCATCTTTCGAATTGGTTTGCAGGATCTGCCTCGTGGCGAACAGCATTTTTGCTAGAGAGATGTGTTCTTCACGGGCACACGGTAGAGCAAACAGCTCTAGCATTGTGCGAAACCGAAGGACGCTCAATAAACTTTGACCTGAAGGAGTATTCAGATGGAAAAGGGAAAATTGAAGGAAGCTGCCTTGATGGAATTGGAACGCTGGGAAAACGAAGGGGGCCGTTGCTTCGACTCAGATGACTTGGAAGATGAACAACTCGAAGAGACTCGCGTTTCTCGAGTTCGTAGAGAGGGCGTTCGACGAGAGCCTCTGAATTCTCGAAGGAGATCTCGATTATTAATCGGGGAATTTTCGTAGTGCGTATTCGTGCTTTCCGTCCCGGTGAAGAAATGGTGCTGACATAAAAAAGTCAGAGCCTGACGCGGCAAAACAGAAACCCCTTTTGAGAATTCGCGGATAGAAGCGGATTTGACGGCACGGAAATTGCGATCGTTAGTAGGAGAGACATTTCAAACCATTTACTGAAGGAGACTTATTGATGAGTACCGTAACCAGCTTGAATTACCAAACACATAATGACATCTCGGAAGAGACCCGCGAGTCGATGATCGAACTGCTGAATCAGCATCTGGCTGACACTTTCGATCTTTACACCCAAGTCAAGCAGTCTCACTGGAACGTGAAGGGCATGAACTTCATGCAGCTGCACTTGCTCTTCGATGACCTCGCTGAAAACTTTATCCGTTATGCCGATATGATCGCCGAGCGAGCAACAGCATTAGGCGGGCGTGCAGAAGGAACCGCGAGGATGGCAGCGAATAATTCACGAATTGAGGAGTTGCCAATTGAGTTGACTGACGGCAAAGACTTCTTAATCGCAATGGCAAACCGCTTCGGTGAGTATGCCGCTCTGTCACGAATAGCGATTGATAAATCAGAGAACCTAAACGACGCCGTCACCTGTGACCTGTTCACCGAGATCACTCGCGAAGTTGATAAGAGCCTCTACTTCCTCGAATCACACTTGCAATCCATGTGAGAGATTCACATGTGAGAATTCGATAAGAAAGCTGCCCAGCCTGTCCGAGACGCCTCGATAGAGTAAATTCAGGATGATTCTTGATGCTCTGCCTGGTCTCCTCCAAGACAGGCTGGAAGCATATCGCACAACCGATGACCGGAGTGGATGTCACGACTGAATCTGATAAATTGGTAATCACAAACGACTGAAAATTACCTCATAAAAGGAACTTCAAGTGTTGGTGTCAAAGACAAGCGGCGCACTTTCGATGATGGCGATGACATGCCTGATCGGAATCTCAAGCCTCTCTGCGCAGGATGCTCCGGTGTCCAACAGTTTTCAAGTTGAGTCTCAAGTGGAGACTCAACAACTCGTGCGAACGAACCGGGTGCAATTGACATTGATGGGCGCTGAAAAGGCCATCGTTGCAGGTCGGAAAAAAGCTGAGGAGATGGGAATCCTCGTGAATATTGCTGTCGTTGATGAGGGGGGACACCTGTTGGCGTTTGCCCGCATGGATGGTGCTCGACCAGCCAGCGTTTATACCTCGATCACTAAGGCGACATCGGCTGCGACAAAACGAGGACCAACCGGTCCGTTACCTAACGCGGATGCCATCAACACTCATTTGAGTCTGGCGGTTGAAAGAGCGGCGAGGGCCAGCGGCGGGAAGTTTACGACGCTCAAAGGAGGCGTACCGATTCTTTATGGTGATCAAGTGATCGGTGCGATCGGAGTCGGCGGAGCGACTGGTGAACAGGATGCGGAAGTCGCATCGGCGGGTGTCTCGACACTCACGTCCGCATTCAAGAACTCCAGTGATGAATCGCGTTCGAGCAATTCCAGGTCGCTCTACCAAAAATGGCTTGTCGAAGATCTCAATGGGGCTGGCGTCATCGACAATGCTCAGACAACAATTCAGGTCAACCAGAATGGATCGATAACCGGAAGTACGGGAGTGAATCGCTACATGGGTAAGGCAAAAATTGATGGTCAAAAGTTGAAAATTGAACCGGGGCCAGCCACAACCCGTGCCGCAGGGCCACCAGCCTTAATGGATCAAGAGGCCAGATTCCTCGCACTGTTGCCCAAAGTGAAGCAGTACCGAATTGATGAAAATGGCCTCCTGAGATTGCTTGACAGTCAAGGGAAACAGCTCTTGCGGGCGTCACCAATGGATTAGAGAATTCAGTGCGAATTGTGCCTGTGAAGGTGACTTGCATGACTCCATAGGCTGCTCGCAACGAGGCAGGTATAAAAACTAACAATAGAGTTGCTCTGAGTCATTTCAGAAATGGTGAGCAGCCTGTGAAGTCAGAGGACGATGGAAGAAGACTCTCAGGAGAATTTTGAGGAACTGATCAGCGAGGTCTATCGTGCAGAGTCACGTCAGGCATTCGCGACACTTGTTCGATTGCTAGGCGACTTTGATCTTGCCGAAGAGATGTTGCACGAAGCGTTTGCGGTTGCAATGTCTCAATGGCCACGTGATGGAGTTCCTCAAAATCGGCGGGCGTGGCTGATTTCGACCGCGAGATTTAAAGCGATTGATGCGATTCGAAGACGCCAGCGATTCGCGGGACAACTCCCCGAGATCATGGCACGCCTGCAAGAAATTGGCGATGAGAACGAAGCGAACGCAGTCAGCGAAATTCAAGACGACAGGTTGCGATTGATCTTCACGTGTTGTCATCCAGCTATCGATCGGAGTGTGCAAATCCCCCTGACTTTGCGGGAAGTTTGTGGTCTGACAACTGAAGAAATCGCCAGCGCTTTTCTCGTTACGCCGCCGACAATGGCACAGCGGATCGTCCGTGGAAAAGCCAAGATTCGCGATGCCAGGATACCCTATGTCGTCCCTTCACTGACTGAACTTCCCGAACGTCTTGATGCAGTTTTATCGGTCGTCTATCTCATTTTCAACGAAGCCTACTCAGCTTCAGCTGGCGATAATCTCACCCGAGCGGACCTCTCCGAAGAAGCGATTCGTCTGGCCCGGTTGATTCTCGAATTGCTTCCCGATGCAGAAGTGATGGGCTTGTTGGCGTTGATGTTGTTGCATGAATCGCGTCGACCAGCACGTACGACGGCAGAAGGCGATATCGTACTACTCGAAGATCAGAACCGTAGCCTATGGAATCGTGAATTGATCGATGAAGGGCTGCAGCTTGTAGAGCAAGCCATGGCGACAGGTCGGATAGGCGCCTACACAATTCAGGCAGCAATCTCAGGAGTTCACGCCAGTTCTAAAACATCTGAATCGACGGACTGGGCACAAGTTGTCTCTCTCTACGACGTGCTGTTCAGGGCGGCTCCAACTCCAATTGTCGAGTTGAATCGAGCGGTTGCCATGGCCATGCGAGACGGTCCCGAAGTTGGCGTCCAGCTGATTGATACAATTCTGGCTCGTGGCGATTTAACAGACTACCATCTCGCCCACTCTGCTCGCGGCGAATTGCTACGCCGCTCTGGGAGAATCGCCGACGCAAGAACTGCATTCGAAAACGCACTGACGTTGACAAAGCAGGAGCCTGAAAAAAAGTTTCTGAATAGAAAGCTCAACGAACTTTCCTCTGCAACGACCAGTTCTCAATAGCAGTTCCAAAGTGTTTTACCTGTGAAAACTGTTACTACGACTCCATAGGCTGCTTGCCACGAGGTCGAATGTGAATCTCGGTGTTGGGTTCGTTCCAGCGATTTCGATCACTCAATGTGAACCAAAATATTGATCAGCTTTCCCAACGGGTCACGAACATAGAACCGTCGGACTCCCCAGGGTTCACTCACCGGCCCATATTCTGGTTGGAGTCCGGCCTCTTCTACACGTTTAAGTGCCTCGTCAAGGTCGTCGACTTCGATCGACAAATCAGGGACGGGAGTCCCTGAGCCTCCTTCGCTGGCGAAGTTGATTTGCACCCGCATTGTCTCTTGCGAACCGAATGTCGTGATCCATCCCTGGTCCATGAGAATTTCAAGGCCGAGAACATCTGCGTAGAAACTCCTCGCAGCGTCTAGCAGATCTGTTTCGATATTGGCAACGATTCGTTTGACTTTCATTGACGGAGAATATGTCAATCTGAGAAAAAGTTCGAGAGCCTGTCGATTTAGTCTTATCCCAATCGACAATTAGATAAGAAGCAGCATAGGCTGCGGAAATGAAATTTCAGAAAGGGTAACGACATGAAATTTATTTGTCTGGGATATATTGAGGAGGCGAAGTGGGACAATCTGTCCGACGAGGAACGACAACGGCTCATGAAGGACTGCTTTGACTATGATGATGAACTGCGTCGTGGTGGTCACTTTCTTGGTGGTGAGGCTCTTGATTCAGCTCGCCATGCTGTCACGTTGCGTGTGAAAGATGGTTCGGTCGATGTGACTGACGGTCCGTATGCCGAAACCAGAGAAATTCTCGGTGGGATACTGCTGCTCGAAGCTCGCGATCTCAACCATGCAGTGAGCCTGATGTCGAATCACCCTGGTGTGAAGATGGGACCGTTCGAAATTCGGCCCGCTGCTGAGGAAATTAACAGTCAAATCGCTGATCGGGACAAAGCATTCGCAAACGAGAAACATTCTCAGTAATCACTTCTGTGGAATGCGATTCGAAAGCAGCTGCAGCGAATCCATGTCAAATTTATTCTTCACAAGAAGATTTTCTCTGCTTGAACACACAGTGACTCCGCAGTTTGGTGGCGTATTGAGTCATCGATTTTTCTTGGCACTGGACAATATATGAATATTCAAAAATAAGTGGTGAAGCCTGTCGATTTGTGGACGAAGCCATCGACAACATTGTGTGAACGGAAAAGTAATTTGACTCGAAAAGGAAAAACAGCATGAACGTCATCGTATTTGTGAAAGCGACCAAAGAGTCTGAGGCGGGGGAAATGCCCAGCCAGGAATTGCTTGAAGCGATGGGGAAGTACAACGAAGAACTCATCAATGCTGGGGTTATGAAAGCAGGTGAAGGTCTTAAGCCAACTTCCGCAGCGAAGCGAATCACATTTCGCGGGAGCGATCGAATTGTGACCGACGGCCCATTCGCTGAGACTAAGGAGCTAGTCGCCGGTTACTGGTTGTGGGAAGTCGATTCGATGGAGCAGGCCATCGAGTGGGTCAAAAAGTGTCCCAACCCAATGAAAGATGAATCCGATATTGAGATTCGCCCGATCTACGAGATGGAGGATTTCGCAGAAAGTGACCCGGACGGAACCGTGATGGCTCACGAAGAATGTTTGCGAAAAAAACTTGCCGATCGTGAGAACCAAACAGCAATGAACCCGGTGGGCTGGTTCGAAATTTACGTGCAGGATATGGATCGTGCCGCGAACTTTTATGAGTCGGTCCTCGACATCAAACTCGAACATCTTCCATCCCCTTTAGAGGAGATCGAATTGATGGCGTTTCCCATGTCGATGCAGTCTTCAGGGGCAGCAGGTGCGTTGACGAAGATGGACGGAGTCGCTTCCGGCGGGAACAGCACGCTGGTCTATTTTACCTGTCAGGACTGCGCGATTGAAGGATCAAGAGTCGAAGCGTCTGGCGGTCGCATTCAGCGCCCCAAGACGTCGCTCGGGCCGTATGGATTTATGGTTTTGGCGGTCGATACGGAAGGAAACATGTTCGGTCTTCATTCGCAGAAGTAACAAAGCCATTTTGAACCTGTCCGGAAAGATGTGGTTTGTCAATTTTTCGGTGTTTGAGAAAGTAAAATCAACGTTGGATTTTACGCTCACCCTTCTGGCGAGCAGTCTATGAAGCCACGAGCTTGGCCATCACTGGCAGGACAAGCATTGAAAATACTCTAGGATTTCCAGTTTGAATAAGGAGGAAGCACGATAATGGGACAGCAAAAAATTGAGACCTGTCTGTGGTTTGAAAGGGACGCTGAGGAGGCGGCAGAGTTTTACGTTTCAGTCTTCGACGATTCTCGAATTCACAACAAGATGCTCAGCCGTGACGACTGGCCTGGTGGTCAGGCAGGTGATGTGATCCTTGTTGAGTTCGAGCTGTTGGGCCAGCGCTATCAGGCTCTCAATGGTGGTCCAAGCGACCCGTTCAACGACAGGATGTCGCTCTCGGTCAGGTGTAAGGATCAGGCGGCAGTCGATCATTACTGGGAGGCGCTGACCGCCGATGGTGGTGAGCCTGTCATGTGCGGGTGGCTCAAAGACAAATATGGTGTGCGATGGCAGATTGTCCCCGAAGCGTTTCTTGAAATGATGCAAGATCAAGACGTCGAAAAATCTCGCCGCGCCATGCAGGCGATGATGCAGATGATTAAGCTCGATGTCGAAAAACTGAAGCAAGCCTACGAAGGAAAACAATGAAATACATACTCCTGATTTACGGAGCCGAAGACTGTTGGACGGACGATGAACGCAATGAGTGCATGATCGAGTCGATGGGCATTTGCGAAAAGCTCAAAGAGGAAGGAAAGCTGATTGATTCCTCTCCGCTATTTCCCGTGGCAGCCGCGACAAGTGTTCGCGTTCGAGATGGTCAACGTTTCATCACTGACGGGCCATTTGCAGAAACAACGGAGCAGCTTGGCGGTTATTATCTGCTCGACGTCGATGACTTAGACGCAGCCATCGCAATCGCTGCCCGCATCCCCCCAGCAAAGAAAGGGACGGTTGAAATCCGTCCGCTGTTCCCGCTACCGGAAATCAAGGATTGATGACAGGCAGCATTGTGTCGATCAACTCAATACGAGTGGCTTCGTTGAGCGATTTTGTTGTCTTTATGACTTTGAAGTCCAGTGGATTCGTGCAAGGTTATCGAACTGAATCCGTTTCCATGACTGCTTCCGTCAGTATGGATTCGGATCAGGCTTCTGATGAATTCGTTGAGCCCAGCCAACTGACCAGATGATTAGCAAGGCTTTCACCAACCTGCTCTTCGTCACCGGCGACAGCGTGTGCTCCGGCTGTTACGAAACTCCCGGTATGGATTTCGTAGCGAGAGCGGACAATTACGTGGGTGTTCGGGGCGTTCTTTCGGACGTGTTCAAGAATCGTGATTGCAGATCTGTGATGCGGGACAGTGATCACGACCGCTTTGCATTCATGTAGACGGGCATGTTCTAGCACTTCACTTTGAGTGGCATCTCCAATTTCTCCATGAAATCCAAGTTGCTTCGCCTTACGGATGCCGTTTCGGTTGAGTTCGATGACCACGACTCGCAAGCCTTTGTCAATCAGCGGGCGAGCTGCAATTTGACCCGCCGGCCCAAATCCGATTATGGCGACCTCAGGAGGTTCTTGCAGCTCAGCTTCACTCTCGGAAGCAAGCTGTTGAGACTGAACCAGCCCCGCAACCCAGTTTCCAATCTGTGGAGCTGCAGGGACCAGGAACGCACTCAAGAAAAACGAAACGATGGCGATGGAGACGACCAGAGCGTATGTCGCTTCGGTCACCACTCCACTGGATCTCCCGATTGACCCGAGAACAAACGCAAATTCACCAATTTGTGCAAGGCACAGGCCAGTCGCCACTGCGACCCGAGTCGATTGACCGAATGCGAGGAAAGTCGCCCAAATGACGAGTAGCTTTCCGATTGTCAGTGCGATGACAACTGAGCCAACAATGTACCAGTTTGTCAGAATCCAGATCGGATCAGCCACCATGCCTGCCGCGCCGAAGAACAGTGTCAACAGCACAACCTGAAGGGGGGAAATGTCTGCACGAATTTGTGTCGCAAAGGCTGAGCTTCCGAGTAACATTCCCGCAACAAAGGCTCCCAAAGCTGGTGAGATTCCGATTGAGTGCGATGCCCAGGCAGCCCCTAATCCTGTGACAACAGCGAAGAGGACCGTCAGTTCACGATTCCGGTGAAGAGTCAGTGTTCCGAGTGCAAGGACAGCAACTTTGGTAAGCAGGTAAAGCCCAATGACTAACCCGCTCGCCATGACTAACAGTCTCCCCACGTTGGAGGCGATTTCGCCGACACTCCCTTCGCCGCCCAGAACAGTCATCATCAAAGCCAGAGGGACCACGGCCATGTCTTGTGTGAGCAGGACGCCAAGGCTGTTGCGACCGTGCGGCATTTCCATTTCGCCGCGTTCCATCAAAATCCTCAATACGACCGCAGTGCTGCTCAGAGATACCATCGCTCCGAATGCGAGTGCTGGCTTTACGGAGAGCCCGATGAGACTTGCTCCTGCGAATGCGAGAAGGATCGTCAACACCACTTGAGCTGCCCCCCCCAGAAGAGGCTTTGCACCAAGTTTTTTCAGTCGCTCAATAGAAAATTCAAGACCAAGACTAAACAGTAAAAGAGCAACGCCCAGCTCCGCGATCGCCTCAATCGGTTGCTCGGAACCAATCAACTGAATACTGCCAGGGCCACCGAGAAACATCCCAGCGAGCAAGTAACCCATAATCGGGCTCTGGCGAAATCGCGAAAAGAGACCGCCGACCAGTAAGCACGCGCCCAGCAAAACAACGATGTCACGGAGAATGGGCCAAAGATCCAATATTTCTTCCCGTTAGAGTATTTTCAATACTTTTAGTACCCGTGAAGTTCGCGTTCACGACTTCATATCTGGTTGCCACATGGCAGAACGCGACTATGAGTTCATTCATTGCTCATTGGGAAAATGCTTACAAAGATTGCACCATGTCGGGGGTGAGGTCATTGAGCGATGCAAGTTGGAAATCAGCGATGGCAAAATGTTTCTCTTTGGCGAACGAAGGTTCAGGGACAACGATTGTTTTCATTTGTGCAGATTTTGCTGAGAGCAATCCGACAAACGAATCTTCGAGTGCTAAGCAGTGTTGTGGCTCGATATTTAATTCGTCGCAGGCATTCAGGTAGACTTCCGGATGTGGCTTTCCGTACCGCAAATCTGCACCGGATGATTTCACTGAAAAGATGCCATCCAGTTTCAGAACATCAATGGTCGCATCGATGAGACTCATCGGGGAAGAGGATGCGATTGCCAATTGCACCCCTTCTTGCCGACAGACTTCGATGGCATGGTTCAACCCCGGCATGGCTGGCTTGTGTTTACGGATGGAATCCAGCACGTAATCGAGCATCTGATCACACGCCTGCTGATAGCGGTCCTCGGTCCATGGCGACTCAGCAAAGTAGATTTTGACAATCTGGTCGATACGCATCCCTGTCGTATCAACCATGTCTTGCTCCGCAATGGGAGTCCCAAGCTGTGAAAAGAATTCAACCTGAGCCTCGTGCCAGTATGGCTGCGAGTCGATCATCAAGCCATCCATGTCAAATACAACCGCTTTAATCATTTTCTCTCACTTGATGCGTTAAAAGCCCTCTCGGAGAACCTTCTATTGAGGAATATTCTCAGTGTTTGAAAGAGCAATTTCAGGTATTTGGATCAGTTTTCGTTTGACTGTGCAACATCTTCGCGAATCGCCGCTGTGACACAGCCCACGCAAATGATCTGTGGTATCTCGGCTTGAGGATTGTGCTTTTGCGTGTTGAGTGACTTAAGTCTTTTGTGTCGAACGTCTTAGGAGATTGTATTGTGTTCTCGCGGTCCTGGATCGGCAGTTGTCTTGAAGTCTCCCTCCGACGCTATAACTTGCTGGCTTCACAAATGTCGTTGGATGTTAATCCAGCTTGAATGAACCACAAGTCGCAATGTGGCGTGGTTCAGCTCAAAGACACGAAGAAAATTGCTGTAATTGTCATGTTTGCTGTCATTGTAAGCTGTTGTTCATGATTCGTGAGAGCTGAGAAACTTAGGCTTTCGGGTACAACCAGCCTTGGAAAAGCTTCGTCAGAAGCGGCAGGACGATCCATGTCATCATTGCGACACTGGTGGCTGCCAATAGTGCACTTGCTAAAAGTTGTGGAATCCCGTCCGTCAAGGGTCTCAGGATAGAGATCATTGGCAGGACAGCCAGGTAGACTGCAATCCAAACCACGACAAACATTTTATACTTCGGAGGTGCTTTGGCCGTCGCATCTGAGCTCTCGGGAGGAATGAACCATGTCTCAAATCCGGTCAGATGCTGGACTTCTGCGGGCTGTTGCTCGAACGGTTCGAGCTGTGCAATTTTTGCTTCACGTTCATCGGATTCGTACCAGCGACGCATGTTTTCATGGGTGTCGAACTTGGTGATCACGCGATAGTAATGCTGATCTGGAGATTCAGGTTGCAGAACCATCGAGCCTTGATGACCGGGGAAGGTCGATGAAGTTCGAATCAGATCTCCGAGTGCTTGTTCCCATTGATGTTCCTGCCCCGGAACCGGAAAGGCAGTCGCGAAGATCGCGGCTTGGGAGACTTGATTGTTTTGGTCTTTGAAGTTCATCATTAACTTTCGAGTAACTTCCCGATCAATCCGAGTAAGAAACCGAGCAGAGCACCAAGGGACGGAAAACGACTGTTCTTCAGCGTGACCTGTGGGGCGACGTCCTCAAAAACAAGGTAGAGGATGCCAGCAGCTGCAAACACTTGCATCCATCCGAGGATTCTTGTCTGTTCGGCGATGATCTGATATCCGAACACGCCCAAGAGCGGACCGAGCATCGCAGCGATGGTAAACCAAAACAAGATTCTCTTCCTCGGAATCCCGCTGCTATTGAGTTCTCGATAAGAGTTGAATCCCTCAGGGACATTTTGCAACGCAATGATCAACGCTAATAAAACGGCACCTGTTTTCCCGCTCGCAATAACAGCTCCGAGTGCGATGACTTCGGGAATGAAGTCGGACAACATTGCAGCGAGTTGCGATGCGGAGGATTGACTGCGGTCGAGTAACACTTGCAGCCCCCAAAAACACAGTCCTCCCAATGCAAAGGCCACAATCACTTCCCATGTGGCGATCATTGAGGTTCCATCAGGGATCAGCACCAGTGCGACTGCAGAGATCAATGCCCCTCCACCGAACGCCATGACGGTGTGCCGAAATTCTTCCTCCAACCATTGCGGTCGGATATGTTCGATTGAGGCAATAAAACCACCGACTGGAATGGCGGCTCCAGCGATGGCTGTTAATAAAATGAGTTGAGTGATTGGATCCATTCAAGGAGTTTAATAAGAACTGGTCCGAAAATCTTTCATCATGGCGATTTCTGGATTGGAACAAGTGGTTCACTCATGCTGAAATGATATCCCGGTGGAATTCGATGAGTGGGGCAAAAAGTCTGCTCAAGCCTTCGAGACACGTCTTGATTCATCCAAGTTCGGAGGGTGCAGGTCAGTTGTTGACTCAACTGTAGACTCAGCTGTCGGCGAATTTCGCAAGGATGCCTTAGCGGGCGCAGATTGCTATATTGATCTGGCAGAGAGCAGAGCGAATCTGCATCGAAGAAGTTACGACGACTGGAGATGAGTGAAATGACCACTTTGCCCCCTTGCCCCGAATGCCAATCGGTTTATACCTACGAAGATCGCAATCTTCTTGTATGTCCCGAATGCGCCCATGAATGGACTCGTGATGAAATGGAGGCATCGGAGGAGGCTCGTGTGTGGAAAGATGCGAACGGGAATGAGTTGAATAACGGCGATGCGGTGTTGGTGATCAAAGACCTCAAGGTTAGAGGGGCGTCATCTGTGCTGAAGGCGGGCACGAAGGTTAAAAACATACGGTTGATCGAAGGGGACCACGACATCGATTGCAAGATCGATGGATTCGGGTCGATGCAGTTGAAGTCTGAATTCGTCAAGAAAGCCTGACGACTGACTGACTGACGTGAGCCGAGTCCCCTTGCAACACTGTTGTCGGTCTTCACAGTCTCGGAATTCTTAAGGCGATGAAGATTCTGGTTGAACGTTAAGATGGAAGCGACGTTGCAGGAGTTCAAAAATTAACCACGAGGCAGCCGCCCACGATACGCCAAAAGCCCAACCTGCTAATACATCGGTCGGCCAGTGCACTCCAAGATAAACGCGACTCACTCCAACGATAAGCAGCAGAAAGACCGGCACAGCCAGCAGAAACACCTTTGCTCTCCGTCTGCGTTCAGCGCGGGCCATGACTGCTCCCAGTGTTAAATAAGCGATCGATGACATCGCAGAGTGACCGCTCGGGAAACTTTTTGTGTAGATGCGAGTTTTGTGAGGCACGAGATCTGGACGAGGCCGATTGAAGCCGAGTTTTAATGCAGAGCTCATTGCCGTTCCACTCAGGACGGCGATCACTACGAAGACTGCAATCCACGGCTGTTTGGTGAAGTACAGGTATCCCGCCGTCGTCGCGGTGAATATCATGAGCGCAACGACGCTGCCGAGTGCGGTGATATCGCGGGCCATCTCTTCAAACCAAGTCGGTCCAATCGGATCACTTCGATTCTCCGCATCTCTCAAACTCAACAAGATCCGTTTGTCGAGTTCATGGCTTTCACCTTCGACGACCTCTTCGGCGATCGATACAAAAACCCATGCACCGAACACAATTACAAGTACCAGTGAGAAGGTGAGCAATTCATCACGCATGATCCACTGATAAGTTCGAACAATAAAATCCATCAGACTCTTTCAGATCAAAATCAATTTAGGTTGAATGTGAAAAGCAAATCCCATTCCAGCTGGCAGGTTGTCATTCAAATCTTGGCAGTGTTGATGAACTCCCTCTGAAGAAATTTCCAGATTGGCGCGGTTTCTGCATTATCGAAATGAAGAAGGACCTGCAGAGAAGAAGACGAAGCGGAGAGAAATGTCATGACCGCAGTCCGTGTCGATGAGCATTCCACAAGTTTTCGGACCGGTTCTGGAGCAATTTGCTCTACCGTGTGCCCGTCAAGAACGCGTTTGATCAATAAAATAGCTGTTCGCCACGAGGAAGAACCTGTACACCAATTCGAAAGATGCTCTAGCAACGATTGAGGCCAAATTTCTCTTCTCCAAGGAAGCCGTCCACTGCTGAATCACCAACGTGGAATCTTCAAAGACATCGTTAACATGACAGGAAAGAACAATGAAAACCTACTCATTTCACACTCTCTTTGTTTTAACAATAACAGCTGCTCTCTCAACTCGAGCGATGAGTGAGGTTCAGGTTGTCTCTCCAGTTGTTGAACCTGGTGTCGATGACGCTGTTCCAGTTCAGGATGAAAGGGCTGTGATCGATCAGACTGATCTGCAAACGCGCAACAGAATCATCATTACCGGGCCGGATGGAAAGAAGTACTCTTTTGATTCAGAAGATGGGATTCGAGCTCCTGTCATTGTTCGAGATCTGGTGAAGCCGTATCGGGTTTCAGAATCCGTGCTTGAGCCGAACGATCTGTATTTCATTGGCGTAACGGTCAAGAAAATTCCAGATGGGTACCATGAGCTGTTGGGAGTACGTGATCAAGAGGGGCTCCTCGTAACGGCAGTGATCGACGACGGTCCAGCAGCAATCGGAGGACTTCAAAAGTTTGACCTTTTAATGCAGATCAACGATCAACCGATTCTCTCCTTAGCACATCTGCAAAGCGAAGTCCGGAAGAGTGAAGGTGAAGCAGTCACGTTGACGATCCGCAGAAAGCAGGAGATCCTTGATGTTCAAGTCGCTCCAATTCTCTGGGAGGATCTGGACGATAAAGCCCGCCTCGTTCTGAATTCACGTCGCCACCGAATTCCGGAGAGCCTCAGCCCGCTCTTTGCAGATCACAATCATTTCTACGATGACTCGCATCTGCTCGTCGATGATGCTTCGTTGCAGGTCACGGAGCTTCGAGATGAGTTGAATCAACTTCGTGGAGAAATCGAAGCTCGCCAGGAACTCATCCTTAAAAAAATCGAACAGCTTCAAGCAGAAGGTCTCAGAAACCAAAATCGAGCGGTCGATCCAATCCCAGCTCCAGTAATTGAATAACTCTGTCGTGAAAGCCAATTTGCGTCGGGAAGAGTTCGTTCGGTGAAATGAATTCTTCGCTGAGAGCGTAGGCTTCACCTTTGCATGAACTTGCGTGAAATGTGAGCCAGAACCTGTAAGTGATTTACAAAACGACTCTTTAGAGCATCTTTCGAATTGGTTTGCAGGTTCTGCCTCGTGGCGAACAGCATTTGTACTAGAGAAACGCGATTTTCACGGGCACACGGTAGAGCAGACTGCTCTAGTAGACTGACAGGGATGACCCATCAGGCCATTGGTAACTCGGCTGGGAGTGAGTGTTCGGGATCCACCAGACTTTTCTGGACGAGGCTTTTCTCGTCCAGGTATGGAAGGATTCCGCGAGACCCGGGGCGGCAATTTGCAGCGACTCCGGTCCCCTCCATGTTTTTACGATTTCTTGCCAGGCAAAGTTTCGCTGCGTGCGTTTGATGTGAATCGGATCGAATCCGAACCAGCTGATATTGGGGGCAACAATCGAACAGCCCAGACCTTCGGCAATTCCCAAAACGCCTTGGTCGACTTCGGTAATGTATTCTCGCATCAGCGGCCAGCGAACAGTTGGTCCCGGGAAGAAAATATTCTTCACCACGTAATAGTGCCAGTCACTGATTTGATACAAACGATCTAGTGGCGGGCGAACGAAGACGGTCTTCGCTCCGAGTTGCGACAGCCGATTCAGGCAGATTCCAACCGCATCGATAATTGGCTGGGGCTTTGCCCCATAAAACAGATCGCACCCTAAATCTGTGACGAGAGCATAAGTCTCTTTTGCAGCTGGGCGTTTTTCGAGATCGCTCCACAAATCACAATGAGTGATCGAAGGTAAGCCGCGATAGAAGACGTAGCTCCACTTCAGATAAGATCGCCCATGTCCGTGAGCGGAGATTACTTCGACTGTTCCAGGAAGAGATGTTCGCAATGAATGGACCAATCGCGGCAGCCCTAATGTGAGGTTACTGGCGCCGAGTAGAATGACTCTGTAATCTGGTCCACATTCCGTGTTTTGTATCATCTATTGCGTCCAGGAACTCCGGTCCAGTGTGCGGTAATTGATCGCCTCGGTGAGGTGCGAAACGTCGATGAATTCCGCTTGATCGAGGTCAGCGATCGTGCGACTGACGCGAAGAATTTTATCGTGTGCGCGTGCGGAAAGTCCCATTTCTTCCATAGCAGCTTTGAGCAACGACTCCGCTTCTTTGCTGAGCTTGCAATACTTTCGAATTTGTTGGGGAGCCATCGTACCGTTGACCAGCGTGCCATCTTTCCCGAATCGCTCTCGCTGTGCTTCTCTGGCGACAATGACTTGTTCTCGCATGGCTTCGCTGCGAGTCCCTTCAGTTTGTGCGGAGAGTTCTCGAAACGGGACCGGAGGAACCTCGATGTGTATGTCGATCCGGTCGAGCAGTGGCCCGCTGATCTTCGACAGATACCTTTCGATCTGCATTGGCGAGCAGTGACATTGCCGTTTGGGATCTCCACGATACCCACAGGGACAGGGATTCATTGCAGAGACCAGCATCAAGCTGGCTGGGAAGGTCACAGATCCAACAGCTCGGGAAATTGTGACGCGGCTTTCTTCGAGTGGTTGCCGCATCACTTCGAGCGTGTTCCGATTGAATTCTGGCAACTCGTCTAAAAACAGGATGCCGTGATGCGCCAGGCTAATCTCACCCGGAGTCGGGATACTTCCGCCACCGACCAGTCCCGCTTGTGAAATCGTGTGGTGAGGGGATCGGAAAGGGCGTTGCAGAAGCAAAGATTCACCTTCTTCCAGTCGACCAACAGCACTGTAGATGCGAGTTGTCTCTAACGATTCCTCAGCTGAAAGAGGAGGCAGGATGGTTCCTAATCTTTGTGCAAGCAATGTCTTCCCCGTTCCTGGGGAACCAATCATCAGCAGGTGATGCCGACCGGCAGCTGCGACGGTGACAGCTCGCTTCGCCATCTCCTGCCCTTTGACATCAGAATAGTCAAAGGGATATGTACCACGTTCTTCGACGGCATCGTCCCAACTGAACGGGACCGGATCGATGGGGAGTACTCCAGTGTAAAAGCCAACTGCTTCCGCCAGTGAGCCGACTGGAATAACGTCGATGCCATCGACGACCGCTGCTTCGCGGGAGTTTTCAACCGGAACGATCAGACCCTTCTTTCCGTTGGCACGTGCTTGAAGCGCCATTGAAAGCGCACCGCGAACCTTGCGAACAACTCCATCAAGTGCCAGTTCCCCGACGGCGCTGTAGTCGGAGAACTGAGACGTTTCTAATTGACCGCTGGCTGCGAGGACTCCCAGAGCAATCGGGAGGTCAAATGATGACGCCTCTTTAGGAAAGTCAGCCGGCGAAAGGTTGATGACAATCCGGTCGACCGGGCGAGTGTATCCGCTGTTGACTAATGCCCGTTCGATACGATGGGTGCTCTCTTTAACGGCTGCCTCAGCTAAGCCAACGAGAATCGTTTTCGGCATTGATGCCGGTGAAATATCAACCTCGACTTCGACCGGTCTCGCATCGATCCCGAAGATTGAGTACGTCAATAATTTCGCCAGCATGAAGAAACAACTTTTGTCTGCCGACCATGCCATACGGTCGAGTCTCGTAAAATAGTGGACACACCATCAGGTATTCTGTCAGCCAGCCTCGCAGGCTGCAAGTGTCGTTCGACCAAAGAGAGAGGCCTCATTTTTTTTGTGTTGGAAACAACGAAAGTACGGGAGAAACTGCGGGAGAAGAACGCTTTGGGAAAAGAAAAACGCCCGACATGACTGCCGGGCGTTTAACGATTTCAATTCAAGATCGAATCTTCGCACTCGCAAGATCTCAACAAGCAGTTGCGATCAAACGAATCACAACGCTGTTGTTCAGGTCTTCGAGTCGTTGAAGATTCCTACAATTTTGCACAGGCTTTTTTGACTGTGTCGATGATCACTGCTGCAACTTTGTAAGGATCGGCGTTTGAAGCAGGGCGACGATCTTCGAGCCAGCCCTTCCAGCCAGATTCAACAGTCGCGATTGGAATACGGATCGAAGCACTTCGGTCTGAAACACCGTAACTGAACTGGTCGATACGCTGGGTTTCGTGGAAGCCGGTTAAACGTTGGTCGTTGTCGGCTCCGTACACAGCGATGTGCTCCTGAACTGTTGGCTCGAAAGCTTGACAGATTTTGTCGTAAATCGCTTTGTCGCCTGCTTCACGAAGGAGCGTGTTGGAGAAGTTCGCGTGCATACCCGAACCGTTCCAGTCTCCTTTCATTGGCTTACAGTGCCAGTTGATTTTGTAGCCATACTTTTCGCCACAACGTTCGAGGAGGTAGCGAGCAACCCAAATCTGGTCGCCAGCTTCTGCTGCCCCTTTCGCGAAAATTTGGAACTCCCATTGTCCCATCATCACTTCGCCGTTGATTCCCTCAACGTTGAGACCTGCATCAAGGCACTCATCGAGGTGTTCTTCGACAAGGTCGCGACCGATGGCATTCGTGGAGCCAACTGAGCAGTAATAAGGCCCCTGTGGTCCAGGGTATCCTTCTGCCGGGAAACCGATGGGACGGTTAATACTGATGTCCCAAATTGTGTATTCCTGCTCAAAGCCAAACCAGAAGTCTTCATCGTTGTCGACAATTGTGGCTCGACCATTCGATTCGTGAGGAGTTCCATCGGGGTTGAGGACTTCCGTCATGACCAACCAGCCGTTCTTACGAGCGGCATCTGGGTAGAGTGCCACTGGTCTGATGAGACAGTCTGAAGATCCCCCTTCTGCCTGTTGAGTAGACGAACCATCAAAGCTCCAGATCGGACAATCTTCAAGCTTTCCGCTGAAATTTGAAACGATTTTCGTCTTACTTCGTAGGCTTTGTGTGGGTTTGTAACCATCAAGCCAGATGTACTCCAATTTTGCTTTTGAGCTGCTCATCAATAAATCCTTAGTAAGTGATTGTCACCTGACGTCAACCAGGAACCTGCGAGGTGGTCTCGCAAACATAGTTGAATTCCGACTTTCGAGCGCGGACGTCAGAACTGCAACGCCCGAGAAATCTGGTGAATCGCTTGTTTTGTCTTCACAAAAACAATCGAATCATTTGCTTCATGCTGATGTTTGGGGCAGCTGGTTGCTGATCCGAGAGGCAGTTTTGCTTAATTTGTATGCAAGTAAGGCTCTCATGTAGCACTCGTCCCTGCAAGAAATGCTTGAAATGCTACATCCAACTCATTCGGTGGGAGCAAAAGCAACTCACATGCCAAAGTGAGATTCCTGTGTGCCGTGACCAGAACGGATCTTACTGATTCGTTTTCTCGATTTCCAGTTCATTCGCATGGCAACTTCTGATGGGTGTCAAAGCGAAATTCTGCTTCAGGCTTTCATGGAGCATGGTCGCGCAATTCTGCAAGGAAATGGGGCTCCCCTTGTTGGTATTTCACTCAGGTTTGACTCGGATTGGTTGATTCGAGTCAAACAATTCGTCATACATGAGATCTGTTATATTCTCTTTGATCGAAATGAAGGACTCCAATGTCGCGTCTTCTCTTGTTTCTCGCTGTTCTCATCTCTTTCCCGTTAGCAGCTCAGGCTGAGCATCCTGTTAAGTTTCAAGTCAAATGGCTGGCGGTCGATGCTAACGAAGGTTGCGACGTCGCTGACTTCGATGGGGACGGCAAACTTGATGTCTGTGCGGGACGGTTTTGGTTCCGGAATGGGGACTGGGTTGCTCGACCTGTGCGAGCGTTTGATGATGTCAATGGATACGTCCACTCGAACGGGGATTTCGCTTACGACGTTAATCAGGATGGGCATGTCGACATCGTCGCCGGAGGATTCTTCCAAACGACAGTTCACTGGTATGAAAATCCTGGTCCAGAAGCGCTACATAATGGATTTATGTGGAAGGAGCATCTTCTCGTTGATACAGGTCTCAGCCAGAACGAAGCGAGCTTCATGCACGATTTCAATGGGGACGGCGTCCCTGAGTGGATCTCGAACTCCTGGAACAAAAAGAACCCGTTGATCATCTGGTCATTTGATTCCAAAACAGAAGAAATTGCTGTGAAGCAAGGCAATAAGGTCAACACGAAAACTGTCACAGTGCCAGTGCTCAAGCGTAATTTGATTCACGAAGGAGGAGAGGCACAAGGTCAAGGACATGGGTTCGGTTTTGGCGATATCAACAACGATGGTCGAGAAGACATTCTGACAGGCACTGGCTGGCATGAACGCCCTGAAGGTGATCCTCTTACTGAGCCCTGGGTCTATCATGCTGACTGGGATGCTCATTGGAGCGATCCCGTCCTCGTTCGAGACATGAACAAGGACGGCAAGAACGACATTGTCTGGGGGAACCCGCACGATTTTGGTTTGTTCATCTGGTACGCAGATGGAAAAGATGCCGATGGTAAATTGAAATTCCGCGAAGAAGTGGTCGACAAAGACTTTTCACAGTTGCATTGCATCCTTTTTGCTGATCTCGATGGAGATGGCGTGGAAGAACTGATCACCGGGAAACGAGTCCGAGCCCACAATGGAAATGACCCAGGAGGGAAGCAAGACCCTGTCGTTTGCTACTACACGATTGATGAAGCTGGGAAGTTTACCAAGCACATCATCGAAAGCGGGAGCGTTGGAATTGGCCTGCAAATTCGGACGGCAGATATCGATGGCGATGGTGATCTTGATATTGTGCTGGCGGGGAAAGATGGAACGCAAATCCTGTTCAACCAGTTGAAGTCATCCAATTGAGCAGCGAATTGGAACTCCCAGTTTGCGATTGCTTCCAGACGAATCGCGTCCCACACTTGCAACGATCCGCAGCACCACTTGTGTTGCGGATTTTTTTATAGTGGGGAGGCATCTACGACATTTTTTTGAAGGCGTGATCGATAAATTCCATCGATTTTTCAGCCATGGCAGTGAAGTACCGCCAGTTGTGACCTCCATGAGATGTCTTCAGGTCACATTCGTACATGATTCCCGATGACGACAACTTGCTGGCGAGGATTTCGTTGCCTTCAAACCAGGTTGGGTCCATCGGATCGCAGGCGAAGAAATGAAATTTCGGCCAGTTGAGTGGATGGATATGCAAAACGGCTGACTGTTGCCGTGCCAGCTCTGCACTTGCGAACATTTGATCGAGCGGAAAGCCCTGACCGTAAGCTTTGTGGAAATCGACTGCGGAGGAAATTGCAGCGACAATCGGAAACGTCAACGCATATCGGTATGAGATGTTGAGCGCCCCTTGCCCCCCCATGCTAATGCCGAGCAATGCCAGGTTGGGAGCGGAAATTTGGAGTTCCTTCTCGATCCAATGAACGACGTCGTTGCGAACGTACTCCATCGGAGTTGTTTCTGGATCAAACTCTTCGCACACAACATCCATCCACCAGCCTTTTTTCCCGCGCGGACAGATGACCGGGTATCCATATTTCTCGAACAGGTTCGTGAACTCATCCTTCTCAGACAGGCGTTCTTCACCATGTGCATGCAAGTAAATGATTGCATGATTCGAAGTTCGGTTCTCGGGCAAAAACGCTTCTGCTTCCTTGCCACCAATTTCAATCGACTGCCACATGACTATGGAATGATATCCCGAGATTCTAAAAATTCAGATGAAAAAACGGTCAACCTCATAGGGAGGTTGACCGTTTAGAGAGACTGCGGATTAACCTGCTGACTTCTTATCAGTAGGGAAGAACTTCGCAAGTGTTGCCTCACTCGGTGGCGATGTGATGAGAGAAACAATCACTAAAGCTGCCGTGGAGGCTGCGATCATTGTTGCGACAGGTTGCATTCCGAAATAGGTAAAGTCCGGAATCTTTCCGAAGTTCGATTCGCGGAACAGCCAGATCCAAGACCCGATCGATGCCAGAATACAGGCATACGCACCGAATTTTGTCATTCGCTTCCAGTACAAACTGGCAAGAATGAGCGGGAACAGGCTCGCAAATCCGCTGAACGTCCAAACTCCCAGTGTGAAGACTCGCCGGACTTCAAGGAGGCTGAAACAGTACGTGATCGCCACAATCAAGATGATAAATAACCTTGCCATGAAGACCGTCTGTTTGTCGCTGAAACGATCTTTTCCACCGTAGTGCACGGCAATGTCTTCAGTGAACATTGTGCCGATGCACAAGAACTGACTGTCTAAAGAAGACATAATGGCTGCCAGAATTCCGGCAGTCAGGAAGCCTGAAAGAACGTCTCCAGTTAATTGACCAACCATATAGGCGAGCACGCCGTTAGGGTTGAAGTGCGGTGGGACGAGTGCAACCCGAGGGTTATCCGGCATGGCTGCTGAGGTCGCCCAGACTCCGACCAGCACACAAGGAACCCAAACAATCGCGATGAAAATCGGATGAGCGATGACAGGCAGCTTGAAGCTGTTCGCGCTCTTAGCTGTGAGCCAGTGCTGAAACAGGTGTGGGAACATTCCGACTGAAAGCGGGATGAATAGATAGGTGAGAAACGCCCACTTATCGAGTCCTCTTGGTTCTTCAGGGGCCCAACGCATTGCTCTGTAGCGCCCCAGAGCTTGCTTGTTGGTCATTTTCCCTTCTTCATCCGGGTGACCAATCGACTCCGCAAAATATTTTTTGGCGATCGGTTGCCAGGCTGCTTCCGGGAAGTCCGACATCGGCATTGTGATGAAGTTTTCCGGAAGTGGATCTGGGACAATCCGGTCGTTCTGCGAGAGTTCAGCAACTTTTTGTTCTTCCTCTGTCAGCTCCGGGAGCAAATTTTGAGCAACACTGTAGGCCGCTTCCGCTCGTAACTGACGAAATCTTAACGACCAAGGAGGGCCGGGGGCCATTTTCTCATGTGCGGCCTGCTTCTGTTCTGGAGTCAGGCTGAAGCCTTTTTTGTCAACTGCATAGTTGTAGCTGGCGAGCTTCTTCCAGATCGCGAAATCTTTCTCGTAAGTCTCCTGTTCAACAGGAGCGACAGATCTCATCAGTTTACTCGGGTGCTTCTCCGCGACAGTCTTGCTCGCGGCTTCAAGCCCTCCCAGTTCACTTGAGATAATGTAAAAAGTGACCACTCCCAGGATCATGAAAATGACTGTCTGGAAAGCGTTCGCCCAAGCGGTTCCACGCATTCCACCAAAGAAAACGTAAACCAGGACGACGATGCAAATGACGAAGGATGCCAGCCAGGGGGGGACACCATAATCGTATTGAGGGAACCAGTTCGTGAAGGCTCCCTCGGTAATATTTGAAACGACTGTTCCAGCGGACATCACACCAATGAGAAGGTACGGAATGACGAGACCAACCAGGATTGGAAAGAGAAGAATCCCAATCTTGTCGCTCTCGAAGCGGTCTCGGAAGAACTGGATTTGGGTGGTGTATCCGTATTTTTTCCCGAAGGTATAAACCTTAACTCCAATCAGGAAGAAGCAGAGCGAGTGAATGATTCCACTCGATGAGGCAAGCTGACCATAAACTCCGATGCCTTCTTTGTACGCTTCGCCGCTTGAACCGACGAGTGCGAAGGCTGTCATGGTCGTTCCGAAAATCGACATCAACAGCAGGAATGGACCAATGCTATGACTGGCAAGCATGTAGTCCTTACTTGTTCCCTGAAACATGCGGCTCGCAAAAGCTCCAAGTCCCAGCAACATTAGTAGATAGCAGCAAACAATGATTAGAGGAATCATGTGGTCGGCCCTCCTTCGTTTGCTGGTTCGACCGGTTGGACTTCAGCAAGCTCTTCTGGCCAGCAGTAGAGCGTTGCCAGAAACCAGGTGACTGCAGCGGCAATAGAAATCCCTGCATGATAGGCAAGACCGATCGGCAAAAACCCGAACAACAACGTGGGATCGTCCCAGAACCAAACGTCCTGGTGAATGATAATCAGGAGCACGACCAGGCCCCAAACAACTTTATTCATGGTGGAAACTCGAGGATCTGAAGGGAGGTCAAACAAATGTGGCTGGATCGCCCATGCTCACCCTTAAAGTGTGCCGGGCTTCGAACGAGGGTGTCCAACGTGCTCCGCAACACATGGCTGCTCTGGCTGGATTTGTCGGACTCTATTCTTGGGACTGAGTTCTTAAGGCTGCCTGCTTGAGACAGACCAAGTTCGAACAGTGCTTCTTGGACAGTGCAAATTTTGCACTGTGATTGTACAGCAGTGTATCAGTCAACCCCTATGACCGGAACTGAGTCCGCGATCTGGTCGAGATTTTTTCTTGGCGTCAGGCATTCGTCCATCCTGACCTGGTCGTTTTGAATGAGATTGATCGAGATTTTGGGAGAGGGAGGCGAGGGGAAAGAAGCAGCCTGGAGAGTAAAACTGGGGAGAATTGTGTAAGTTATTCAGGATGAATTGCAAAGTCAGTTTGGGGGCACATGGCAAGGAGTGACACAACACATGACAATGACAAGAGGGTTCTCGTCGATCTGCCTCTGTGCGATCGTGCTTTTGACATCTTCACTCTCAGCCGCCGAGAGGCCAAATGTTCTGTGGTTTGTTGTCGATGATATGTCCGCAAATTTTTCGTGCTATGGCGAGAAGACGATACAGACACCGCATGTCGACCAATTGGCAGCAGCAGGAATTCGGTTTACGCATGCGTACGCGACTTCACCCGTCTGTTCTCCATTTCGTTCAGCTCTGATCACGGGAATGTACCAGACTTCGATCGGCGCGCATCACCACCGTAGTGGTCAGGGAGAACATCGCATTCAATTGCCAGAAGGTGTGCAGCCGATTCCAGCCATCTTTCAGGAAGCAGGCTATTACACCTGCATAGGAAGTGGATTGACGGATTTCGATTACAGGATGTTGCCGCTGACTCCGTCGACAAAAAATAGACTGGGGAAGACGGACTACAACTTTGATTGGGACAAGTCGATCTACGACAGCAACGACTGGGCGAAACGAAAAAATGACCAACCGTTCTTCATGCAGGTCCAGTTGCATGGAGGAAAGCTGCGCGGTGCATCCGTGGCAAGCTATGACAAGTTTGATAAGCAAATCGAAAAAGTCTTCGGCAGCATTACCGAGCCGCAGTCTGTGCAGCTTCCTCCATACTATCCTCGCGATCCCGTTCTCCTGAGAGACTGGTCGACTTACCTCGACAGCGTCCGACTGACAGATCATCACGTCGGCTTGGTGATCGAAAGATTGAAGCGAGAGAATCTGCTCGCCAATACTTTGATTGTCTTCTTCACCGACCACGGCATCAGCCATGCACGCGGCAAGCAGTTCCTCTACGACGAAGGGACACACATCCCGTTGATCATCACTGGACCAGGAGTCGAGAGAGGTAAGACTCGCAGCGACTTGGTTGAACATATCGACATCGCTGCTCTCTCTTTGGCTGCTGCTGGGATTCAGGTTCCGAAGATCATGCAGGGAGACGATCTGCTCTCGCCGAACTACAAACAAAAGTCAGCCTTGTTTGCTGCACGTGATCGTTGTGGTGAGGCTGCCGATTGGATTCGCTCTGTTCGGACCGACGAGTATCTTTACATCAAGAACTTCTATCCGTTGCGACCTCACTTGATGCCGAGTTCATATAAAGATGGCAAGCTGATCGTGCAGCGACTTCGAGAGTTACATGCCGAAGGAAAGCTCAATTCGCTCTCCGAACAACTCCTCTTTTCTCCAATTCGCCCAGCTGAGGAACTGTATCTTTACGGAATTGATCCCTGGCAAACGAGAAATCTTGCTGACGACCCTGCGCACAAGAACGCACTCGCGAAACACCGAGAGCGATTGAACGACTGGATCCAAAACACTGGCGACCTTGGCCCCGAAACACCTGAAGTTTACGATCAGGAAATTCAAGCCCAGTTGAACTCAACGCGAAACAAACAAGTTCGAGAAACGTACCGTCGCAACGCCGAGCAATACAGACGTTGGGCAAGCGAAGGCAAGTAGTCGTTCTGCTCGTTGCGTCATCGCTGACTTTCTAGAGCAGTTTGCTCTACCGTTTGCCCGTGAAGAACGCATCTCTCCAGTAAAAATGCTATCATGAATTGAGTGGAGAGTCAGCGTATCAGGCTGGTGTTGATGGCAGCCGTTTGATTGTCGAGTTGCAGCTCTTCAATTGGGAAGACAAGCTCCGGTTCACCTTCCTCAGTGGCTTGCTGGAATGGATGGACCAGGGCGACGTAAACCCGAATCGGTTCGCTTTTCTTGGTTTTCCCCCATTGAAGTGTGATTGGCTCTTCCATGAACTCGATTTTGTTCGGCTGAGTCTCTGACTGGAAGCGGACCATCAAGCCGTCGTTGGAGTAGTCGACGTCGGCAACCTGATTTTCATCATTGGGTAAGTCGGCATCCGTCCAAAGGATGATTCCGCCACTTTTCAGAAGTGCAGCGTCGTCCACCCCAACCGATTTCGAATCGTCCATGTCATTGTACGCGAGCGGCCGCTGAACCGTCCCGTGGTACCAACTTGCGTTTTGAGCCAGTCGGCCAGGACCAGCGATAATCGCAAGCTTTTGCTCGTAGCCTCTGTTCTTCCAGATCGAACGGACTTCCTTCGCGAGTTGTTTTCCGGGGAAATGGATGTCCTTAGGTTGGCTGCTGTTCATGATGTAAGGAAGCATGAAGTTCGAAATGACGAGCAACGCCGCGAATCCACCACCGACAGTTCCGCTGTGCAAGATTACGCGTCTCCAGGCGATACGATTCTCTTCAAGGTCCGACCACAACAGCAGCAGGACACCAATGAAGGTCCAAAGTGTGAGACCCGTCGAGCCCAGATCAACACCAACGATTAGAGCTAAAGCGAACATGAGCGCGGCTGGAAGTAGTGTGACGACCAGTAAGTACTGGCGGACAAAGTCTCGTTCTTCATCTTCTGAAGTTGTCGGTTCATCAAAACGAAACGAGGCAATCACAGGGATAAGCAATAGCAGAATCGGAACAACGGCAAAAATTTGAGAGATCAAAAATTGGATCGTGAACTGCCCTCGGCTGCTGATCGACTTCCAACCGTGCATCGCTGTTGAAACGGTGCTGAAATCGTTCGACCAAGCCCACCAGAAGTGTGGCAGAACAATCACGCCAGCAATTGCTCCAGCGAGAAATGGCCAGGAAGTGTCCCAACATCGTCGAGCCTGATGGTTTAACAATGAGAAGGTGACCATTGAAAGAATCAGCAACGCGGTGCTGTAGTGGCTGAGCATCCCCAACCCCAAGCATATCCCGACAATGACCCAGTCACGTCGGTGTTCCAGGTGAAATCCCTGATACAACGCGAGGATTCCGAGTGCCCAGAAGCAGCCAGCCAAGTGTGCACTCGAGAAGGCTGTCGATCCAATTGTAAAGAAAAAACAGCCTTCCAGAACAATCGCTCCGCAGATGGCTGTCCAGGGGTGTAGAAAGTCTTTGCCGATTTTCCAGGCGGCCCACATGCAGGTGGCAATACAAACCTGTGCCATGAAGTATGCCGGCCAGGCAGCGGGGGCAAAAATCGTCGAGACGAAGGACATCATCCAGACTGCCAGCGGTGGCTGATCAAAGTATCCCCAGGCGGGAGACTGACCAGCGGTCAGCAACTGGAGTGTTTCGTCCGGCAAATTCGGTTGAGTCAGCGACGCCAGAATGGTCCAGATCAAAACATGTGCGACAAGAAAGATCCCGAAGAAGTTGATTGTCGGGTCCTCGCCAGCGAGGTCACGTTGTGACTTTCGCTGAATTGCCTGCGCAGCCTTCGTGAGCCGTTCCACTTGCCGTTCCTGATTCCAATTCATAATGGGAGGCTCCGTCCTCGTGATTTTTTAGAACCGATTTGCTCAGCGCTCTTGGGATTCTTCAATCCTGAGAGAAGTCTGCAGGCACTCAGTTATCTGGTGTTTTTAAGTTGTACGCGTTCTGCCTCGTGGCAACGGGGGCTTCACGATATGAAAACAGTCTTGGCTGACGCTGGAAACATGGAAGTGTTCTAAGCTGCCAGCTCTTCGTAAACTGACAATGTGTCCTCCAGCATTTTCGATTTTAAATAAGGGTGTTCGCTGGGGACTTTGATTTCATTTTGGATCATCTTTTGAATTTGTTTGGCCGCTGATTCAAGGTCTCCCGCCGGGACGAGTCCTTCCGGGAAAACGTTTCGGAGAATCTCACCGGTCCCACCATGATCGTACCCGACAACAGGGACACCCATGGTGAGCGCTTCGACCGTTGTTCTTCCGAATGCTTCAGGAGGGTTTGAAGTGAGCGACAGGACAACATTTGAGGCCGAATAGATTTCTCGAATTTCTGAACGATGCCCAGCGAAGATGATGTGCTGTTCCAGATTTCGTCGAGCCACTTCTTTTCGGATCTCTTCTGCGTACTGGGCACGACGAGGATCGACACCCCCCACGATGAGTGCTCTGATCTCTGGGATCTGATTCCGTAACCGATCGATGATCTCGATCAGATCCTGATGCCCTTTCAGTCGGGTCATGCGACCGATTAGAGAGATGACCGGTCGACCGACCAGTTCTGGGAACTCTTCGAACCAGGCCTGTTGCCACTCTTGTGATGGCTGAAACCCTCGCGGGAAATCCAGCGGGTCGATGCCGCGCGGGATGAGAGTGATGGAGTCGATCTTAATTTTTGAATAATTCGTCTGCAAATAATCGCGAACGGTTTCTGAGATCGCGATGACACGTTCTCCTTTGGTCATCACTTCGCTGTAACGATTGACGCTATACAATCCATGAGCAGTGGTGACAAAGTGGGGACGTCTCTGCTGATTCATCCCTTTCCAGGCAAGATAAGCAATCCAGGCTGGGATTCTTGATCTGGCATGAACGACATCTACTTTGTTTTTGAGTAAGAAATTGCGAAGCGGCCAGATCCAGCGCAAACTGAGAGGAGATTTCGCACGGATGTTCCACTCGATATGCTCAGCCCCGTGGCTGTGCAATTGTTCCACGAGCCGGCCACCTGCTGAAATCACAATCGATCGATGTCCTTGGCGGACTAACTCTTCAGAAAGTTCAATCGTTCCACGTTCGACCCCTCCACCGTTTAATTCGGGGATCATTTGAACGATTGTGAGTCTTCGTGCAGGCATTCCTTTGCCATTCCATTTAAGTGTAGTGAAGCTCTCAAACTCTTTAGCACAGATCCTGAGACCTGAATTCGCTCTCTCAAACGCTGAGAAAAGCGACCATGCCACAAGTTCCCGTGCTGGTTTTAGAGTTTCCTGACTCCGTGAAGATCGCTTTTCATCTGCCGAATCACTCATTGTCTACGCGGCAGAATGCGTTCTTCTCTTTCAAACATGTTCTCGCAGGGCTACTGAAATCGTGGTCAATCACTAAGGATTAGTCGGTCACTTGTGCCATGACGGACTTCCTCAGTTTCTGAGAGATCACGTTCAATTGCTCGAATCAGTCGCCAAAACAGGCTGGCTGATTCAGACTTTGCTAAGCGAGTACATTCTTATTCACCGGGAACGTACTGGAAAATTGTAAAATTGGTCAATATGGGCTCGATGTGGGCGGAATCTCGATGTGGGCGGAATATTGTGAGGGCCAGCTTTCGGTTTGCTTACCACCGTTCGACTTGCTCAACGGAAACAATTCGCCGCGAAGCCGTCACTGCAGGAATTGTTGATCCCAACGTTGATTCCAACAACGAGGGAGATGACCAAGTCAAAGGCCTCGCAAAACATCCATAAGCGACTTTTGAGTCTTTAAAAATTGTTTTATGATCCGCCTTTCAACGTTGATTGACCTCAGAGGAAATTCGATGACACGCACACTTGCTCTTGTCTTACTGCTGTTTGCTGTCGGGAGGCAATCTGTTTCGGCGGACGATGTCTCGGAAACCTACTTTCTTTGGCCGGACACTGCCGCAGGGCAATCGGCCTCGGAAATCGGGCGAATTCTCCCCGCCCGAGAGAACGAAGATCCCCCCGCGATTCGAATCACTGATATTGAACATCCCTTCATCAAACGTTTCGACCCTGATTCAAGTCAGAAGAATGGGACGTCGGTCCTGATCCTTCCGGGTGGTGGTTACAACTATGATGTGGTGGGCAAGGAAGGGGCGGAGGTTGCGGAGTGGTTCAATTCAAAGGGGGTGACGGCGTTTGTGCTTTACTACCGGTCACCAACTCGCAAGTTGGAACAGGATTGGCTGATGCCCGTACAAGATACTCAACGCGCCATTCGGTGGATTCGTTCACATGCGAAAGAATGGGGGCTCGACCCGCAAAGAGTCGGCTCGATCGGGTTCTCAGCGGGTGGAAACGCAGTCGCGATTGCTTCGACGAAAATGGATGTCGAAAACCGATTTGAAAAGCAGGACGAAATCGACAAAGCTTCTGCGCGACCAGATTTTACAATGCTGATCTACCCCTGGAAATTGCTCAATGCGGATGAATCAGGACTTCGAGCAGAAGTTGTTGTCGATAAGCAGACATCCCCAACATTTCTTATTCATGCGCACAATGATGCTGTGACGTCGCTGAGTAGTGTCGAATATTACAAAGCGATGAAGAAACTCGGACTTCCCGCAGAGCTTCACATCTTCGAAAGCGGAGGCCATGGGTACGGACTGCGAAAGGTCGAAGGAGCCAACGTCCACACTTGGCCCGACAAGGCAGAGGCCTGGATGAGGGGACGAGGCTTGCTGAAGGAGTGAGTGATTTAAGAATACGACACATCTCGCCGGACACAAAATGTGTCCGGCGAAGATTCTTCATCAATTACCCTCAAAGACTATTGCAGCGATTTCCTCAAGGCTTGAAGCCCCCTTCGATGAGAGTTTCTCGCACGAGTTCTTCAGGGACATCTTCGACAAGTTCAACATGTCCGAGACGTGTCGGCAAGACGAAGCGAAGTTTGCCACCGACAGTTTTCTTGTCGAGTTTCATGCGGCCGATGATCTCTTCAACCGAAATTCTTTCCGGCGACGTCACATTCAGCGGGAGTCCAACCGCATCCAGCAGTCCGATTTGTTGATCGGTAAGCTGTCGCTCGATTCGCCCCATCTTCTCTGCGAGACGACTGGCGTAGACGATCCCAATCGAGACCGCTTCTCCATGAAGAAGTTCGCCGTATCCGGTTAACGCTTCGAACGCATGGCAATAGGTATGCCCGTAGTTCAAAACGGCTCGGAGTCCGGTCCGCTCATATTCATCTTGTTCGACGACTTGAGCTTTGAGTTCGCAGCTGCGAGAAATTGCAGTCCGCAGGACACCCTCTTCCCGCTGTTGAATCGGACCGATGTTCTGCTCAAGAAACGCAAAGAATTCTTCATCAAGAATCACACCATACTTAATGACCTCTGCCCAGCCAGCTTTGTATTCTCGGTCAGGAAGTGTTTTAAAGGTCTGAGTATCGATCAAGACACCGAGCGGTTGATGAAAGGCGCCGATGAGGTTTTTGGCCTGCGGATGGTTGATCCCCACTTTTCCGCCAACGGAACTGTCCACATCTGCGAGGAGTGTCGTTGGGATTTGAACGAACGGCAATCCTCGATTGAACGTGGCTGCCATGAACCCTGCGGAATCACCAACGACACCACCTCCAATGGCGATCACAACGGTCCGACGATCTGCGCGAAACTCCACGAGAGAATCCCAGGCTTTGGAGATGACTTCTAAACTCTTCGAGGTCTCTCCCGGTTCCATCGTGAACGTGGTCGTTCTCCATCCTTGTGATTCCAGGCTCTGCGAGACGGTCTCGGCGTAGCTGGTGACGTTCTGATCGGTGACCAGAAAAGCTGATGGATGCTCTCTCTTTCCAGCTTTGGCAACCAACCAGGGGTGAATGATCTCGGCAGTCTGCTTCAGTAAACCTTGTCCAATCAGGATTTCGTAACTTCGATCTCCCAGGTTCACAGGGACGTGAGATGTTTCTTGGTTCGACATGACAAAACGTTCGTGGGATTACTGGAGGAAGTCGATGCAGCACCGACTCAAAATAAAAAAGGCTGTGATGTTGGAGAATGCTCCACCACATCACAGCCTGAAATTGTCTATTGCACTCGAAGGTTATCGAGTCTCAGCGAAAATTACCAACCGCAAAGATTACCAGCCGTAGTATCCGCCATATCCGTATGAGCCACAAGTTCCGAAGCCGCAGCTATGCCGTTTGAACGGGCAAAGTGGTCCCAGAAGACCACAGCTTCGAACGCCACATGCTTTGTAAGTTTTGTGTGAAAAACATCCCGGCTGATAGGCGACTGTTGTAGAGCAGCAAGTCGGAGCATACGCAGTTGGGGCACAAGTGGAGCAGTTGTCTGTGACTACTGGTCCCGATGTCCCGCAAGTGTTGCACCCAGTTCCGGCGTAAGTAGGAGCGTATCCGACGTACTGAACTGAAACGGGATTTGTGTAGAACGATTGTTGGTAGGCGTAAGGACGATAATCAGACCAGCCGCCGTAGTAGCTGTGGTAGTTGTAGCCGTACCCGGTGTATGGAGTCACTCCATAGTATCCGTAATAGCTACCGTGCGGGCGATGTGAGTATCGCGCTCCGTAGTTGTAATAATCATGAAAATACCCAGAGGAGTATCGAGCGCTTGAAGAAAAACACCATCCGCCGGCATCAACTTCCTGAGTCTCTACCGAGAGAAATAGCGCGAACACCAGGCAGCTTGCTGCCAAGGACGAAAAACGATACATGGGTGTGTGCCTTTTTTGAAACCTGATTTATTGTGAACATGGAGGGTTACTTAATGTTAAAATGGGCAAAATGGAAAAGCAATAAAACTCTCGCAAAATTCAGATTTCGCCAAAAAACTCTAATCCTTTGCTACGCATTGTTCGTATCGCAAGGGAAGTGTCACGGCCGTTTTTGATGCAAAACAGGCGTGGAATCGAGTTTGTCGGCTCGTTTGGGGCTTTTTGAGCCTTCGAATTCCACTCTTCAAGACTGTTGAAAAGTGTTGACAAGTTCAGGGTAGAAAGAGACAACAACTGAGCGTTCCACTCGCTTTTAACCCCTCTCTTTCATGAAAGAGCTCTGTTTTTTACCGAAATCACCTGTGAAACCCGCTGGCTTGCTGGTCTGCTCACTTGAGTTGGAAGTGCATCTCTCATCAAAATGAGGGGCAGACAAGTGTTTCTGCATTTGCACCCATCAGGAATGAGCAGTTCAACAAGATCACCTCATTACTCAAGTCTGGATTCCCATCTTCAGGCTGAAGCACCCCTAACCCGAAGCTAGCCACTATGTTTAAGAGGATCTTCTTTTCTGTGAGTTTGAGTTTGAGCCTGACGGTCTCTGCCGTCGCTCAAGATTCACCTCTGGAACTCTTCCATAAAGATGTCGATCTTGTCCTTCGACTCGCCGAGCCGGATAAAACGACGGAAAACATCGTTGCCTTAGTGAATGGCGCACAGCCTGGCTTTGGGGAACTTGCACGGGGGCCAATCCGAGAAAACCTCGGGAAAGCGATCTCGAACCCTACGCTCACAGGGGCGGATCAATCGCGAGACTGGCATGTTGGAATTTTCACGAATGGTCAGGCTGAACCGTCTGTTGTCTTCGCGATTCCTGCAATTGAAGCGGATGATTTGGTCGGTGCACTCGGAGATGGATTCGATTCATCGGTCCACGGGAAATACGTCCTTTATACAGATAAAGGGGATGTGCCAGATGTTCCCGACGTTGCGAATTCACTGGCAAAAGCGATGAGCGAAAAAGCGAAAGCTGCTTTTGACATGGGAGAAATTTCACTCTACGTCAACTCAAAGCACCTCGCCAGCATCTACCGAGACGAGTTGAGTACGGCTTACGATCAGGTGTTGGAAGGCCTGAATCAAATTCGTTTTGCCATGCCACAAGATTCCGGAATCAATATTGGTCCGATCATCGAACTATACGGGACTTTGGCTGAGCATCTCTTCCAAGGTGTGAGAGATTCGAATTCATTGACTGTCGCAGTCTCTCTGGGAGCAAAGGGAGTTCGAATTGAAGAGTACACAGAATTCACCAAAGGCAGCAAAACCTCCAAACTGCTCTCCGCTCACCCCACAGCAGGGATGGCTGACCTTGTGAAACTTCCTAAAGGTGCAATCGCCTATTATGGACTGAGTGGCGGGTTGGAAGAATCGATCAAATGGAGCATGGATCTGACTGCAGGAATGTCACAGGATGCTGACGTCCGCGAGAACCTGAAAAAAGTCTTTTCTGATCTCGAAGAAGTCGAATTCGGTGTCATGGTCGGAAGCGTCTCGATCGGGAACTCGGCAGAGGGGCTGTTTCAGGTCGCGGGGATTGCAGATGTGAAGCCAATGGACAAATTTAAGTCCTACATGCGGAACAGCATCGGAGCGATGGAAGAGCTGAAGATGTCGGGAATGACTCAAACCAGTGAAATTGCAGAAGAAGCGGAAACCTACGGTGATTACAAAGCGGACGTTGTGACCATCAAGCAGGAATTCGATGAAGACGCGCCACAAGCTGAAATGCAGACAAGAATGCAGAAAATGCTGTTTGGGGCAAATGGCATCCAGTCCCGTGTGATCTACATGGAAGATCGATACTTGACCGTAATGGGAGGCGGTCCGGAAGCGACCAAGAGTGCTGTCGCCGGGTTGAGTAGTTCAAGTAACACGCAGATTGAAAAACCTCGCGAAATTCTAATGAAGGAAGCCAATTTTATTGGGTTGCTTGATCTTCCCGGTGGAGTCGCAGCTGGGTTGAAAGCTGCGTCAGAAATGGATGAGTTCCCACTCCCAGTTGATGCACAGATGGTCGATAACCTGAATCTCACGCCATCGTTCATTGGTTTGGGAATCGCCATCGAAGCAGACGCGATCCGTTGCCGAACAGATATTCCCATCGAACAAATTCAGGGGATCTCTAAACTCGCAATGCTGTTCATCGGAATGCAAAACCGTCTGTAACAGCTGTTGATTCTCAATGAAATGTTGAAGCAGCACACTTTATTGTGTGCTGCTTTTTTTATAGTTCGACGAACAGTAGTGGGGGCGTTGCCGTTTCGGTGGCGAAGAGGCTCCCTTTCGACTGGCAATGCTGGATCATCCTCGCGTAAACTGCTTTCCGCCAAAGATTTTCTGGTTTCGCTTCCTGGTCGGTGATTGAGAAAGCTGTGCCGATCGAGTCCACTGAGAACATCAACGTTTGAATTCAAGCATGAAACGAATTGCTGTTTACGCCGGAACATTTGATCCAGTTACACTGGGACACGAAGATATTGCGATCCGAGGAGCAGCACTCTTCGACGAGATGGTGATCGGTATCGGGATCAACCCTGATAAGCAACCACTTTTCACTCCTGAGGAACGTCAAGAGTTGATGCAGGAAATCTTCCGCGAAACGAGCAACGTGACCGTCAAATGCTTCACCGGGCTGACCGTCGATTTTGCACGCTCGGTCGGAGCAAGCGTCATGGTCAGAGGTGTGCGGACCGTGTCAGATATCGATACTGAATTCACCATGGCTTTGGCGAATCACACAATTGCTCCCGATTTAGAGACTGTCTTTCTCATGGCAGCGGAGTCGTACTCACATATCTCAAGTACACTCATCAAGCAGATTGCGTTTATGGGACAGGGCAAAAGTGCTGAGCAACTCAGAAAGTTTGTGCCGGAACCTGTGATGGCTCCGCTCCTTGATAAGGTCAGCAAAAGCGGATAACTGCTAGAGCAGTTTGCTCTACCGTGTGCCCGTGAAGAAAGCATTTCTCTAGTAAAAATGCTGTTCGCCACGAGGCAGATCCTGCAAACCAATTCGAAAGATGCTCCAGGCTCATTTCCTTGGGCACGACGAATTGTTCGGGAGATGTATGAACACCCGCAATTCAGGCAGCGACTTCTTCTTGCTGTTCCGCCAGTTTCCTTGCCTGTTCAGAAGCTTTCTTTCCAGCAGAAGTAATGCGGTATAAGAGCCCTTCTTCGCGCCCTTCCAGCTGAAACGTCAACCATCCATAAGCGATGAGTTGACCATGGATCCAAGAGAGTTCGTCTGCGTCCGTTTCATCGAGAGAGATGATTCGACTGGCCCAGCGAGTTCCTTGCTCATCTTCCAGACGTTCTTGTCCGGCTTGGATGATCAATTCGTTGTAGGTCTCCAGGACTTTCATCCAGAGAGGCTGATCGACAAGTTGTTCCAGTTCTGCGATGTCCATGCTGACGAGTATCGGATGAACTCGCCAGGAGTCTCGACGATCAGCCTGCCAAGAGGTGCGACCGCTACAATCGGAAAAAGACACCATTCCCACATTCTGCAAAACCATTGCCCTGAGAGGGTTTCTCGTCCGCGAACATCTATAATTTCTGCACTATGAAAAATGGATTTCTGGGTTTTGATGCGTCCTTCATGTTGGACTTCGTGGTAAGTGCTCTCGTACTTATCGTGCCGATCCTTTTGTACAGCCTGTATGTTGTCAAAGTTCAAAAGAATTACACGCTCCACCGGAATCTTCAGATCGTGCTGGGGGGCGTGCTCCTTGTCGCTGTCGGTGCTTTTGAGATCGATACGCAACTTGTTCATGGTGGCTGGGAAAACATCGTCAATAAGAATCCAGACGAACCACGGTTGACTGGCGAAGCCTATCTCACTGCCCAGCGGATTCTTCGATTTCATCTGATCTTTGCAATCACGACCCCCTTTCTTTGGGTCATCACTCTGGTCTATGCCCTGCGGAAATTCCCCAATCCCCCGCAACCTGGCGTGCACAGCAAGCTTCACTCGACTCTCGGGTGGCTTTCCGTCATCGATATTGTGATGACTTCGGTGACTGGATTGTGGTTCTATTACGCTGCATTCGTTGCTTAAAGCGATTCGAATTCGCGGGGCCGATTTGCAAGTTCTACAAGGATAAATTGTCGAATGGTAAATCTTGCCGATTGATCTTGGATGAAGAAACATGATCCGCCTATACTCGGATCTCGCTCAGGGAATGGGCGGTTCAGGCAGATACAAGGCAACGCGCAACGCATGGAGGCACAGCGTGGATAAATTTCTCATCGTCGGAGTGGATACGGTCGCAGGAGCAAATTTGGCACTTTCTCTGGCTGAGAAATACCACGTGACGACTTGGCATCCCGAAGATAAATTCGATGTCGTCAATTGCGATGCTCTCGACCCCACCGATTCCCCGCGTGATGCCATCGAAAATGCTGCTCCGGACTGGGTGATTTATTGTGGACCAGAGTCCCGCTCATCATGGGATCCGACGACAAAAGGTCTGATCAACGAGACCATCGTTGAGAACGCCGGAGAATGGGCCAACGCCAGTACGAAGGCCAACGTTCGTTTCCTCATGATCTCCTCAGACAGCCTCTTTACTGGTCCATGGATGTTCCACGACGAGCAAAGTCTGGGGCATTGCCAAAGTGTTGAAGCTGTGACGATTCGAGCAGCTGAAGAGGCTGTTCGACTTGCCTCGCCGCACGCACTGATTATGAGAACAAATACCTATGGTTGGTCGGCCGATCCTTCTCGGAATGGCTGGATTGAAAATCTTCTCGCAGAAGTCGAGATGAGACGAGTCGTTGAACAGGACTCAATCCGTCACGCTACTCCAATTTTGATCACGGACCTGACAGCCATTATTGAACGTGCCTGCCTGGAAAATCTGTCAGGGACATTCCATGTTGCAGGAGCAGAACGTGTCAGCCCGTTAAACTTCACTCAGCGACTCTCAGACCTGTTTGAACTTCCCTGGCTGGCAATCAAGAAAGAGACCACACTCACCGAAGTTCCTCAAGATTTTGCTTCGGGGGAATGCTCACTGCAAACGAAAGAAATTCGTAAAGCCCTGTGCGTTGCGATGCCGCTTCTTTCAGAAGGTCTTCAACGTCTCTACGAACAGTCGGCGAACGGATACCGAGACAAACTGGTTGGAAATCGCAACTACAAGACGATCTCACGAGTTGCATAACCTGGCAACTTCTGGAGCTTCCTCAAGATGATGTCAGCGTTCGGGCTCGTGTGTTTGTGTGATTTCCTACGTGAAAGCACTCTCCACGGGCAAGGCAGTCATTAACAATGCTCTCGAATCGATTCAATAAACTCCACTCGTTGGGAACGATCCGTTCCAGACGTTGTGGAGTTTTTTGGTTTGAGCAGACAAAAAACAAAATGCCTGCGTGTTTTCTCACACGAGTGAAGAAATGACGTTTCGCCTCGTGGCGAGCAGTCTATGTGGTCGTGAAAGCGATCTTCACGGGCACGACGAGCATTGAAAATGCTTTAAAATCCCATCACTGGTCGGGCGACAATCAGTGTGATCGCGGTGACCAAAATTGAGCCGATAATGTTGAGGATGATTCCGTAGCGAATCATGGATTTGATTGGGACAAGGTTCGAGCCAAAGATGATGGCATTTGGCGGAGTTGCAATTGGGAGCATGAATGCACAGCTCGCCGAGACTGTCGCAGGGATTAACAGCAGACGAGGATCGATTTCCAACTGAGCTGCCATGGCTGCGAGTGTTGGTAGAAGTGTGTTGACTGTGGCGACGTTGGTTGTGAATTCAGTGAGGAATGTGACCAATACGCAAACGCCGAAGATCAGGACAATCGTCGGTTGGCCTGTGAAAAACTCTGAGAACGCTTTTCCTAGCCAGTCGGAAAGACCGGTCGACTGAAATCCTGCCGCCATAGCGAATCCGCTGCCGATGAGCAGAATCATTCCCCATGGAAGTGACTTCTCTGCGATCTCCCAAGTGAGGACAGGTGAGCGATTCCCACTTTCGTTAGGCTCACCGGGGATCAGGAAGAGCAACGATGCCATCGCAATCGCCACAGTTGAATCCTGAATCATCGTCCGCAGGAAGTTGAGATCTGCGTTGAATTGCGCCCCAATCCAAATGACAAAACTGGGCCAGTCGGGAAGAATTTGCACTGATTCAAGCTTCAATGGTTTTCGCAACATCCAGAGCAATGCAGTGCAGATGAAAATTACAAAGACACGCTTTTCTGTTCCGGAGGCTGGACCAAGATTTCGTAGTTGATCACGGAAGAAAACTTTGCTCAATCGCTCCGCGTTAGGAAGCGGCTTGAGTCCGGTCGTCATGACGGCACCCGTTGCAATGAGCATGAGGATGCTCAGGGGAACGAATGAGGCCATCCATTCGACCATCGATAGGCTTTCAAATCCTAAAGGGACAAACGTTTTGTCCCAGAATCCGAGGAGGCTGACGTTTGTTGGTGTGCCGACGAAGGTTGAGAGTCCACCAATACTCGAGGCATAGGCAATCCCCAAGAGGACCGGAATCGTTAGCTCGTCAATGGCATCCGAAGGACCATCGGGGTTCGAATGCAGCACTGCTTCGCGCAAGGTTGATAATAACGCCAGGGCGATCGGGAGCATCATCATGGTTGTCGCGGTGTTGCTGATCCACATCGATAGAGAAGCAGATGCTAGCATGAATCCGAAGACGATCCGGCGAGGGCTGCTTCCGACTCTACTGATGATGTGCAGTGCGATGCGTTTGTGAAGTCCGCATTGTTCGATGGCGAGAGCAATCGCGAATCCACCCAAGTACAAAAAGACGTTGTGATTCGCGTACGGTAGGCTCACATCTTTGGCGGAGAGAATCCCGAAGAGCGGGTAAGCTGCAATGGGGATTAAGCTCGTGACGGCGATCGAGACCGGTTGAGCCAGCCAGAAGACTGCCATGAAAATGGTGATAGCAGCCAACCGCTGAGCTTCGATTGGCATTCCGGCTGGAGTTGGCATCAACCAGATGATGGAGAAAAGCACCGCAGCAGTTGCGATCGAGAGCCACCTTCGCGATGTCGACGTTGCCGATTGAGATGCATTCGGATTCGGCATGGACGAGTCAGATTATTTGAAGGGATATCGTTTTCGTGGCATGATTGGCGTCGTTTCAGTCGAGCGATCAGAAATAACACTCTGTCGCCCGTTCCCCTGTACTTGCCTGCGAAATGCGCCGGTTGTGGATGCCTGTTGACTCTCCGGGACAATGGTCCCGAACTACGATAGGGACAGGAATCCGCTCTTGGTTTTCACGTTCAGTCTCGTGGCGAGCAGTCGGGAATGTCGTAAAAAACATCATCCCGGGCACGACAAGCCCCGAGCAGGACATGCGTTGAAACGCTCTAGTGTGAGTCTTCTTGCGGTTCAGGATCTTTGAAGCAACAAAAACGGTCGCAAGCACCTGACAGTTGGACTGTTCCGCAGAGGAATGCGATCACAACCAAACTGGTAACATAGATGGCCTTACCGGGGGCATTGCTCACTTTGAGACCATACAGGTAGTGGTATCCCCCCTCTGGGACAGAGATCACGCTCCAGATGAGCACCGCCATCAATGCCGTGAGGATCACACCGATGATCCCCCCTTTTTCCAGGATGGGATACAGTTGTCGCCAGTTGACCGCACACAACCAGAAGGCGATCCAGGCGAGAAGAGGGACCCATGGAGAGACAAATTGCACCAAATCGACCACTAATTGACCGAGGGCAATGACAACATTCCAGATTGATTGGAGAACGTCCATCAGTATTTCCAGCAGATGTCTTAAGGAGCGCAAATCTGTTTTCCACTCTTCCCATCTTTCTGGGAAATGCTCCGTGGATCAGGATTTGGGTTGTTTCTTCTTTCTGAAGATCCAAAGGTTCGCGAATTTGAAGCTCTGTTTCAAGTCTCTTGCCTCAAGAAATCAACCCGTTCCTGAACCCGATAAGCGGTCGTTTTGGTGAGTCGGTCATACGAAGTGTCCCGCTAACCTTTCCTTCAGATGGGTGAGCTGGATAGGATATGCTGCTAAGGATTTGAGTCCCAAAGCCAGGACTGTACAACCAAGGAATGAAAATGACGGCTGAGAACAGCGACGCAATTACAAAGCTCAGTAAAGCCTACAGCGATATTCGCGAGCAGATGTCCAAAATCATCGTGGGGCAGGAAGACGTCATTGACCAATTGCTGATTGCTCTGTTCAGCCGTGGTCATTGCCTGCTGGAAGGAGTACCCGGTCTGGCAAAGACATTGATGATTAACTCGCTGGCACAATGTTTGTCGATGAGCTTCTCAAGAATCCAGTTCACGCCTGACCTGATGCCTGCGGACATCACCGGGACCGATGTACTGTCGGTCAATCAGGAAACCGGCGAACGGGAATTCCGATTTATTCAGGGGCCGATTTTCCATAATGTCGTCCTGGCAGATGAAATCAACCGGACGCCACCGAAAACGCAGGCTGCACTACTGGAAGCGATGCAGGAACATCAAGTGACTGTCGGGCAGACCCGGCATAAGCTGAACGCTCCCTTCTTCGTTCTGGCTACGCAGAACCCGATTGAGCAGGAAGGGACCTATCAGCTTCCGGAAGCGCAACAAGACCGGTTCATGTTCAAGGTGTTCGTTGACTATCCGAGCTTCGAAGAGGAAAAGCTGATCGCCAAAGCGACAACCGGAAATGTCACATCCGAGATCACGCCCGTTCTGACTGGTGAAGAAATTCTGGAACTGCAATCGATAGTTCGTGATGTTCCCGTGAGCGATCATCAGGTTGACTATGCGCTGGCTCTGGTGCGGCAAACCCGTATTGGTCAGGAAGGGGTTCCCGATTTCGTCAATGAATGGATCAGCTGGGGAGCCGGACCGAGAGCAGTTCAATATCTTCTTCTCGGTTCCAAAGCCCGGGCACTGCTCAATGGTCGTGCGAACGTTTCCACTGAAGATATCGCGGCACTCGCGGGACCGATTCTGCGTCACCGCATCGTGACAAACTTCTCAGCGGAGAGTGAAGGCATCACAACCGACGACGTGATCGAACGACTCGTGAAAGAAACTCCCGACAAAGACGGCGAACTGACTACCGATCCTCGTTTGAAGAAAATGTTTGCTCCACCAGCAACCGCGAGTTAATTTCGATCTCGCTCACTTGAGTGAGTGCTGAGTGAAAACGAACAGGTCATTCCCAAATCCTAATCCCGACTTCAACGTGCCAAAGTCTCCCGATCAAATCCTGCCATCTGATGCCATTTCCCGAATCTCCCGTCTTGAGGTTCAGGCGCGGAAAATTGTGGAAGGATTTCTTTCCGGTCAACACCGCAGCCCGTATTTCGGTCAATCGATTGAATTTGTCCAGCATCGTGAATACGCGCCCGGCGACGATATTCGACACGTCGACTGGAAAGTCTGGTCGAAGACGGACAAGTATTACATTAAGCAGTTCGAAGAGGAGACGAACCTCCGCACAACTCTCCTGGTCGATGCCAGTGAGTCGATGCAGTTCGGGTCGGGCGATCTCACGAAATATGATTACTCATGTTCCATCGCAGCCTGTCTGACATATCTGTTGCTTCGTCAGCAGGATGCGGTCAGCCTTTCCGTCTTCGATGAAGAGATCCGGCTTCGGGCCCCCTCACGAAGTCGGCACAATCACCTCGGAACTATTTTGTCTGTTCTGGCGGAAGAACATGCTGCCAAGAAGACCAGCATGTACAAGCTGCTCCGCACTGTTGCTGATGAGAAAAGCGAACGCGGAATGGTCGTCGTGATCTCCGACCTGTTTGTGCCTGTTGAAGATCTCTTCAAGGGCTTGCGGATGCTCAAAAAACGTGGGCACGAAGTTCTGCTCTTTCACATCCTTGATGATCAGGAACTCGACTTCGAATATTCCGGAACGACACGTTTCGAAGGTCTCGAAGATGCCGGTGAACTGACGTGCGATCCGAAGTCGCTTCGAGACGGATATCGGGCAGCGATGACTTCTTTTCTTGATGAAGTCCGTCGCCGTTGTTCACGAAACATGATCGATTATCAAACGATCCGCACCAGTGAACCTCTCGATGCTGTGCTTCGGCACTACATGAACCACCGCGTTGGGTTGCGCGGCACGTCGCGATAGCGGGTGAAGAATGATTTACCGTCAGTCTTTCTGTGTTTTATAGCGGGTGCTGGCTTGTTGCAGGAATTTTTTCTCCGCCTCGGAGAGGGAGTCCATCCCTGCGGTGTTGATCTTCTCCAGCAGAGCGTCCACTTTCTGTGAAGTCTCAGCCCGGGTTTGTGCCTCTTTAACGCGGCGTTTTTCTTCTCGTCGCTGACGCCAGCGTTCTACCATGCTGAGTTGCGGTTCGCGCTCTTCTTCGAACAGCCCGTATTCGTCTTCGTTGGACATTCCATACTCAAAACCGAGCTCGCCAAATTGCTGTGCGAATACGGCGTTCATGTGAGCCTGGAGTCCGAATGTCATCAACAGAAATCCGATGAAGACGATCTCTGTGGATTCCATAAACGTCCCCGCGATTGCCAAAATCAGGCAAATCGCCATGCTCGCGTAAAGAGTTCCTATGCGAGCCGTTCCGCGGTCCCAGTACAGCTTGGAGATCGAAAACGCGATTTGTCCTCCATCAAGCGGGTGGATCGGCAACAGGTTCAAGACGAGCAGTTTGAAGTTCAATGAGAACATCAAGACAAAGACGCTGTTGAGCGCCGTTGTGAAGTTTGAAAGGGAGAAGTCGAGATGTGGCAGAACAATTGGGTGCAGGGAATCCCAAAAGGCTCCAGCGGAGAGGACAGCTGGCAAACAGATCAGGCAAATGAGAGCGTTGGAAATTGGACCAGCTGCGGTTGTCCAGAATTCAGAGCGAAAATTTGGACCCGGCGAGACAAACGCTAAACCTCCTAATGGCCACATCAGGATTTCGTCTCCTTCGCCACCAGTCGCTCTGGCTCCAAAGACGTGAGCGAACTCGTGAATCAGGATGCTGATAAATAGAATCGCAGATGCCCACAATCCAATCACGATTGGCAACCGCAGGCAGAGAATCAGGATCAGTACGAGGAACCATACACTCATCCTGACCGTTACGCCGAAATATCGACCTAACGAGAATCCGAGAATCAGCGGTGATTGGCGAATATCCATACAAGAATTGGTGTCGATCCGGGACTGGTTCAGTAACTCCTGATGGAAATCGTATCACGCTCTGAGGGGCCGGGCAATTCGCAAGTTTGACTTTTCATTGACAGCAGGAGAACAATTCGCCCTAACTGAGGCTCTCAATGCCCTTTGAGGACTTGGAAACTGTGTGGCAGGTCAGGCGATTTCGTCTCGTGAAGATTGCAGCAAATTGACATTCTGGTAATATCTTTTCACATTGAAGCGATGACGTGTCGCTTTAAACGATGTCCGTATTTTATTCGACGTCATTTCCAAGCCACAAATTGGCCCTACGAAACTGATTTCGTTACGGAAGCCATTCCATTTCAGATAGTTGTGCTCAGTCGAGTATTCGCCTTTTATTCCTAATTATTCATTATTCATTTCGTTCCGGCGAACGTTTTATTGAGTCGGGGATTGATTCCTCATTTCAAACTTTCAATGTTGTCTTATTGGTGTTTTATGCGGTGCACGATTGCTTCGCTGGCTCTCCTGATTCTGTGGGTGAAAAGACTCGCCTGGAATCAGGCTTGGAATCGTCAAGCTGACGAATCTGAAGAGCTCTCTGAAATTCTGAACGACCAACGCACCTGCGCCTCTCAAAGCATTTTTGAGAGACTGGCAGTGTGGGGTGTCGACTTTGGAATTTCAGTCGTGCGTCTTTCCATGTGCGGATCGATTCTTCAGCGTCTTGATGAATGTCGTTCCGTCGTAGAAATTGGGTTATCGCCCAGCTTTAGCACCTCCTGACAACTCGTTGCAAATCAACTTATTGCAAATCAATGGCCTTCTGAACGATTCAAACGGCGCAGCTTGATTTCAAGAATTCTGCGATCTGGGTTCAGGTCTTGGGGAGACGTATCCAAACAAGGATGCAGCTATGCCCCCTTATGTCGCTGCTGGGATTGCACTTGTGGTCGGAGTTGCAATCGGCTTTTTTCTTGACCGCATGCGCATGGGAAGTGCCTATCGCAATCGCGATGAACTTCTTAAAGACGCAGAGCGCGAAGCTGAAAACATGCGTCGCACTCAAGAGCTCGAGGCGAAAGAAGAGTTTTTGAAACGCCGCGAAGAGCTCGACAAAGAACTCGACCTTCACCGGGACAAGCTCCGCCAGCAAGAACGTGTTCTCGACAAAAAAGAAAACACGCTGGCAGATCAAGAGGAGAACCTGAAGAAGCGGGAGCGGATGGTTGAGCAGACCCAAAGCCGTATCGCCGACCGCAGCAAACAAATCGAAAAGAAAGAATCCGACCTCGAAAAGATCATCGAAGAGGAACAGGAGAAACTGTATACCATCAGCGGGTTGTCTAAAGAAGATGCGACCGATCGTTTGCTGATGCGACTCGACAAGCAGTTGAAAAGCGAAACCGGAAGTTTAATCCTCAAGCATCAACAACAGTTGAAACAGGATTCTGAAAAGCTGGCTCGCGAAATTATCGGCATGGCGATTCAGCGGTTCGCTTCTGATCACACTTCAGAGACAACTGTCTCGACGATCGACATCCCAAGCGATGAAATGAAAGGCCGGATCATTGGCCGCGAAGGTCGTAATATTCGAGCCTTCGAAAAAGAAACCGGCGTCGATGTGATTGTCGATGACACCCCCGGCGTGGTTGTCGTTTCAGCCTTCGATACCGTTCGTCGAGAGATCGCGAAAATTTCGCTCAACAAACTGATTCAGGATGGTCGGATTCACCCGGCACGTATTGAAGAAGTTGTGACCGAAACGAAAACGGAGATGGACGAGCGGATCATGGATCTGGGGCATCGTGCTGCCGATGAAGCAGGCGTTCCGAACTTGCATGAGAAACTCATCTACCTGATGGGACGTTTAAACTTCCGCGTCAGTTACAGTCAGAACGTGTTGCAGCACTCCATCGAAGTGGCTCACTTAACTGCAATGATGGCTGAGCAACTTGGACTCGATGCGGACATCGCCCGTCGTTGTGGATTCTGTCACGATATCGGAAAAGCAGCGGACCATGAGATGGAAGGGGGACACCCTGCCATTGGTGCCGACTTCCTCAAACGTTACGGCGAAGGGGAAGAAGTCGTCCACGCAGCCGCTGGTCATCATGATGATATTCGACCAGAGTACATTTATACTGTGCTGACGGCAGCCGCCGATGCCTGCTCTGCTTCACGTCCAGGTTCTCGTCGTGAGACTTTGGAGAAGTACATCAAGCGACTCGAGGAGCTTGAAGCAATTGCCTGCGGATTCCCCGGTGTCAACGAAGTGTACGCAATTCAAGCGGGCCGCGAAGTCCGTGTGATTGTCGATCCGAAAAGAGTCAAAGACCGTGAAGCCGCCAAGATGGCTCGCGACATCGCTCAGGCAGTCGAAGAAACGATGACTTACCCAGGCGAAGTGAAGGTCGTTGTGATGCGAGAGATTCGCACGATCGGAATCGCACGATAACACGAAACGATTCCAGAGCGTTTGGAACCTTTCAATCAATCAACAAGGCGGTCGACGCATACAGCGTCGACCGCCTTGTTTGTTTGAATTATCCACTTTAAGTGTTGGCTCCCGACGACTCACCGTGTGCCCGTGAAGAACGCATTTCTCTACTTAAAATGCTGTTCGCCACGAGGCAGAACCTGCAAACCAATCCGAAAGATGCTCTAGTTTGCTGGCTTGACCCAGTCTGGGTTGCTGTCTTCTTTTTCTGATGAGGCGGGATCGATTTTTGGAATTGGAACAGCATCGAGAGCGATTTGTTCGTTGAGTTGATTCGGTGGACTGAAGGTCACTACGTGAGAGACGTTGCTATATTTCAGTGCAGCAGCGCCGGAAGTTCCGTTGCCAATTTCTTCTTTCAACTCGCCACTTCGGAATGGTCCGGTTCCGGCAAGATACCAGTTGTTGTCTTGAGACTGAGCAAGGCTCATCCCGCCTGTTCCAAGTGCGCGGCCTGACTTTGTCTCGAAAGCGACGATCCCCAGCTTGGCAGTGCCCAGCTGACTCTTCTTTTCAGCGATACGAATTTCCGGAAGTGTTACGACACCTGGCAAGACAACTTCAGGAAGTCCGAGAAAAGAATCGGATGAAAATGTCCCGACTGCTCCACTTCGAATTTCGACGGTGACGACACTTTTATCGGCAGAATCGACCAGTAAGCCACCCGCTTTCAGGATACGATGCCGCACCGATGCAACTACGTAAGGCTTGTCGACACATTCAATATACTTCTCGTTCAGGAAGACTTCGTGGCCGTGGAACGGGGTGAAGTCGATCTTGTCGAGTGATTGATCCACAGCGTTGGCGATGAGTAGCTGTTCGGTGGAAGTCCTTGCTGTATTAGAAGTTTTGGCGGCCGTACAGCCCAAAAGGCAGCATGACATGAGTGCAAGAAAGCTGAAGTATCGAAGTATCATCGTTTCTCCTTAATGGGCGTATCGTCTCCGCCCGAGAACCCGCATCGGTGAATAATGGATTGAAATTGAGGAGTTGACCGCTTGAAGTTCAAGGTCCTGAGGATCGAAAGCCAACTCTCATTTTCGTCTACACGCATCCAAATAACGGGTCAAGTTCAGTTTTGAGGGGCGTTAGGAGATTTGATTCGGGCATTTTCTCGCATGGTTCTTCATGAAATTCCGGCTGCGACACTCTCTGCAAACAACGTTTGTCGCACAGCAATTCGCACGTCGAGAGAACGGCGTCCTGTCAAAATACGAAAAAACCCCGCTTCAACAGTTGTTGAAGCGGGGCGGGTCGATCACGCGTTCAAGTCAGAGTCAGCAGTTCCTATCGACCAGACATGTTCATCTGGAGTTGTTGAGTGAAGTTGTTGAAACTGTTATTCGCCTGACCAGGAGTCTGGTACTTCGGTTGATTGCAGTTGGCAGCCTGTTGTGCGAGTCGGCTTGGGATTCCTTGATCGACAACTGAGATGGCTGCTTCGATGTCGGCATCGTAGTCAGCTCTGTTGCTGTTCGTTTCTGTTGCTCGAACGAGGAGATCTGGAGTCACACCGGAACCGGCCATTTCGCGTCCTGCTGGAGAGTAGAACTTGGCTGTGGTCAGTTTTAACAGTCCTGAAACTGTCTGGAGTGGGAAGTGTGTTTGCACAGTTCCTTTTCCGTATGAGTGTCGACCGACGACAACGCCTCGTTCATTTTCCTGAATTGCAGCTGCGAAGATTTCACTGGCACTTGCCGATCCATCATCCACAAGAACAACCAGCGGGATGCTCCATGTTTTTTCTCGTGTTGCAGTCTCCGAAGTGTTGTCCGTGTAGTTTCGTCCTTTCGTGGAAACGATTGTTCCGCAAGGAAGGAACAGGTCTGAGACTTCGATGGCCTGATCCAGTAATCCGCCAGGATTTCCTCGAAGGTCGAGGACGAGTGATTTCATTCCCTGATTGTGAAGAGACCACATGGCTGCTTCCAAATCTTTTCGTGATGACTCAGAGAACTGTTTGAGTCGGACGTAACCAACTTTTTTGATGTTGTCCAGCATTTCAGTTCCTGTGACACTACTCACGTAGATTCGTTGGCGAGATAACTGTCCACGGTATCGTTGTCCATCGCGTTCGATGTCGAGTGTGATTTGGGTTCCCAGTGATCCACCCAGTTTTCCGGCAACGGTGTTCAGTCCTAAGCCTCGAACCGACTGGCCATTCACTGCAACGATCAAATCACCTTTCTTAAGTCCGAGTCCTGAGGCGGGGCTGTTCTCCACGACACCGACCAGGATTGCTCCCATCGGATGGGTTTCGAGTTCAACGCCGATGCCGACGATGTTCTCTTCAAGACTCGCTGTTTTACGGTTTTCCAATTCTGCTCCGGGAGCAAAGGCTGTCGATTCAGGCATGAATGATGAGTATTTATCGAGTGCATCGATTGTTCCATTCATGAATTCGAGAGCAACAGCTTCTCGGCGAACTCCCAGTTGTCGATTGACCAGTTCGGCCGACCATTGCATCAAACCGACTGCCTCAGTGGCGTTCCGTGCAGGTTGCGAGTTGATCGTTTGTGCCAACTCGGCCTGGACCTGGCGGATTGCGGTTGACTGCGAGGACAAATTGTTTGCTCTCTGGAAGTCAGGATTGTCTAAGGCAAGGATCAAGTTGTTTAAGGAAGACTTCATGCGGGTTTCGTATGCAGGAGGATTGACGTGCTTGGCGTCAATCATTCGTGACGCTTCGTGGTACAAGCTGGTCAACTCTTGCATTGATGTGGTGCGCAGGAATCCGAGCATTTTCGGATCAGTGTTGCGTGACGAAATTTTCACCTGAGGATCAGTAGGCTTGTTGTTGCCTAAGAATTCTCCTCCCGCAGGAGTTTGCGGTGATTGAGGAGCAGGCTGGTTGTACTGAGGGATTGTTGGTTGTTGGTATTTCGGAGCTGGCTGCTGGTACTGCGGTGCTGGTTGGTACCGAGGTGTAATCGGTGTGTAAGTTGGGTGAGTTTCACGTGGCGTTGTCGATGGAACGAACGCTCGACCTGGAACCACTGCGGTCCTGGTGAGATCCACATCCTCGCGGGCCAACGGCATTCCCTGATCAGTAGGGAAGACAGTATGAGGAACTCGTGAAGTAAGAGGTGAAGCGGCGTCGTGATTGGAGGGGGTAGCGGTTGCGAATTGTGGTTGTGGACTTTGTACGATTGTTTCATCTGCATGAGTTGGGGAGCTCATCAGAAGAACAAACAAAGCCAGGTTGAGTGTGGTCAGTTTCGAGATCGAGTTGTTGAGTGAAGCTTTCATCTTGAACTTGCTCCTATAGCATGAGATTTTTTGAGATCTTAAATGGAAATTTTGACTTTGGCGCTTAAGATTTAACGGTTGCTTCTGGTGAAACGAATGTTTCAGAAATTCGTGTTTCGTTATCTGCGATGAGTTGCGCGAGTTCACCTCGAAGAACTCGAGTTGTTGAAGGGGCATCAATTCCGATCTTCACTTTGCCTCGTCCTGTTGATATCACCTTGATGACAATCGAGTCGCCAATTTGAATCGTTTCGTGTTTTTTTCGAGTAAGAACTAACATCTTTTTCTCCATATCCTTGGAAATTTTGTCAAGATTTGTCGTTTCATGGCTGCTGATTGGTCTTGACATCAATCTTCGCCTGACATGAGAAATCTAATGCACGGACCGTGCCAAAAGTTGCCTGGTGGGGATTTGTTAGGTTGTAAGTTCTTTGTTTATGGTTATTTGCGACTTAATTATTCGTGTGCGAAAAGAGTTTGATCCGCGCCGAGCGACTCTTTTCTTGTAAGGCATGCAATTCTAGACTGTCGCGGACAACGAGGTTACAAAATAGAATGCGCTCAAAATGAGTTGTTCGGCAAGTTTGGCCGGATTGGCGAAGTTTGACGTGTTGCGAATCTGGGACAGTTGCGCAATTGTTACGGAACTCATGTTCAGTGGTTTGGCCGCACTTCATTCTTGCTTTGCTCTATTGAACGGCAAGAGGGCGAGAGAAAAATTTTAAAATAAATTCAAGAAGTTGATGTCCAGAGCCATCAAATTTTGAACTTTGCTCAACGGCAAGCAGACACACGTTGATCACTGAGTAAACTTCAATGAATATAAGGGTGAACTTGGAGTTTGTTCTGCAACGTGTGGAGCAAATTAGTTGTGAGTATTCGAACACTCGTGCTCTTTGGTTTGATATGTGGCATCAAAAGTGAAATCACAGTCAGACCAATAAAGCAGTCACGCCTGTAAAGTGATCAAGACCAGCATGACAATTGGCTGTGCGAGTCGCAGCGACATTGATTGAAAGAACATAATGAAGCTTCGCGTTGGCTTAGGGCATGACACACATCGACTCGAACAGGGCAAGCGGTTGGTGATCGGAGGAGTCGATATTCCGCATTCACATGGTCCTGTGGCACACAGCGATGGAGATGTTCTCCTGCATGCACTGACCGATGCCATCCTCGGAGCGCTCGGTTGGGGGGACATCGGAGAGTGGTTTCCCGATACTGATGAGATGTTTCAGGGGGCTGACTCTGCAGAACTCTTGAACCAGGTGATGCAGAAAGTGCAGGCTGATGGCTGGGAAGTTGGCAATGCCGACTGCATCGTCTTCGCGCAGAAACCGAAACTGTCGCCTTATAAAAAAACGATCAGTGAAAGGATTGCGGAACTCTTGCACGTCGATTCGGAGAACATCAACGTGAAGGCGAAAACCGGAGAGAAGGTTGGCCCGGTCGGAAGAGAAGAAGCGATCTGCGCAGAAGTCGTCGTGCTGCTCACTCGCCCGTGACAACACGACGCCTGCGCGTGATGCTTCACTTCGCATGCTTTTTGACAAATTTCAAAAGCAGCGGAAACGCGGGGCCAGCCATGCCGCCATGGTTATATCCATCCAGCTCAAAGAGTTCTGTATCTGGATGCCCGATGACCTGCATCATTCTCCACATGTAGGCGTTTTCTTCATAACGGCCGAGAAGTTCCAGGTCACGATCACCGGTGATCAGCAAGAGCGGTGGGGCATCCTTGCGAATATGAAAGAGCGGTGCCATCTCGTCAATGATCGGTTGCTTGCCATCGATCCCGCGCTCAGCCCGGACCGTGAAGTGAGTGATCGTGTGACCACTGAATGGAATCAGTCCGGTGATATTGTCCGCATCAATCTGGTGCGCCTTCAGCCATTTTTTATCGAGACCGAGCATACTCGTTAAGTATCCTCCGGCTGAGTGTCCGCTCACGAAAATTTTCTCAGGGCTTCCGCCATATTTTTCGATGTCACGAAATGTCCAGGCGACAGCAGCTGCGGCGTCGTCAATGCAATCAGTCACCTTGACGTTTGGACTCAATCGGTAATCCACAGTGACAACGGCGATTCCCGACGATTTCAGTTGCTCCGGAATTTTTCGCTTTCCGCCGGTGAGTCCTCCTCCATGAAACCAGACGACCGTCGGAAAGTCTTTTGCGTCCACGGGCGAATAGATGTCCAGCCGGCACATCTTCTTCATTCCGTCAGTGAGGTCATCCCCTGTGCGATAGAGAATTCCCTCTTCAATCTGATAGGACGAAGCGGAGGAGGACGCGTTTTGAGCATTCAGGGACGCGCATGATAATAAAACGAGAGCAACAAAAGTGGTTCGAGAGAGCATGTGAGCCTGACTGGATTTCTAGGGATCGTTGACTGATTTCAAAACACTTCGTATGACATTTCGGGATCGACTGTCAACGATGTGGAGAGCGATCTTAAAGACAGTGTGCTGAACCGATGCTCACAAGACTGCGGTTGCTGAGTGACTGCAATTGCCTTCAAGCGGCAAGCCGGAGTGGGCCGAAGTTGTCAGACCTTTAAAGCGCTCGCTAGAATATTTTCGTCTGTCAAAGCGTTTTGAAGCGGGTGGGGAAAAGGGCCTTGATTATCAAAGTCAGCTGTGCGGAGTGTTCGCACGAATATCGCCTTTCTGAAAACAAGGCTGGCCGAAAGTTTCGGTGTAAGGAATGTGGCGAAGCGGTCAGCGTCCCAGGTCAGGCAGAAGAGGACTGGGATGATTTCGGAAGCTTAGCGGACGAAGACGATCTAGAAGATGACTCTGATCAGCCGTACCGTCCGCCACGAAGTTCGAGCCGGAAAAAGAGGCGTAAGTCTTCCCAATCTCGCAACACCAATCATGAGAACGTGTCACGAAGTATCCGGGCGATATGTGTGCTTTATGTGGTCATAGGGGGGATGTTCACAATCGCGAGTCTCGCACTTTTCTCTCGCGAACCGATCCTCTCGCTCGTTTTGCTGCCTTTGGGGAGTGGCGGGCTCGTCTCTGGAATCGCGGTCCTCAACAGACGCTCCTGGGGAATTCCATTTTGCCAGATTGTCTCTGCTTTCTACTTGTTCAGCTTTCCGATCGGGACGATCCTGGGCGGCTATTTTCTCTTAAACATCCATAAGGTTCGGGATGAGTTCGAGTGATTCAGAACGAAAACGTCCTTTAACTAAGAGTTTTCTCAATGTTTGTAGTTTACATGAAAAGCACTTTCACGACTCCATCGGCTGCTCGCCACGAACTGAACGTAAGGGACACGATTGGAACTGCTCCGGAAACTTAAATTTGTTCTCTCCGGTCCGGAAGGAAGTGGTAATTCAATAGTTTCTGACCAGGTTCTAGATTTGCTTTAGACCACTCTGAGTTTGCAAGGTGTTTTTCATGGTAATCAAAGTCTCGTGTCCGAATTGTTTTCGTGAGTTCCGTCTGTCGGATGACAAAGCAGGAAGAAAGTTTCGCTGCAAAGAATGTAGTAATGCAGTGGCAGTTCCTTCGCAGGAAGAAGATGACTGGGACGATTTCGGAAGCTTGGCTGACGACTACGGCTACGAGGAAGACGAATATGACCAACCGTATCGCCCGCCACGAAGTTCGAGCAGGAAGAAGAAGCGGTCGAAGAAAGATGCTCCAATTGCTGATCTAGGTAAGCGGTTTTTGGGAGCCATTATTGATGGTTTCGTTTATTTCATGGCATATTTTCTCCCGGCATTTCTGTTTGGAATGTTTGCCGCCATGAATGATATTGATATCGACAGTAACATGCCGATGCTGGTTGTGCTGGTCGTACTTGGCTTGGGGAGCGCGTTTGGGCTTCAAGTGTTCCTGCTGGCAACACGAAGTCAAACCATAGGCAAAATCGTCGTTAATACCTGCATTTATGATTATGACTCTGGGCGGCCCGCCACGTGGGGGAAAACTGTGGGAGTGCGACTGATTCTCAATCAGCTCATCAGTTTTCTCCCCTTCTACGGGCTTGTTGACATTCTCTTCATTCTGAGTGACGAACACAGATGCCTGCATGATCGGCTGGCGAACACCTATGTTGTTGACCTCAGTTAATCTCACTTCAAGAGAATGAATCAAGCCAGTGGTGGCGTGCCCTCGATGAGGCGTTGGAGCAAGACTTCGCTGATGCGGCCTTTGAAGCGTGTTTTGCCGTCCACCTGAATAACAGGGATCTCTTCCCCGAGTCGCTCCTGGAGATCGTGATCGAGATCAATATCGACTTCGGTGGTTGGTGGCAGCCAGCGGCGATACGCTCCGAGGAGTTCTGCCGCTTCGTCGCACAATGGGCATCCGCTGCGCGTGTAGAGAACAATCGTTCGAAATCGCCGTCCCGAGTACGTGGGGCGCCAAGTGGTTTGCGCGTGAGATCGATTCCACAACAGCCAAATGCCCAGCCCGAGCATCCCGGCGAATGTCATCCCCCAGATCGGAGCGTGCGCTGTCAGAGGGTGGCTGAGCCTTCCGGTGAACGTTCCGTTTTGTGATTCCAGCAATAGATACATCCCTGTCGCTCCAAGAAGAACAAACGCAGTTCCAATGAATACAGGGGCTCGAAGGTTTGACATATCTTTAGCACACTTCCGTGTCTCTTGTGCCTGTGTCGAACGCGTTTTACCAGCAAAACTGCTGTTCGTCTCGAGGCAAGGTCCCAACACCAATTCGAAAGATGCTCTAGTTCAAAATCGAGACATTTCTCCTGAGTGCCGAGCGGACGTTAAAAGGAATCTTCCCAGCGTTTTCTTTCATCGACCAGCTGATGAACGATTTCAGGGAATTGTTTTGCGACGTCGTTTTTTTCTTGGAGATCCTTATTGAGATTGAACAACTTCCAGATCTCAGTCGGTTTTTCGCGGACAATTTTCCATTCACCCCTGCGCAACGCAGCATGTTTCTGGTACTGAAAATAAAATGATTCGTGAGGCGACTTGGCTTGTTGCGTGAGAGTGGGTAACGGGTTCTTTCCATCGTATACAACATCGGCAGGCAAGTTCGTGTTTGCCAGTTGGGCACAAGCGACCATGAGGTCGGGAGACCAGAGTGGCTCATCGATAATTGTTCCAGCTTCAATTTTTCCGGGCCATCGAGCCATCGCTGCCACGCGCAGCCCCCCTTCCCAACAGGTCACGCCGCCACTTCGCAGCGGCGAATTGATGCCGACGTCGAGTCCTTTGCGGTTCAGGCGGAACGCTCCGTTGTCGGAAAAGAAAAAGACGAACGTTTGGTTCTCGACCTTTGCAGCTTCCAGTGAGTCGAGTACGCGTCCGATCGCTTCGTCGAGCGAAGTCACGACTGCGTAGTAACGTTTCAGTGCGTCCGTTTCATCCGGCCCAAATTCATAAGGCTCAAACGCTCGGTCGGGAGCTTGCCATTCAAATTTTTGTCCCGGCTGTTTGTTTTTCTTGTTTGGGAAATGTGGAGAATTAAAGGGGAGATAACAAAACCAGGGGGCATCTGCTTTCGACTTTCGTTTGATGAAATCGATAGCAGCGTCAGCGAAGAGATCGGTTGCGTACTCACCATCGGCATCAAATTCTTGAATCCCTTTGAAGAGATCGTGCTTGCCGTTGTAGATGTGGTGATAGTAATCGATGTTCCCCGAAGCATGGCCGAGGAATTCATCGAAACCTCGCTCAGTCGGTCGCGATCCTGGTGCGAATCCGATGTTCCATTTTCCGAAACATCCGGTGCTGTATGGAGTCGGCGACTTTTTCAGCACCTCGGGAATGAGGATTTCGCTTTGATTGAGTCCGATACCGTAGTTCCCCGCGAGTCCGCCTAACTGATTCGTTAATCGATGTCGCTGTGGGACTCGCCCGGTCAGTAAACAGGCACGCGAAACGGTGCAGGTTGGCGAGGCGGTATAGAAGCTTGTTAGCCGGGCACTCTCATGTGCAAGTTCGTTCAACCGCGGAGTGACGATCGGAGAGTCCGGGTTGTAACAAGCTAAATCACCGTACCCAAGGTTATCCGCTGTGATGATCAGAATGTTCGGCGGCTGGGATTCCGCTTGCAGGGAGTCTCCTCCGAACATCAGGCTGAACAGGCTCACCAACAATAGAGCAACTTTCGAACTGGTTCGCAGGTTCTGCCTCGTGGCGAACAGCATTTTTACTGGAGAAATGCGTTCTTCACGGGCAAACGGTAGAGCAAACTGCTCTAGCTCGGGGATGATTCGGCTCATGTTAAATTCTTCGGTCTAGTCATTCGCTCAAGACGGATTCATTCATTGAGAGGTGATTCAAGCGATGCGGCTCTTCAACGAATTTTCTAAGGTGGTACGACGGGATTGAAGTCCCGTCGTACGTGCTCCACCTTGCATTAAGCCGATGCGGTTTACTTCACCAGATCGTTCCATGCTTTCCGGTTTTCGTGCATCGCAGCGACGATGTCTTTCGGGACTGCGCCATCTTCAAGCAGTGCCCAACCAGTGAAAGAGGGGGCGTTTGTATCTTTCAGTAATGGAAACAATTCTTTCCAGGGGTATTTCTCATTTGTTAAATCATGAATATGAATTGTCCCCATACGGTCTTTCAACAGATTGTAATTGTGTTCCAATCCTTCGCCGACGAGGTCTGTCGGGTTGCAGTTCCAGCAGACAGCAACGTTGGGGTTGTCTGCGATGTCCATGATCGACTTCATGTGCGGGATTTCACTCGTTCCTCGTCCGTGGACTTCGACACGAATCTGGACGTTGTGCTCCCCTGCAAACTTGCCGACTTCGTTGAGTGATTTCCCGATTTGCTCCAATGTCTTCTCGATTGGAACATCTTTAGGGAACCCGTTCGGGCGGACTTTCACACCACTGCCACCGACATCCTGGCAGAGTCGAACAAAGGCCTTTGTCTCTTCGATGTTTTTCTTGACAACAGCTGGGTCGGCAGCGTGGTACTCACATGCACTTCCCAGTCCAACGAGAGTCACATCGCTATCCGCGAACTGTTTTTTGACCTCTTCGCGACGTTTCTTGTCGAGTGTGATTTCCACACCATGTTTGTGAGTGCTGCGAAGTTCGACGCCAGCGAAACCCGTTTCCGAACAATTCTTGATAACCGTCGGGACGTCCCAGTCTTTTCCCCAGTTGTAGGTGACAAGTCCCAGCTTGAGCTTGTTTGCGGCGGGTTGATTGGTGACGAAACTCACATTTCCGGTTGTCTGGCGTCTTCGTGAATTTCGTCGATTACGACTGCGATCAGAGGCAAGACCAACGGAAGGGATTAGAACGGAAGCGGCGGCAGCCTTGATGAAGTCGCGACGTTGAAACGGCATGAGATACCCTTTGTGTGAAGTTGAGAATGTTCAAATGAGTGAGAGCAGTTTTAATAGTTGTCGTGCCCATAAAGTTCACCTTGATGACTTCATAGGCTGCTGGCCAAGTGCCAGAACGTAAAGACCAAAATTAAATTTGCTCTCTCAAATATGGAGAAAGCATCTGTTTCGGAGGCTTTCGGACTGGTTCTGGAAATATCCGCAGAAGCTGTTGTCGGATTCAGTTCAACGATCTTCAGGGGGACGCCAAACCATTGGCCAACGGCTGATGCTGGCTACTGAGAGCGAACTACTGAATCACCATTTCCAGGTTGATAATGATTTCTTTGAGTTTTGGGTGGTTGGTTGTCAGGACAATTTTTCCTTGAGAGTCTTTTCGCCATACGCCAGCTGGACTTCCTGGAGGGACTTCGATGTTGAGAGTGTAGCGATGGCGTGATGCTGTTTCACTATTTTTAGCAGCTTGAAAATCGACAGTGATAAAGTCAGGTTGAATCTGAGACTCGAGGATTTTTAGCTCCTCATCGAACGGTTCGACCATCATCGTCAGACGGTGCTTCTTTCCATCCTTTTCAGAGACCCTGCCGAGATTGAGGAGTCGCTTTCCGGCTATCCAGCCTGAAGCAATAATCGCGATGGGGCCTGTGCGACTTCCAGTCACGTTAAAGACGATTTTTGCGTACTTGTCTAAACTCGTTTTCACTGTCACTGTTTCACGGAATTTTCCAGCCTCGTCTGGTGGGTTGTATTCTCCGATCAATTCGTAGCCCGATTTTGCATTTTGCGCTGCCAGGTCTTCTGGCAACATCGGTTTGCTGGTGAATGTCAAGCGATCAGATGTTGTCTCGATTGAAGTGATCTCAAACGAATCGTGGAGGCCAGTCGAGATCCCTCCTCCAATTTTGGTGGGACGCCCACTGGGGACATTGGCGAGAATCCAACCGTTTTCCGGGTTGATGTTGATCTCGGAAACCATTTCGCCTTCGACTCGCAGTTCGAGTTTTTCATTGGCAGGGTCGTTGGTCCAGATAACTGCTCCCTGACCGAATGGTCCCATCGACTTGGGAGTCCACTCCAAATGGATCTTAGCTTCACCGCCAACAGGAACTTCTTCATCCTGAAGTCCGCTGACAGTACATTTGCACTGAACTTGCCCTTTGGCCAATTTGAGGGGAGCCTCTCCTTCGTTTCGAATTACAAAGTTGTGAGTGCCGGTTTGTCCAAGTGCCATCACACCAAAGTCATGGACGAGTGCTTCAATCACAACTTTTGGCTGTGGTCCTTCTGTGGTCGGAGTAAATGGGTTGACGTTGTGGACGCCCTCTTCCGTTGGTGTATCAATGGGGGCATCCGGAGCGTTTTCTTCAGTTCCCTTCTCACGAACTGTTGTCGGGGCTGAACCTGCCAGCCACAGCACGATTCCCAAGGAGAGAAGTAATGTGAACATGACGGCTGCAACTTGGGCGATTTTCATATTGCACCTCTTCTACAAGCAAAGTCAAAAGTTGAAAAATAAAATAGAAATACGGAAAATGAATTTTAAGTGGTCTTGGCTGCAGGTCAAATCGAGCCGATCATTCGACTGAGGCATCTGGCCCGACAGCAGCAAATCGCATGGAAAAATAATGAGACTCAAGGATGGCGCGGTCTCCTGTTTCTCGAACTCGCTTCCAGAGTTTCGCCATCATCTCTTGAATACGGTCTTGCTGTGTTTCTTCGTTGATGAGATTCTGCATTTCGTGCGGATCATCATCGAGATTGTAAAGTTCGTCGAAGTCGAATCCGTTGAAGACAAACTTCCAAGGGCCTTCCCAAAGAATTCTTTGCATCAACGGAAATCGTGTTCCATGATACTCAGCGTAACCCGTTTGGAATCTTTCCGGGATGTCATCGGGTGAGCTAAGCAATGATTTGAAGGAATTTGAATCGGGGGATGCCATCGATTCAGCCTGTCCCAAGTCGTTCAGCGTGACGCCAACATCTCCGATGCTGACAAACGCCTCGCAAGTTTTTCCTAAGGCGACTTCGGGCCCAGCGACAATCAAAGGGATGCGATAGATTTCCTCAAACGCCCCAAAATTGTGAGCATCAAAACCGTGTCCGCCGACGTATCGACCATGGTCGGCGACGAAGACAACAACGGTATTTTCGAGCTGGCCTGCCTTTTCGATGGGAGCGAGAAGACGCGGCAGCAGGGAATCGACTTCTGTGATCCGACCGAAGTAGCATCTTCGCGCAGACTTCCAATGTTCATCCGAAAGGTTTGCTCCGATCTTTCGCTGGCGTTGATAGATATTGGGGCGGTCCGAAAGGTCATCTTGAAAATTGACCGGTAACGGGATGTCGATATTTCCGTATTGGTCCCACGTTTCCCGACCGACGACAAGTGCTTCGTTCGGCTCAGAGAAGCTGACACAACAACACCAGGGAGACTGCTCTGTTGTCGCTTTTTGTAGATAGTCTTCGGCATCAAGGACGGTGGTGCCGGGGTAGCGTTCAAGGAGTGGTGTATCTGTAATGCCCCAATGTAAAACGGTGCGGTATCCTTTTGGACCACTCACTTCACCCCGCAAAGTTTCATCGATTTGAACGCTTTGTGGACCACGGTCTCCGCGACCAAGTCCTTTGACGTGCTCGGCCCCTTTGACAACACTTTCCTGCCATCCGAACTTTGCAACATCGTTTGTTCGTTCGATATGCCACTTCCCAAAGTACCCGGTCGAGTAGCCCGCGTCGGAAAGTCGCTGAGCAAAATGCGGGTACTGTGTTCGTAGCACAGATTGGTCTTCGTCGCGACCATGCTCCACTTCGAGAACACCGTGGTTATGCGGCAACAGCCCGGTCATTAAACTGGCTCGTGCTGGTGAGCAAGTTGGGCATGTTGTGTGAGCGTTTTTGAATCGGACTCCTCGATCAGCGAGGGCGGTCAGGTTTGGTGTGAGACAGGGATGGTTCGGCTCGACAGCACCCGCCTGCATTCCATCGGCGATCACGAGCAGGATGTTCGGTTGGTTCATGATGGCTAGCCGGTGAGCCCCAGACATGGAGTCTGGGGCAATATGAAATTCACAATATTCAAGCTGATGTCAGACGAACAGCTTCGGCGAGATCGACGGTTCCTTCGTAAATCGCTCGTCCGGTAATCGCACCGATCAAATTGGGATGTTCCTTCGATATCGCATTCAGCTTGGTGATGTCCTCCATTGTGGTCACTCCTCCGGAAGCAATCACTTTGAGACCCATCTCCGCAAGTTGCACGAAGTCCTTCAGGGTTCCATCGTCGATTCCCTGCATCATTCCATCGTTCGCAATGTTCGTGTAGATAACCGCTGCCAATGGAAGCCCAACATATCCTTTTGCCAGTTCCAGAGCGGATGTCTTCGAGACGTCCAGCCAACCTTCGGTCGCAACCATTGAGTCTCGAGCATCGAGCCCCAGACAGACCTGATTCGGAAATTTCTGAACGATCTCTTTGAACCATTCCGGTTCTTTGAGCGCCTGCGTTCCGATGATGACACGGCTGAGGCCAACATCTTTTAACATCGACTGCACGATCTCTTCGCTGCGAATTCCGCCTCCCAGCTGACAGGGGATCTGCACCGCTTCCACAATTTTTCGGATGACATCGACGTTTGCCGGTTTGCCAGCTTTTGCACCATCCAGGTCGACAAGGTGCAGCCATTGGCCTCCTTCGTCCTCCCAGCGTTTCGCCATGGCGACAGGATCATCTCCAAAGATTGTTTCCTGGTTGTAGTCTCCTTGTCGGAGCCGGACACATTTACCGTTTCTAAGATCAATTGCAGGCAGGATTTCCATCGATTCTACGTTCTTTTCAGATTCTGTTTTTCTGGAGCCGTTCATTTGACAGCTTTGTGTTCATTTCGATCAATACAGAATACTCGGTGAGACTCGGAACTTGAAGCCGCCTCAAGCCGAAGCCGAGTAACTTCATACTGAAAGAGCAATCGGCTGAACAATCATCAGAGGTGGGCAATTCGGGCTAGCATCGATCCGTAGTAAGTGGATATCTTAGGTCCTCCTTCGGAAATCTTTGCGATAGAGGCTTTTCTCAGTGTTTGAGAGGTCAAATTGAGGTTTTCGAACTCGGTTCTAAAAGTCTTGCACAACTTAAGTGTGCAAGTTTTGTTCATTCGATCATGTTTCCGGAACTCAGGTAGCGCACTGATTCTGGATTGGACGCACAGATCCACTTTGGCTTTTGAATTCTCGCCTTCGGATCAGCGGCTACTGTTTGGACCTCAGAATTGGTTGCAGCTCACCAAAGCTGTGATCGAGACACTCAGGCAACATCGCGCAGGAAACTCTCATGCTTTCGATCGTTATCCCCGTTTTGAATGAAGAAGAATCGCTCCGAGAGTTGCATCGGCAGATTATCGATGTGTGCCAGTCGAATGCGATTAACGTTGAAGTGATTTTCATTGACGACGGCTCGACCGATTCATCGTGGTCGATTATCTCGGACCTGGCGGAAAAGGATCAACGCATTTTCGGGATTCGCTTCCGTCGCAACTTCGGGAAAGCGGCAGCGTTAACAGCCGGAATGAATGCCGTCCGTGGTAAGTACATCATGATGATGGACGCGGATCTGCAAGACGATCCCGCCGAGATTCCGAGTTTCCTTGCGAAAATCGATGAAGGGTACGATGTCGTCAACGGATGGAAAGAGCGTCGGCTCGATCCTTGGCATAAAGTCTATCCGAGTAAGGTTTTCAACTGGATGGTTGGCGCTTTAAATGGATTGAAGCTGCACGATCACAATTGCGGTATCAAAATGTTCCGGGTGGAAGTCCCGCGAGAAGTCCGCCTGTATGGTGAGATGCACCGCTTTATCGCTGTGCTGGCACATGCACGTGGCTTCAAGGTTGCAGAGGTCCCGGTCCACCACCGTCCGCGTCAGTTCGGCTACTCCAAGTATGGTGTTCGACGGTTCCTGCGCGGTTTCCTCGATCTCCTGACGGTCAAGTTTCTGACAGGTTTCGGGCAGCGGCCACAACATATGCTCGGCGGAATCGGTCTATTCTTCTTCGGGCTCGGTGTTCTCGGACTGACATACCTGGGAGTGCTCTGGATATTCATGAATATGATTCATGTTTTTGAGCCAGCACCGATTGGTGGTCGTCCGCTGTTGCTCTATTCTGTCGCTTCGCTGTTACTCGGAGCTCAGGGGCTCTCACTTGGCATGCTTGCAGAATTGATTGTCGCAAATACAGGTCGTGAGCGAGACACTTACAGCGTCTCCGAGCGAACTCCGTTTGTGGACCAGGATCGCCCGACCGTTGATGTCTAACAGGAATTAACGACAGACATCTGGCTCATTCCAGCGAAGTCGACCTGAACTCTTTTTAGAACTGATCCTGAAACTGAAAATTGCTCTCTCAAACGTAAAGCAAAGCGGCTATTCCAGAGGTTTCCGGACTGGTTCCTAGAGCAGTTTGCTCTACCGTGTGCCCGTGAAGAACGCATTTCTTTAGAACCGGTCCTGAAACTTTGCTTTTAGTGTACAAGTTGGTTTGGGATTTGCATGTGTTTCTTCTCAGAAAGGAGG